>CALJLK010000279.1 GCA_937982655.1 uncultured Sandaracinus sp.
CGAGACCGAGACCGAGATGGAGACGGACCTCGGCGGACACCGAACCCCTCGCTCTCGCTCGGGTCGACAGGCCCCGTGGGGGCTCGTGGGGCGGCTGCGCGGATAGCCACCGCCCGAGCTCGCGTCGCGCGAATCCTCGAAGATCGTGGTCGCGTGCGGCGAGAGCGGACGTTTCTCACCTGCGCACACCGGTTGCAGAGTCGTGGTGCGTGACGCTCCCTGCGCTTTGGTTCGTCCGTCGCTCCCTCGTCGTCTCGTTCGCGCTCGCGCTCGGCTGCGGCGGTGGAAAGGTTTCGAACCGAGATGCGGGCCCGCCTCTCGACGCGGCACCGCTCGACGCCGCGCCCTTCGACGCGGCATCGCCCGACGATGCCGACCTCCCCGACGACGACGCTGGCCGCGATTCGGGCCCACCGGGCGCGCTCGTCGCCGAGCTCGAGGTCGATCGCGTCGACGCCTTCCAAGCGGTCGCGATCCCCCTCGTCGAGGACGGCGTCGAGGTCGCGGGCCCACGCGCGATCGTCGCCGGACGTGACGTGCTCTTCCGCGTGCACGCGGTCGCGCGCGCGGGCTGGACCGCCCGCTCCGTCGCGGCGGTCGTCACGATCGACGGCGAACGTTTCGTCGACGCGCGCACCCCGAGCTTGCCCGCGGACGACGCGCGCCCCGACAGCGTCTTCTCGATCCGCGTGCCCGGCCGCGCGATCGCCCCGAGCGCGCGCTTCTCGGTGCGCCTCGAAGAGACGAGCGGCGGCGGCGCCGACGTCGCGCACGCGCGTTTCCCCCGCGACGGATCTACGGCGGCTCTCGGCGCGCAGACGACGACGCCGCTCCACCTCGTGCTGGTGCCCTTCCGCTACGACACCGACGGAAGCGGCCGCCTGCCCGACACCAGCGAGGCACAGCTCGCGCGCATGCGGGCCGAGCTCACGAGCCGCTTTCCGTACGCGGAGGTCACGATCGAGGTGCACGCGGTGGTGCCGTGGGCGTGGTCGAACCGCTTCAACAACAACGTCGATTGGGGTGACGTGAATCAGACGTTGATCGAGCTGCGCGACGAGGAAGGCGCGCCCGAGCACGAGTACTGGTACGGCCTGATGTCGCCGCACGGCACGCGCAGCTCGTACTGTGCGTCGACCTTCGGCGGCTGCGTGACGGGTCAGAGCTACGTCGCGACGGTCGACGGCACCCGCGTCGGCTCGGGCGTCGGCTTCGGCGATCTCGACACCATCGGCACCCTCGCGCACGAGCTCGGCCACCTGCACGGCCGCTTCCACGCGCCCTGCGGCACCAGCGGCACCGACGACGAGTACCCGTACTCCGACGGAAGCATCGGCGTCTGGGGCTGGGATCCACGCGACGGATCCTTCCTCGACCCCGAGGATCACTCGGATCTGCTGGGCTATTGTGAGCCCCAGTGGGTGAGCGACTACACGTGGAACGCGATGTTCGAGCGCCAAGCGGACCTCCGCGCGGAGTACGCGCTGCGCTTCGAGACCCCGCGCGCGCACCGCTTCGTCACGATCGGACCGGAAGGCACGCGGGAGTCCGTGCGGCGCGTGCGGCGTCTGCCCGGTCTTCGCCTGCGTGGTGTCGCGCTGGACGCGGAAGGTTTGCCGGTCGCGCGCGTGGACGTCGGCAAGCTCGAGCTCGCGCACGGTGGGGAGCTCGTCTACGTCTTCGAGCCGCCGACGAACGCGGTGGAGCTCGTGGTGGACGGACGCACGATCGCGTTGGTCCGCTGATCGCGGAGACCTCTCCGCAAATTCCACCCCCCGCGCGCGCGCCACGTATCGTGGAAGCACCATGACCATCGCGCTGCGGCGGGCCGAGCTGGCCGACCGCGACACCATCCAGCGCTTCCACCGCGCGCTCTACCTCGAGCACCGCAGCGCCTTGATGCCGGACGGGCTCGAGATCCTCTACGCGTACCGCGACTTCGAGAACGTACTGCGCGAGGACGTCGACGCGATGTTGCGGAGCCCGGGCACGACGATCTTCGTCGCGGTCGACACGAGCGCAGGCGCCAACGGTCGGGTGCTCGGCTACGTGACGGGCATGGTCGAGCACGACCCGCGCCGGGTGCTCAGCCGCAAGGGCATCCTCGGCGACTGGTACGTCGAGCCCGACGCGCGCGGCCTCGGGGTCGGCCGCAAGCTCGTCGACGCGCTCTTCGCGCACTTCCGAACCCTCGGCTGCAGCGTGGTCGAGACGATGACCTGGCCCTTCAACACCGGCACCCGCAAGGCGATGGCCAAGCTCGGCTTCGACGAGGTGCAGATCGTGTATCGGCAGTCGCTGTCGGAAGATCTGTAGCGTTCGGAGCGGACGAGCTTCGAGCGCGAGCTTCGAATCCGATCCCGAACGAGCGCTCCGACTCGGATCCCGATCGAGATCTCAGATCTCGAATCGGAATCTCGAACCGGCGCTCAAACGTCCTTCGCGAGCGCTTCCAGCAGCGGCGCGATCGCCGCGCGCTTGAGCTTGAGCCCCACGCGGTTGGCCACCACCACCGAGCTCACCTCGCAGATGTCCTCGACCACCTCGAGGCCGTTCTGCCGCAGCGTCTCGCCCGTCTCCACGATGTCGACGATCACGTCCGCCAAGCCCGTGAGCGGCGCGAGCTCCACCGAGCCCTGCACGAAGATCATCTCCACCGCGATGCCGCGGCTCTTGAAGTGCCGCGTGGCCACGTTCGGGAACTTCGTCGCCACCCGCAGGAGCGCGCCGGGCGGCGGCGGGTAGGGCGCGCGTCGATGCGCGGCCACCGCGAGCTTGCAGCGCCCGATGCCGAGGTCGAGCGGCCCGTAGAGGTCGTACTCGCGCTCGAGCAGCACGTCGCGCCCGACCACACCCACGTCCGCCGCGCCGTACTCCACGTAGGTCGGCACGTCGTCGGGCTTGAGCATCAGCCATTGGATGTGGCGCGCCTCGTCGGTGCGGATGAGCTGCCGCGTGCTCTTGGTGAGCACGTCGGTGTCGAAGCCCGCCGCCGCGAGCCGCGGCACGAGCTGCTCCAGCACGCGTCCCTTCGGCACCGCGACGACCACCGGCTGCGGCGGGGCGCTCGGCTCCGGCTCGCGCGCCTGGGTCGCCTTGCGTCGCTTCTGGCCCGCGCGCGTCGCGTTCGACTCGGTGACGTCGTCACGCATGACCGGGCACCCGCTCGATCTGCGCGCCCAGCGCGGCGAGCTTCGCCTCGATGCGCTCGTAGCCGCGATCGATGTGGTAGACGCGCAGCACCTCCGTCACGCCCTCCGCGACGAGCCCCGCGATCACCAAGCTCGCGCTCGCGCGCAGATCGGTCGCCATCACCTGCGCGCCCTGCAGCGTCGAGACGCCACGCACCGTCGCGGTGCGCCCCGAGATCGCGATGTCCGCGCCCATGCGGTTGAGCTCCGGCACGTGCATGTAGCGGTTCTCGAAGATCGTCTCGACGATGCGCGACTGACCCGACGCGGTCGTCATCAGCACCATGAACTGCGCCTGCATGTCGGTCGGGAACCCCGGATGCGGCGCGGTCGTCATGTCGACGCCGCGCGCGCGTTTGTCCGCCACCACGCGCAGCCCGTTGCCCTCGCGCTCGATCGCGATGCCCGCCTGCCGCATCTTCGCCGCGACCGCCTCGAGGT
This sequence comes from uncultured Sandaracinus sp., assembly GCA_937982655.1. GTDB lineage: Bacteria > Myxococcota_A > Polyangia > Polyangiales > Houyiibacteriaceae > JACKEH01. The sequence goes on from CALJLK010000279.1 coordinate 3,633, forward strand.
GCTCGAAGGTCACGCCTTCGAGCAACACGTTCCCGCGCGTCGCCGCCGCCGCCGCCATGAAGGTCCCCGCCTCGATGCGGTCCGCGATGATCGCGTGATCGACCGGCTGCAGCGCCTCCATGCCCAGGATGGTGATCACGTCGGTGCCTGCACCCTCGACCTGACCGCCCATCTTGTTGATCACGCGCGCGAGCTCTTCGATCTCCGGCTCCCGCGCGGCGTTCACGATCGTGGTGCGGCCCTTCGCGAGCGCGGCCGCGCACATGAGGTTCTCGGTGCCGGTCACGGTCGGCATGTCGAGCACGAGCTCCGCGCCCTGCAGCCGCCCGCTCGGCACCGTCACGTGCACGTAGCCGTGGCTGAGCTCGACCTTCGCGCCCATCGCCTCGAGGCCCTTGAGGTGCTGATCGATCGGGCGCGCGCCGATCGCGCAGCCACCCGGCAACGACACGCTCGCGCGCCCGTAGCGCGCGACGAGCGGCCCGAGCACCAGCACTGACGCGCGCATCTGCTTCACGAGCTCGTAGGGCGCGACCGGCTCGTTCACCGGCCGGCTCGTGATCTCCACCACCGAGCCCGAGATCGACGCGTCGAGCCCCATCGTGCGGAGCAGCTTCGCCATCGTGCGCACGTCCATCAGATCCGGGACGTTCCGGAAGACGTGCTCTCCGTCCGCCAGCAGCGCCGCGGAGAGGATCGGGAGCGCTGCGTTCTTGGCGCCGCTGATGTGCACGGTGCCTTCGAGCCGCGCGCCGCCTTGGATGCGGAAGTTCTCCACGGCCGACGGATACGCGAGTGGGGGCCCCGCGTCGAGCAAAGCGCAGGCGCGCGCGAGGGATCCTTCCCCGCCTCCGGCCGTTCCCGCATCCTCGGCCGATGTCCGCGACCCTCCGCGAGCACTTCCTCACCGCGCTCGACGACCCGCCCGACGTCCGCGCGTGTCGTGTCGACACGCTGATCCTCCCGACCCTCGACTACGCGCGTGCCTGCGTGCACGAGGCCGGCGCACGAGTGCTCGGGCTCTCGGGGCCACAGGGCTCCGGCAAGTCGACCCTCGCCGCGCAGCTCGTGGAGGGCCTCGCGCTCTCCGATCCCGGTGCTCCAGGCCTGCGCGCGGTCGCGATCTCGATCGACGACTTCTACCTCACGCACGCCGAGCAACGCGCGCTCGCGGCCGCGCATCCGGGCTCGCCCTACCTGGAGCATCGCGGCTATCCCGGCACCCACGACGTCGCGCTCGGCGCGCGCACCCTCGACGCGCTCGTCGCGCTCAGTCCGGGCGAGCGTCTGCGGATCCCTCGCTACGACAAGGGCGCGCACGGCGGTCGCGGCGATCGGCACGTCGAGTCGGTGTGGCCCGAGGTCGAAGGTCCGATCGATCTCGTGATCCTCGAAGGCTGGATGCTCGGCTTCGCGCCGGTGGGTCCACCCTACGACGACCCGCACCTCGAAGCGCCCGATCGCGCGCTCGCATCGTACGACGCGTGGCACCGACGCCTGCACGCCTTCGTGCACCTCGACCTCGCGCGCACGGACGACGTGGTCGACTTCCGCGTCGAAGCGGAGCGCCGACGACGTGCTGCGGGCGAGCCCGGTCTCTCGGACGCCGACGCGGAGGACTACGTGCGTCGCTTCTTGATCGCCTACCGCACGTGGGTGCCGGGGCTGCGCGCGAAGCCGCCGGTCGCGCCGTCGATGCGCCTCACGATCGGTGCCGATCGTCTGCCGCTCGGCTGATCGGTCGCTTCGAGCGATGCGCTCACGAACGTCGCCGAGGGAGTGCCCGGTCGCGTGTCGTCGTGTCCGAGCGGCGTCATCAGGAAGATCGCCGCGCGGCGACGATCGCACGCGAACGCGAGCGCGATCAGACCATGTGGCGCTTGCAGCGCTCGAGGTAGCTCCGACGGTGCGGTGGTATCCTCGCCTATCCCTCCAGGGATTCCACGTAAGTTGCACGATGCCGCTAATACGGTACGGTATCGGGGTGTACCGGACTTGCGCACTGGCGCTCCTCTTGGCTTGGGGATGTGGCGACGACGACGTCCCTCCGCCGATCGGGTTCGACGCCTCGCGACCTGACGGTGGCGCCGTGGAGGACGGTGGAGCGTCGCCGGACGGGGAGACCCCGCTCGAGGACAGCGGTGTCTCGGACGACGCCGGGACGTCCATCCCCACGGACTGCGTGACGACGGACGACGACCGGATCGTGCTCGGCTCGGACGCGCGGACGGGGGTGCGGCACGTCGCGGTAGCCGCCGGGAGCGCGGGGTTCGTGGTGCTCTACACCCTCAACGAGGGAGGGTTCGACGACGTGCTCGCGCGGCACGTGCCGTCGACCGGGGCGCCGAGCGCGCCGATCCCGATCACGGACAACTTTGCGAGCGAGCGCGCGCCCGCGTTGGTCGCGACGGGCGACGGCTTCGTCGCGGGCTGGCACGACAACGACGGACGCGGCTTCGAGGTCGTCACCCGTGCGCTCGACGCGATGGGCAACCCGAACGGCGACGCCCGCGTGATCTCCGCTGCGCGTGCGGGGCACGTGCACGATCGGCTCGCGCTCGCGCGCGTCGGCACGTCGGTGGTCGCGACCTTCGTGGAAGAAGAGGTCCTCGCGAGCACGCGGCGGCTTCAAGCGGTGCGGCTCGGGGCGGACGGCGCGGTGCAGGGGAGCGTCGCGTCGATCACGGATCCGCCCGCGAACGATCCTGCGATCGCGGCGCGTGGTGACGGCAGCGTGGTGGTGTGGGCGCGCGCGGCCGACGAAGGCGCGTCGATCGTCGCGCGACCGCTCGACGCGGACGCGACGGCGAGCGGCGCGGTGCAGACGGTGAGCACGCAGGCGAACGCGGCCGGCGTGGTCTCCGTCGCGCAGACGCCGGCGGGCCAGCTCGCGGTGGTGTTCGACGTCGACGTGGCGGGCGGTGGCTCGCGCCAAGAGGTCCGCTTTCGTCCGCTCAGCGCGGCGACCGGAGGTGCGGCGGGGCTCGAGACGGTCGTCACGCCCGGCACGAGTCGCGGGCACTCGCCGGGCGTCGCGGCGTTCGCGGGCGGCTACGCGGTCGCGTTCCGCGCGACGTCCGACACCGACCTCGAAGGTCCGACGATCCGCCTCGCGCTCGTGACCACGAACGGCGAGCGCACTGCGCTGACCAACCTCGATCCGACCACCGCGGACGGCGGGCCGGTGCGTGTCGCGGTCGGGAACGACGGCGCGATCTTGGTGACGTGGGCCGAGCCCACGGGAGACGGCGGCACCGAGCTCGTCGCGCGGAGGCTTCGATGCGGCTCGTGATGGACGTCGTGAAGGAGCTCGTGCTCGACGAGAGGTCTCTCGTGATGACCGAGCGATCGACGCGCGGAGCGACGGATCACAACGCCCGCGGACACGCGACGTGGCTCGCGAGCGTGATGCTCGTCGCGGCGATCGGATGCGGCGACGACGCGATCCCGCCGCCCACGCCGCGTGACGGTGGGATGCGCGACGCGGGCTTCGACGGCGCGACGATCGAAGACGCGGGCCTCGACGACGCGACGATCGACGATGGCTCGACCGATCCCGACACGGCGGTCGTGGTCGACGCCGGACGCGACGCCGCCCTGCGCGACTCGGGCAACTTCGACGGCGGCTCGTACACGTTCGGTCCCGACTGCTTCGGCGGTGACGGCGTGTTCGACCTCTGCCTCTGCGACGTCCCGGAGTGTGACCCCGAGGCGTCGCCCTCGTGCGCGGCGGGTCTGCGCTGCATCCCCGACGGGTGTGGTCGAACGACCTGCCAACCCGGTGGCAACGCGTGTGTCGTCGACGGCGACTGTCCGGCCGGCAGCACGTGCTTCTCGGCGACCGCGCTCGATGGCTCGGTCGCCGACCTCTGCCTGCACCCGACCGGCGGCTGTACGGACTCGCGGGACTGCCCGCTCGGCTTCTCGTGCGACGCGAGCGCATGCGTGGATCGTCGATTGACCTGCGACTCGCCGTGTCCTTTCGGCTTCTTCTGCAACGACGCCGACTCGTGGTCGCGCTCGTACTGCACACCGGTCTCCCGCCGGTGCGAGAGCTTCTCGGGTGCGTGCCCACCCTTCTTCAGTTGCATCGACGTGGACGGTGACGGGCTCGCGGAGTGCCGCCGCAACGGAGAGGCCTGCGACACCAACGACGATTGCAGCACCCCCGGCGAAGTCTGCGGCTACGACCCCATCGCGAAGGCGCTCGCGTGTCAGGCGCAAGGGCCGTGCGACGGTCCGTCGGATTGCGGTGGAGGCTTCTCCTGCACCGACCTCTGGGGCGATGGCGTGCGCGAGTGCGTGCCGGCGGGTGGATCGTGCGCCTCGAGCGCGAGCTGCGAGATCGGCGCGGTGTGCGCTTCGCCGGCGAGCGGCGGGGCTCCGACGTGTGTCTCGGCGGAGGCGCCATGAAACCGACCCGACGTCACGTGAGCGTCGCCTTCAGGCGACCGAACCAAGTAAATTGTTTCGGGATCGGTCGTCGAGTGCCGAAGAACGTTCTGGGAGCGACGAAGATCGTCACCCGTCGATCGACGGAATCGCGAACGATCTCGGGGGTGGCAACTCGCCGAAGGTCTGGTCACGATCTTTGCAGAAAGCGCGCGCGAGCATGACTTCGACTCTCCGCGCGCGCCTCGTCCTCTCGTTGTTCGCGATCGTGGCCTGCGATCGCGAACCCGCCGATCCGGCAGGGGAGAACACGCGCCCTCCGCCCATGGTGCTCACCAGCGACGCGGGGTCGTTCTGCCCGGAGCCGGACGAGGGTTGTCCCTGTGAGCCGGACGAAGAGCCGGTCGATTGTTGGGTGGATCACGGCCTTCGCGGCGGCAACTACGTGTGTGGAACGGGCACGCGCTACTGCGTCGACGGGCAGTGGGGGACGTGCGAGCACGTCGAGACCTACGAGCTGCCGGCGTTCTCGGTGGTGAATCGCTCCGCGAGCGCGGCGCTCATCGGCGGCCCCGAGCCGTGCAACGCCTGCGACCCGGGCTGCCGCATCAGCACCGATCGTCCCGACGATACGGACCTTACCGACGACAACAGCGACGGCGTCGAGTACGACCCGGGCGCGGGTGGCATTCGTCTGCCGCCCAGCACCACCGGCACGCCGAGCAGCGCGGACCGAGATCGCGACGGAGTCCCGGACATCGCGGACGACTGCCCCACGAGCCCCGGCGTGCCCGAGCTCTTCGGATGCCCCGCCGGCACCGGGACGCCGGGCATCTACCACGAGCTGCCGTTCGACGGCCCCGCGGTGATGGACCCCTGCATCATCGACGTGCAGGTGCGCACGGTCGACGTCTACTTCCTCGTCGACACCACCGGCTCGATGGGTGGTGAGCTCAACAACCTCCGCGCAGGTCTGACCAGCGGCACGATCGGTGGCTGCTCGGGAGGCGTCATCGGCGCCATCCGCTGCTCGATCCCCGACGCGTGGTTCGGCGTCGGCTACCACGACGACTTCCCGGTGTCGCCCTACGGATCGGCCGGGGACGACGTCTACCGCAACCTTCTCGACATCACGGACGGCGTCGCGGCCGCGCAGACCGCGGTGAACAGCCTCGTGCTGCACAACGGCAACGACTGGCCGGAGAGTCAGAGCCAAGCGCTCTGGGCGGTCGCGACGGGCGGTGGCTACGGCGCGTTCCTCGCTCCCAAGGGCGCCTGCCCGGGCGCGCGTTGGGGTTACCCCTGCTTCCGCGAGGACGCGATCCCGGTGGTGGTGCTCATCACCGACGCCCCGTTCCACAACGGGACCATCCCCGCCTACAACTACGTGAGCACCACGCCCGCGATGTGGGTGCGGACGAACTCCGAGGACCGCTCGGGCAGTTGGTCTGCACGTGCGGCCGACATCGGGGACAACGGCGTCTCGGCGATGAACGCGACGTTCACGCTGGCCGCGACCACGACGATCTCGTTCTACTACCGAGTTCGCAGCGAAGCCGGCTGGGACTTCTTCCGCGTCTTCCTCGACGGGGTCGAGGTCAATCAGTATTCGGGTAGCATCAACTGGACTCAGTGGTCGCGCAGTGTCGGCCCGGGCGTCCACAACCTCACCCTCGTCTACACGAAAGACGGCAGCGTCAGCACGGGCGACGACACGGTCTGGGTCGACGACGTGAACCTCGGCGGCGGCAACATCGGCTTCGAGTCGAACCTCAACCCGTTCACGTCTGCAGCCGGCTTCGCGATCCCCGCGCAGTCGTGGACCAACGTGACCAACGCGCTCGTCGCGCGCGGCATCAAGGTCATCTCCATCGAGTCGTCCGGCGGCGAGGCGCAGACGATGCAGGATTTGAACGGGCTCGCCTACGCGACCAACTCGGTCGACGCGGCGGGCAATCCCTTCGTGTTCAGCATCCCCAGCAACGGCACCGGCTTGTCCGAGGCGATCGTGGACGCGGTGCGCTACCTCGCGGACTATTCGCGCGTCGACGTCAGCGCCATCGCGGTCGACAACCCGGCCACGCCGACCTTCGACGAACGCGAGTTCGTCGAGAACATCGTGGCCGCGAGCTGGGGCCCGCGCGGGAGCTGTCAGTCGCGCAGCGGCAACCGGTTCGGCGGTTGTCTGCCCGGCACCGACACCAACTTCGAGGTCTCATTCCGCAACGACGTCGTGATGCCGAGCGCCACCGCGCAGGCGTTCACCTTCTGGATCCGCGTCCTCTTCAACGACTCGACGATCGCCTTCGAGAAGGAGGTCCGCATCGTGGTGCCGCCCGCGCCGCCGGCCTGCGCGACGGTCGAGGTCGGCGCGGCGCGCGTGATCCCGAACATCATGTTCGTCGTCGATCGTTCGGGCTCGATGGACTCGAACTTCGGTGGGGGCCGCACGCGCTGGCAGGCTTCGAAGGACGCGATCATCGGCCGCACGGGCACCGCCCCCGACCAGGGCGTGGTCGGTCAGCTCCAGAGCACGGTGCGCTTCGGCCTCCAGACCTACTCGGCGAGCTGCACGACGCCGCTGCGGGGCACCGCCGGGTCCCGCACGATGCAGCTCAACAACTACTCGAACATCAACTCGTTCTTCCGCCCCGAAGTCACCAGCGGGACCACCCCGACCTTCGAGGCGCTCCAGGCGACGTACAATCAGATCATCGCGTCGCCGCCGCCGGACGGACCGCCCTTCGTGGTCCTCGTGACCGACGGTGAGCCGAACGGATGTGCGGCCAATCCACGCGCGGCGGTCGTGAACGAAGTCCGTCGGGGCTTCACCAACGGCATCCGCACCTTCGTGATCAGCGTGGGCACCGGCGTCGCCGCGTCACACCTGCAGGACATCGCGAACGCGGGCGTCGGCGTCGCGTCGGGCGCGCCGTACTGGGTCGCCACCGATCCGAGCGGCCTCGTCACGGCGGTGAACACCATCGTGGTCGGCACGCGCTCGTGCGAGATGGACGTGAGCGGCGAGATCGACGCGGACGTCGCGTGTTTCGGTGAGGTGCGTCTCGATTCGACGTTGCTGATGTGCAACGACCCCGACACCACGACCTCGTGCGCGGGGCGGCAGGGCTGGCGCCGCGTGGACTCGGACACCATCGAGCTCTGCGGTACCGCCTGCAACACGCTGCTCACGAACCCCGACGCGACGCTCACGGGGCAGTTCCCGTGCGCGCCGATCACGGGCCGCTACTGGCGCGACTACGACGTCACCGAAGGCTGCGACGTGCCGCCGAACCGACCGGTGTGGGGCAACCTCACGTGGGACGCGGACTTCCCCGCCGGCACCGCGATCGTCTTCGAGATCCGAACCGCAGCGCGCGAGGCGGACGTGCCCTCGGCGACCCCGGTGCGCGTGATGGTCGACGCGACGGGACCTGCGCCGCCGCGCAACGTGACGGAGCTCCTCCGCCTCGCGGGCATGCCCGACGATCTCCCGTATTTGCGGGTGACTGCGGTGCTCCAAGGCAGCGTGGACCGCGCGCGCTCGCCGCTTCTGACCGAGATGTCGCTCGCGTACACGTGCGTGCCGGCGGAGTGATCTCGAGGCGTGCTCTCGAGGGAGTGCTCTCGAGGGAGTGCTCTCGAGGCGTGCTCTCGAGGCGTGCTCTCGAGGGAGTGCTCTCGAGGGAGTGACCGCGACCCGAATCGCAACCCGTCGAGCCCGACCGCTCCGAGCTGCTACCCTCCGCGGCCCGTGATCGATCTCCGCTCCGACACCGTCACCCGTCCCACCGACGCGATGCGTCGCGCCATGGCCTCCGCGGAGGTCGGCGACGATGTCTACGGCGAAGACCCCACCGTGCGGCGGCTCGAAGAGCACGTCGCGGCGCTGCTCGGAAAAGAGAGCGCGCTCTTCGTGCCGTCCGGGACCCTCGCCAACCAGCTCGCGCTCGCGCTCCACGGCGCGCGCGGCGAGGAGATCTTGGTAGGCGAGGACGCGCACGTCTTGCTCTACGAGAGCGGCGCGGCGGCGGGCAGCAGCGGGATCCAGCTCACCCCGATCCCCGGCGGCGGGCTCTTCGACGTCGCGGCCCTCGAGCCGCGCCTGCGTCCCCATGCCTTCTACTACGCGCGCCAGGCGGCGGTCGCGCTCGAGAACACCCACAACCACTCGGGCGGGCGCGTGTTTCCGCAGGCGCAGGTGATCGCGGTCGCGGCGCGCGCCCGGCAGGCCGGTCTCGGGCTGCACCTCGACGGCGCGCGGCTCTGGAACGCGAGCGCGGCCACGGGGCTCTCGCCGCGGGAGCTCGCGGAGCCCTTCGACACCGTGAGCGTCTGCTTCAGCAAGGGCCTCGGCGCGCCCGTCGGATCCGCGGTGTGTTTCCCGGCCGCGCGTCGCGAAGAAGCGCTGCGTCTGCGGCGTCGCGCGGGCGGCGCGATGCGCCAAGCCGGCATCCTCGCGGCGGCGGCGCTGCACGGGCTCGAGCATCACCGCGCGGACCTCGTGCAGGACCACGCCCGCGCGAAGCGCCTCGCGGAAGGGCTCGCCGAGCTCGGCTTCGGCTGCGATCCGACGAGCGTCGAGACGAACATCGTCGCGTTCGACGTCGCGCTCGATGCGCCCTCCTTCCTCGCACGTGCCAAAGAGCTCGGTGTGGCGCTCGGCGCGATCGGGGCGCGCCGGATCCGGGCGGTGACCCACCGCGATCTCGACGACGCCGCGATCGAGGGCGCGCTCCGAGCGCTGGCGGAGCTCGCGGGCTGAGCTCGCGGTCGATCTCTCTGCTCGATCTCTCTGCTCGATCTCTATTCTCGACATCTCTGCTCGAACTCTCTACTCGCGGGTCGACGAGCCTCACCGATTCAAATCAAGTTCCGTCTCGGATTTGGCTCACTTCGACGCTCACTTCGACTTCTCGACGCCCTTCGCGGCTCTCGTACTTCCTCGTTCCGACCGTGCGCCTCTCCCTCTCGCTCGCGCTCGCGACCTCGCTGACGGTCCTCGGGACCGCCTGCCCGCCCACGCTCTCGCGACCGCAGAGCGCCGCGCACCTCGACGCGCTCGCGGAAGGCGAGCGCCACGCGCGCCACGGTCGCCACGACGACGCCATCCGCGCGTTCGCGAGCGCAGCGGAGTTCGCGGATCGACGCGTCGATCGCGACGAGGCGCTCTACCGTCAGTCGCGCGCGCTCCGTGACGCCGGTCGCGACGAAGAGGCGGTGGTGATCCTCGACGCGATCGCGGCCACGCGCCCGCCCTCGCGCCGCACCGCGCGCGCGCTCTACGACGCCGCGCTGCTGCGTTTCGAGCGGACCGACGACGTGCCGCGCGCGCTCGAAGGTTTCGAGCGGGTGGTGCGCGAGCACCCCGACGCGGGCCTCGGAGGTCGCGCGCTGCACCATTGGCTCGGCCACGTGGAGGCGAACGACGGCCAAGAAGCGGCGCTCGCGCTGCTGCGCACGCTCGACGCGAGCCTCGCGGAGACGACGCTCGGCGACGATCTGCTCTGGCGCGCGCACGAGCTCGAGCTCGCCCTCGATCGACGCGCCGCCGCGCGCGCCACGCTCGAGCGGCTCGTGGAGCGGCATCCGTACCCGCAAGGCGAGCGTTGGGACGACGCGCTGCTCCGGCTCGCCGAGCTCGCGCAGGAAGACGGCCGCCGCGACGAAGCGATCGCGCACCTCGAGGCGCTGCTGCAGCGCGCGGAGACCACGACGATGATGGGCAGCTACACGCTGCCCGCGTTCCCCGAAGCGCGCCTGCGTCTCGCGCGGATCCACCGCGACGCGGGCGATCGCGCGGCGGCGGCGGAGAGCTACGAGGCGCTGGTCGACGAGTTCGAGACCTCGCGCCTGCGCGACGACGCGCTCCTCGAGCTCTCCGCGATGCAGCGCGACGCGGGCGAACGCGCCGAAGCCTGCCGCACCCTCGAACGTGTCCTCGAGATCACCGAGGTCGGACGCGCCGCCCGCGAAGCGCGAGCGCGACGAGACACCGAGTGCCCACGCGAGTGACGCGACGGAACGACGACGGCCGACCCTGGGGCCGGCCGTGACTCTCGCGAGGTGCGGAGGTCGTGAAGCTCGAAGGGATCCGATTCAGAGCTGCGGCTCTTCCTCGTACTCGACCTCGTCCTCCGCCTCTTCGTCTTCTTCCTCTTCCTCTTCTTCTTCTTCGACGTCGGGCGCGGTGTACTTGAGATCGACGTCGGCGTCCGCGAGCTGACCCTCGAGCAGCTCGAAGAGCTCTTCGATGTCGTCGCCGCCCCACTCGTCGAGCACCTCCGAGATGAACTCGTAGATGTCACCGCTGTCGATGCGGCGCTCGATCTCCTCGACCTGCTCCTCCGAGAACGCTTCGATGAGGTCCTCGCGGAGCGTCTCGGTGTCGCCCTCCTCGATCGCATCCGCCGCGCTCAGGCGAATCTGACGAACCGCGCGCTTGTCGAGAAAGATCTCCATGACCCGTCACCTGCTATCGTGGACCGCTCGTGGACCACTCGTGGATTGCGTACGGAGGCTGTCTCGCGACCATCCAACCGAGGTAGTTTGCTCGCGGCGTCCTCCGAGCGCACCAGGCCACGAACGGCGCGAACTATAGGTGGCACGCCAAGCCTGTCAACAACGTCGAGCGGGCACCCCCGAATGAGCCGTAAACGCGCGTCAATAATGGTGTTTTCGCTCTGCCTGGTCGGCGCTTCGGTCGGTCGTGCGCAAGCGCCGAGCGAGCCCTTCGAGCCTCCGCCTCCGCCCGAGGAGCACGCGCCGGTGATCGCGGGCGAGGTCCACCTCGACGTCGTCTTCCCCTTCGCGGACCGTCCGCTCTGCCCGCCGGGCGACGCGTGTGTGTTCGGCGGAGGCGGTGGCATCGGCGGTCTCGTCGAGTGGCGCTACCCCTCCGGCTGGGCGATCGGCGCGGGCTACGACGTGTGGCTCCTCGACGGAAACGGCGTGCACGAGCTCTCGACGCTGCAGGCGCTTCGCTTCGTGGCGCGTCGCTTCTTCCTCCGCGAACGGCAGCTTCATCCTTTCGTCGGCGCGGCCGTCGGCGGTCTGCTCTTCGGCGACGCGTTCCGTCGCAACGCGGGTGGTGGGCTCGTCGACGTCTTCGCGGGCTTCGAGCTCGAGATCGTACCCACCCTCGCGTTCGTGGTGGGCGTCGGGGTGCGGCTCTTCGCGACCTCCGCGTTCACCTCGCGCAGCGACGAGGTGGAGCGCGCGCAGAAGTTCGGCGTCGACGGCGCGGCGATGCTCCAGGTCGGCCTCGCGCTCACGCCGTGAGGGGCGCGGACGTCGGCGCGGGTCCGGAGCGGCGGTCGGCGATCGCGCATCGACCCCGCGCGCGTTCTTGACGGCCGAGGGCGGTGCGAGTTCCACTTCGCGCTGCATGACCTGCCCCCACTGCGGCCACGTGAACCAGGCCGGCAGCGTGTTCTGCGAGCAGTGCGGGACCCGCCTCGCGACCACGCCTGCGGCGGGGCCCGTATGTCCGCGCTGTGGCGGCGCGAACCAGCCGCACATGCGCTTCTGCGTTCACTGCGGTCACGGTCTCGCCGCCGCTCCGGCTCCTGCGCCGATGGCGCCAGCGCCGATGCCTGCGGCGCCGATGCCCGCGGCTCCCGTCGCTGCGCCGGTCGCACCCGCACCCTACGCCCCGCCGGCTTCTCCCTACGCACCTTCGAGCCCCGTCGGCGGTGCCCTGGGTGGAGCCGTCGCGCCCACGCCGTTCGGCTCCGCGTCTCCGCTCGCCGGCGGCGGCGCCGTCGCGCCGACACCCGTCGGGGCCCAGCCTTCGAGCCAAGCGGCGCGCGCGGCGGCCGCCATCGGCGGGCCGATCTGCGGGCGCTGTCGCGGGGTCGGCGATCCGGGCGCGCTCGTCTGCAAGTTCTGCGGTGCGCGCTACGCGGACTTCGTCGGACGCGAGGACGTGCACACGACCGCGCACGGTCCCCACCAGACGGACGGCTTCGCCGGCGTGCAGTCGACCCTCGCGACCGACGTGCGTCTGGTCGCGATCCTCAAGGACGGCTCGGACGGCGCGGCGCATGCGATCCACGTCCCCTCGACCGACCTCGGCCGCACCGAAGGCGACGTCCGTTTCCCGGACGACCCCTACCTCTCCGCGCGCCACGCCCGCCTGCGCAAGGACGCGAGTCGCTGGTTCCTGCGCGACCTCGACTCCATCAACGGCGTCTTCCTCCGCATCCGCGAGCCGGTCGAGCTCCGCTCCGGCGACGTGATCCTGCTCGGGCAGCAGGTGCTTCGCTTCGAGCTCCTCGACGACGCGGAGCTGCCCCTCGGTCCGGCCAGCGTCCAGGGCGTGATGGTCTTCGGCACCCCCGAGACCACCCGCTTCGCGCGCCTCGTGCAGTACACGACGGAAGGGGTAGGCCGCGACGTTCATTACTTGTATCGTGACGACACCGTGTTGGGGCGCGAGACCGGCGACATCGTCTTCACCGACGATCCATTCCTCTCGCGTCGTCACGCCTCGATCGCGTTCGAGCGCTCCACGAGGCGCGCGGTGCTCAAGGATCTCGGCTCGTCCAACGGAACCTCGCTGCGGCTGCGCGGGGAGCACGAGCTGCGCATCGGCGACCAGTTTCGCGTGGGTCGCCACCTCTTCCGCTTCGACGGGAACGGACAGCGATGAGCGACGCCGACGCGAAGGACGACGAGCGCGAGGAGCGCGACGCGTCGAAGGGCGACGACGAAGGGGACGTCACCGCGACGATGCCGGACATGCCGGCCGCGAAGCGCCGTTCGCTCGCGCCCGACGAGAACGACGAAGCGGGCGACGACGAAGCCGACGACGACGAAGCGGGCGACGACGGCGAGCCCGTGCAGGAGACCGAGAGCGAGCCCACGAAGCCGGGCAAGATCTCTCAGCCACCGTCCGGTCCGGTGACGTATCGGTTCTTCGGCGCGATCGACGTCGGGCTCGTGCGCGAGCACAACGAAGACAACTTCATGACCATCGACCTCGGCACGGGCGATGGCACGTGCTGGGGCGGCGAGGACGATCCGCGCTCGGGCGAGAAGCTCCAGTCCGGCGAGGTCACGCCCAAGGGTCTGATCCTCGCGGTCTGCGACGGCATGGGCGGCGCGGCGGCCGGTGAGGTCGCGAGCAAGATGGCGGTCGACACCGTGCGCGAGGTGATGGCGGCCGGCGACACGCCCCGCGATCGCGACGTGTTCGCGCACCGGCTCGTCTACTCGATCGAAGAAGCGGGCGCGCGGATCTTCGGCGCGGCCAAGATGGATCGCAGCCGCCGCGGCATGGGCACCACCGCCACGGTGGCGGGCATCCTCGGCCGCACGCTCTTCGTCGGGCAGGTCGGCGACAGCCGCTGCTACGTGCTCCGCAACGGTCAGCTCGCGCTGGTCACCAAGGATCAGAGCCTCGTCAATCAGCTCATCGAGGCGGGCCAGCTCACCGAAGAAGAAGCCGAGTCCTTCGAGCACTCGAACATCATCTTGCAGGCGCTCGGCACCACTGAAGAGGTGAGCGTCGATCTGACCTTCCTCGAGCTGCGGCGCGGCGATCGCCTGATGCTCTGCAGCGACGGCCTCTCGGGCCTCGTGCACCAAGACATGATCCGCGAGGTGCTCGCCGACGGCGACGACCTCGAGGCGATCGCGCGGCGGCTGATCGAGATGGCCAACGCCGGCGGCGGTCACGACAACATCACGTGCGTGGTGGCGGAGCTCGGAGGCGAAGGGCTCGCGCAGGCCGAAGCAGCGCCCCAGGCCCGCTACCAGCAGTATCCGCTTCCCGCAGGCGGGGTGCGTCCGAGCGAGATCCCGCCGCGCGAGCCGACGATGAAGACGTCGTCGCGCAAGCCGGGCGCGGACGTGAAGCGCGAGCCGATCGAGCGCGACGAGGGGGTCGCGACGGTGCCGGCGGGCGGGTTCCCGTGGGGCATCGTGATCGCGCTGCTCGTGGTGGCGGCGATCGTGATCGGCCTCGTGGTGTCGGGCGGTGACGAGCCGACTGCGCAGCCGCCGCGCCCCCGGCCGGAGCCGGAGCCGGAGCCGGTCGAGGTGTGCGTGCGATCCGACGTGCCGGACGGAGAGCTCTTCGTCGACGGGCAGAGCTACGGCGCGCTCCGCGAAGGTGCCGCGTTCTGCGTGGAGCTGCTGCCGGGTGCCTATCGCTTCGAGGCCCGCGCGGGCGGTTCGGTGGCGGCGCGCGCGACGCTCACGGTGCGCGAGGGCGTGCCGGCCGACGTGGAGCTGCGGCTGCCGGAGGGCGCGCTGCGGCCGACCGAGCCGGACGCAGGTCCGCCGCCCGACGAGGCGACCGAGCCGGCGAGCGCGATGACGGAGCCCGGCGAGACCGAGCCGGCGAGCGCGATGACGTCGACGAGCACGACCCCGACGGACGCGCCGACGATGACGTCGACGACGACGACCATGACGTCGACGACCATGACCGCGACGACGCCGACGAGCCCCGAGACGACGATGACGTCGACGACGACGTCGACGCCGACGACGACACCCACGACGACGATGACCACGTCGACGACGACATCGACCACGACATCGACCACGACGGAGATGGCGTCCACCTCGCTGCCGCCCCCGACGATGACGACGACCACGATGCAGACCACGATGGAAGAGTCGGCGGTCCCGAACAATCCGTTTTGAACGAAGTCGATGCCCGAGGGGCAGGCGAGCGCCCTCGAGCTCGAAGAAGCTGACCGCGTCGACCGAGCCCATCGTGCTGCGACTCCACCAGACCTTCGGCGCACACACCGGTCGCAGCTACGACTTCGACCAGCCCGTGGTGCGTCTCGGGCGCATGCCCGACTCCGACGTGGTCTTCGACGCGCACGCGGATCTCGACGCGTCGGGGCGCCACTGCGAGATCCGTCGTGAAGGCGAGCAGTGGATTCTGGTCGACGTGGGCAGCCGCAACGGAACCTTCGTCGCGGGTCAGCGCATCTCCCGGCACGTGCTGCGCGACGGCGAGGAGCTCGAGTGTGGACCGGGCGGCCCACGTCTGCGGGTCGAGCTGCGCGCGCCGTCGGCTTCGATCGGATCGAGCCCGGTGCGCCCGAACGCGGCGACGATGGCGGCCACGCCCGTGCCGTCGCAGGCGCCACCTCAAGCCTTCGCGGCGCCTTCACCCGCTCCGTTCGGGGGATCGTACGCGCCCCCCGGATCGCAAGCGCCGCCGCAGGTACCTCGCACCGAGCCGCCGCCCGCGATGCCCGCCGCACCGGGTGCGCCGAAGCTCTACGGGCAGCGCACGGTGGGCTTGATGATCGACGACGCAGTCGCGCGCGCTCGCGAGGCGGAGCGTCCGCCGGGGCCACCGCGGCTGCTCGTCGGTGCGGTGATCTCGCTCGCGGGTCTGCTCGGCATCACGCTGCTGGTGCTGCTCGTGCTCGTGCTGCGCGACACCTCGCGCGACGCGCCGGATCCCGCGCACGTCACGGCAGCCAACGCGGCCGCGCTCTACCGCGTGGTGGTGACCGCGCCGAGCGAAGCGACCCTCTGCACGGCGTTCGCGGTGCGCCGGCAGGTGCTCGCCACGAGCGCGACGTGTGTGCTCACGCTCGAGCAGCGGCGCTCCGAAGGCGCGACGATCGAGCTGCGAGGCGCGTCCACGCCGCGCATCGCCCAGCTCTGGCGTCACCCCGCGCACGTGCCTGGCCAGCCCGGCCCCGACGTCGGCCTCATCCAAGTCGACGGCGACGTGCCCGCGCTCGCCACGCTCGTGACCCCCGACACCGTGGCCTCGCTGCGCGAAGGCTCGCGCGTGCTCGCGTTCGGTTTCGCCGGCGCGGTCGCACGCACGGCGGACATCGAGCTCGACGAGGTCGAGACGCTGACCGACGGGACGCGCGTGCTGCGCTACGAGACCGCCGCGCCGGAGGGGGCGCCGCTCTTCGACGCGAGCGGCAGCGTGGTCGGTCTGCAGGGGGCTGCGGGTCACGGCGTCGGCATCGACGCGCTGCTCGCGTTGCTGGCCGGGCTCCCGCTCTGAGCTCGGTGTCGATCACTCCGACGAAGCAGCCCGTCGATGCCATGCGTCGATGTCGCGATGCAGTCCGGCAATTCGATGGTTCGGTCGCCTGACGGCGACGCTCACGTGACGTCGGGTCGCTCG
>CALJLK010000280.1 GCA_937982655.1 uncultured Sandaracinus sp.
GAGCAGGTGGTAGTGCGTCGACATCAGCACCACCGCGTGGATCCGAATCCCGTACTTGTCCGCGTAGATCTGCAGCAGGTAGTAGAAGATCGCCCGCATCTGCCGGTCCGGCCGGAGCAGGAAGCGATGCTCGAGCGACACCCGGTCGGCGAGGATGACCTGCCCTCGCACCACGTACTGCGGGCGGGACATGCGACGTCGGCGGCTGACCCCGCCGACTCGGTCGAGAAGTTCACGCGTTCGACGACGTGGCGTTCGAGCGGACATGCCGACGAACACATCAAGCGGCGTGCCGAGCCTTGCGCTCCAACGATTTCACGGCCTTGGCTCGCCCACCGCGGTGGCGGTGGCGGACGAGTGGCGGCGAAGGTGGCGGCGCTTCGGAAGAAGATCTCACGGGTTCCACCGGCCGTAGTGACCCCAACTGCCAGGGACAGACAGCATCGCGCTGGCGCGCTCTACCGTGCGAGATGTTCGAGCGTGGGGTGGTTCTTCGCTGTTGTGACCGGCGCCGACGGCGACTACACATCTCGCCATGTCGTTCGATCTCTCGGTGTCCTACGATCGCCTTCCCTCCGACCTCGCGCGGATTTGGGTCGAAGGCTTCGCGCGGCACGGGTTCGAGGTCGAGATCATGCCTGGGTTCGATCCAAACACATGGGAGGGCGGGTTCTTGCCGTTCCACGTGCTGGCCGCACCGGAGGCACTGGTCGGTTTCGTGTTGCCGGATCCGGCGGTGTCGGGGTTCGAGGTGTGGCTCGAGCCGCAGGACGCGGACTTCCGTTCGGGCTCGGGTCGTCCGACCACCGAGTTCGCGATGCAATGTCTCGGTGCGGCGTTGCTGGCGGAGGCGACCGGCGGCACGTACGACGATCCGCAGGCCGGACAGACCTACCGAGGCGGGGACGCGATCGACGCCGCGCTCCGAGAGACCGCGCGCTTCCTCCGGACCGCGCGCTCGCACGAGCGCGTGCACCACCCTTTTCCAGGATGGGCGGAGCTCGGCGTCACGGTCTGACGACGACACGTGAGCGCGCGACCGGCCACAACGACCCCAACTTGGCGGGACACGAAGTGCGGTCGGGTCTGGCCCGTTTTCCGCCCGCAACTCGCCTCGCCTCGGGCCCTTCCGCGCAGCGCCTCGGAGCCTCAGATGCGGCCTCGACGTCGAGGTCCCTCTCGACGCGAGGCCCAGGACGCACCTCTCCCTCACGCGCACGCGGCGCGTTCGGACGGGGTCGCCTCTCGGGCGTGGCCGGCTAGCTGAACGACGCGCTCTCGAAGCACGCCGCCTCCATCTCTTCCCGCGCGTGAACCCGAACCGCCGGTGAGCGGGGGCGCCTCCCGTTCGATGCCTCTCGTTTCGTGAATCGTGGGAACCTCTACGCGGGGCCGTGGTCGGGGAGCCCCGGAGGTTCGGGATGGCGCGCAGCACGTGCGTGTTCGTCGTGGCGTTCGTCGCCGTGGCGTGTGGCGGTCGATCGCTCGAGTGGCAGGAGGCGCCGCCGCCGGCCGACGAGTGGTCGGACCTGAGCTTCGCGCCCGTGCGTCCCGACGCGGGCGTGATGGTGTTCCGCGACGCGGCGCTGCCGCCCATCGAACGACCCGGTGAGGTCGACGTGAAGATCGGGCAAGCCGCGAGCGGGGAGACGCTCGAGGGCGACGCGATCGGCGAGGTGCACGGGCTCGGCGACGTATGGGCCGACTACGACGCGGACGGCCGAGCGGTCGCGCTGCCGATCCACCTCGTGATGGACTTCCCCTATCAGGCGTGGACGGGCGAGGGCTCCTGGGTGCACCTCGTCGCGCTCGACACGAACCTCACGCCGCTGCCGGGGGCGGAGGTCTTCTTCAATCGCGTGCTGATCGGGCGCGCCGACGAGAACGGCACGTTCGTCTTTCGCAAGCGGCCCTCCGAGGAGCAGCCGGGGACGGGTGGCGTGCTCACGGTGCGCGCAGGGACCCGCACGCGATCGGTGCGCTTCTCGTCGTTCGCGCGCACGCCGACCTTCGAGGCGACCACGATCTACGCGTACACGGATCGCGGCGTGGTCCAGCCGGGGCGCACGGTGCACCTGCGCGCGCTCGCGTGGCGGCTGCGTGGCGAGTACCGCGCGCTCCCGGATCACCCGCTGACGGTGGAGCTGCGCTCGCCGAGCGGGCGCCTCGTGGGCGGAGGCAGCGTGCGCACCGACGAGTGGGGCGTCGCGAACCTCGATCTGCCGATCCCCGCACACGCGGAAGAAGGCAGCTACGAGCTCACGGTGTCGTCGGGCGACGAGCGCGCGCGATCGCCGCTGCAAGTGCGGCGCTTCGTGGCGCCCGTGATCCGCATCGATCACGACCTTCCGCGCTTCCTCACGCCGCGCGTGGAGCGGCTGCCCTTCGGGGTGACGCTCGCGTACGTCGACGGCGGGCGCTTCGAGCGTGGTGAGCTCGACGTGCGCGTGACGGTCGACGGGATCGTCGCGCACGAATCGACGAAGACGCTGGAGAACGCGGGGCCGCACTCGCTCGCGATCGAAGAGGACACGCTGCGGCGCGTGCGGAGCATCGCGGAGCGGACCCGTTCGGCCACGGTGGTGGTGGAGCTCGTGGCGCGCGATTCGCTCGGTCGGCGCGAGCGATTGCTGCGCGACATCCGCTACGAGGAGATCCCGTACAAGGCGACCATCGAGCTCGACAAGACGCGCTACGCGCCCGGGGAGCCGGTGGCGGCGATGGTGCGGCTCGTGGATCTCGACGACGTGCCGGTGCGTGGCGCGAACGTGCGGCTCGACGTGCTGCGCGACACGCGGCGCGGGACGCCGATGCGTGGACGCACCGACGACGGAGGTGTGGCGGCGTTCCGATTCGAGATGCCGAACGCGGAGGTCGAGCTCGTGCTCAGCACCGACGATGCGGAGGAGATCGCGACCGCGAACGTGCCGCTCGGGCAGGTGCTCCCGATGCGCTCGTCGGTGGAGGACACGGTGATCGCGGAGGGCGAGCTCTTCGAGGCGCTGGTGCGTTTTCCGCGCGACGTGGTGCCGCACGAGCGGGTGGTGCACGCGGACGTGGTCGACAGCTCGGGCGCGATCGTCGACTCGTTCCTGGTGCCGGTGATCGAGGAGAACGGGGAGCCGATCGCGCGGGCGCGCGTGAACGCGACGAGCTGGGGCTCGATGCTGCTCACGCTCTTCACGGTCGGGCGTCGCGGGCGCGACGTCGGTCTGCTGACGGACGGCCAGAACCTCGTGGTGCAGCCGGGCCAGCGGCTCGAGGTCACGCTCGGCGGGCTGCCGGAGTCGGCGGCGCCGGGCGATCGGGTCGAGGCCGACGTGCGCGTGACGCGCGACGGTCAGCCGCGCGAGGCGGTGGTCAATGCGAGCGTGGTGGACTCGGCGGTGCTCGCGCTGCTCGATCCGCTCGAACGTGCGCCGGTCGATCGTTTCTACAACGCGGAGCGCAAGGTGCTCGCGAGCACGGGCGCGCAGACGCTGACGTGGCCGGTGGTGGCGCGCACGTGGGGACGCGAGCGCTACGACATCGGCTGGCCCCCGCATTTCGGGTACCACGACGGACGCCCGCCGCCGCGTCCCTACGGAACGCGCCCGAGCTCGTCGGGGACGCTCGGCAACCTGATGGGCGACTCGATCGGCGAGAGCTTCGGCTTCGGGGGGCTCGGGCTCACCGGCACCGGCATGGGCGGCGGCGGGACGGGTGAAGGGACGATCGGCCTCGGCAACCTCGGCACGATCGGCCACGGCGCGGGGACCGGCAGCGGCTCGGGTTACGGGCGAGGCGGTGGTGCGCTCGGGGGACGACGTCGTCGCGGTCCTCCACGCGCGGCGCCCACCACCGTCGTGCTGCGCACGGACTTCGCGGAGACGAGTTTGTGGGAGCCCTCGCTGGTGGCGGAGAACGGCGCGCTGCGCGTCGCGACGGAGCTGCCGGACACGCTCACCGAGCAGACGTTCACGGTGGTGGCGTCGGATCGTGAGGGTGGCATCGCGACCGCGCGCGTGAACGTGCCGGTGCGGCAGAGCTTGCAGGTGCGCGCGGAGGTGCCCGCAACGCTCTCGGTGGGCGACGTGGTGGAGGTGCCGGTGGTCGCGCGGAACCTCGGCCGCGAGCCGCGGCGTGTGCAGATCGCGCTCTCCAGCGAGGTGCTCGCGATCGAGGCGCAGGACGACGCACTCGAGCTCGAGGTGCCGGCGCAGGGCGCGGTGGCGGCGCGCTTCACGGTCCACGCGCGGCGCGCCGGCGAGGCGCGCTTCGAGGCCCGCGCGACGAGCGGCGACTTCGTGGACGTGGAGCGACGGAGCGTGCGCGTGCGTCCGCGCGGCGAGCCCACGCGGCGTGGTGCGTTCGGGGTGGCGAGCGCGGGGAGGGCGGTCGAGACGGACGTCACGATCGACGCGAGCCGCTACGAGGTCGTGCGGCTCGAGGTCGCGCTGCCGAACGGCGTGCCGGTGATCCACGGGCTCGATCGGCTCGAAGGCGTCGCGGACGGACCGGGCTTCGCGGCGTCGCAAGCGCTCTCGCTCGCGGCGGTGTGGCGCTACCTCGAGCGAACGGGGCAGCTCCACGACGCGGCGCGCGCGTCGCTGCGGGTGAAGCTCGACGCGATCGCGCTCGCGCTCGTGAGCGCGCAGAACCAAGACGGCGGGTTCGGTCTTCGCTTCTCGCGGGAGGGCATCGTCAGCGACGGATTCACCGCGTCGGCGGGGTCAGCCGCCGACGGATATGTGAGCGTCTACGCGCTCGAAGCGCTGCGGGAGCTGCGCGAGGTCGGCGCGATGGTGCCGGAGTCGGCGCTGATCGCGGCGCGCGATCACGTGCTCGAAGCTGCCGATGATCACGGATTCTTGGACGTGCGCGCGATGGCGACCTGGCGCGGAGAGAGTGCGGCCGAGCGGCGTGCGCTCGCGGCGGAGGCGGCGCACGCGGTGATCGCGATCCATCCGCGCAACCTCGAGCACCCCGTGATGCTCGCGTGGCGGGTGATGTGCACGGCGGAGCTGGAGAGCCCGAGCCTCGATCCACGCACGCTCGCGCATTGCACGGCGTTCCTGCATGCGCTCGATGCGTCGGCGTACGCGAACCTCATCGCGCGCGCGGCGGAGAAGCTCGTCGAGCTCCGACACCTCACGCACTTCGAGCCCCAGTGGCTCGACGCGTGGGCGGGTCACGTGGCGGCGGTGGACGTGGCGCTCGAGGTGCTCGAGGACGTCGCGCCGGAGCGCTTCGAGGCGCTCGCGCCGGAGGCCGCGCGTTTTCTGCTCTCGACGCGGCGCACGTGGGGCACGACCCACGACGGACGTGGCACCGCACACGCGCTGCGGGCGCTCTCGCGGCTGCGTCCGATCACCGACGGCGACGGCGTGCTGGAGGTCGAGATCGACGGCGAGGTCACGCGGCGCGTGGAGGTGCGCAGTGACGATCTCTGGGCGGCCGCGCTGGCGCTGCGCGCGCAGGAGCTCGAGCTCTCGCCGGGGGAGCACCGCATCCGCGTGCGCTGGAGCGGCGCGCAAGAAGCGCGCGTCGAGCTCACGCACGAGGTGTGGTCGGGGCAGGGTGTCCGCGACGACGCGCCGCCGCTGACGCGTCGGGTGCCCGACGCGCTGACGATCGACGCGCCGACGCTCGTCGAGCTGCGGCTGACGGGCACCGGCCCGCGGGTGCTGCGGCAGGCGCTGCCGGGAGGCCTCGAGGTCTTGCTCGAGCCCCTGCGCGCGCACGCGAAGGTCGCGGCGGCCTGGATGGACGACGACGAGCTCGTGGTCGCGCTCCGCGACGACGCGGTGGACCTCACGCTCGCGCTCGTCGCGCGCGTGCCCGGCCGCGTCCGGCTCCCACCCGCCGTGCTGGAGAACGCGATGGGCGACGTGATCGCGCGGTCGCCCGAGCAGACGGTGGAGCTGCGCGAGCCGGAGTGAGCGTGGTTCCTCGACCTTCTCGAAGGCCGAGGAGCGAGCTCAGCTCGGCAACAGAAGCTCCGCGTTCTCCCCTTCGACGCCCACCCGCAGCGTGCGGGCGCGGAAGCTCGGCTCCGCGGCGAGCCGCGTGGCCACCGGGGTCACGACGTAGGTCTCGAGCACACGCTTGAGTGGGCGCGCGCCGTAGCGCGGCTCGTAGCCGAGCGTCGCGAGCCGATCGCGCGCGGCGTCGGTCACCACGAGCTTCACCTCGCGTCGCGTGAAACCTTCGCGGCGCGCGATGCTCGCGAGCTGGAGGTCGACGATGCGCCGCACCGAGGCTTGCGAGAGCGGATCGAAGGGCACGACCTGATCGATGCGCCCGAGCAGCTCCGGCCGGAACGCTTCGCGCACCGCGCGCAGGTAGTCCGCCGCGCTCGTGCGCCCGTCGAAGCCGACCGGATCGCGATCGCGCGCGCCGAGGTTCGAGGTCATCACGACGAAGGTCATGCGGAAGTCGACGAAGCGGCCGGTGTCGTCGGTCAGGCGTCCCTCGCCGAGCACGCCGAGCATCAGATCGAAGACCTCGGGGTGCGCCTTCTCGACCTCGTCGAGCAGGACCACCGCGAGCGGCTCGCGACGCACGCTCTCCGCGAGGCTGCGCACGCCGCGGCCGGTCGCGACGAGGCGCGACGCGCTGCCCGGCGTGGAGAGCTCGCTCATGTCGACGCGCACGAGCCGCTTGGTGTCGCCGAAGAGGTAGCCCGCGATGCGCTTGGCGAGCTCGGTCTTGCCGACGCCGGTGGGGCCCGCGAAGAGCAGCACCGCGAGCGGCCGATCGGGTGGACCGAGGCCGGCTTTGAAGGGCGCGATGGCGCGCGCGGCGGCCTCGCACGCGGCGTCTTGGCCGATGACGCCTTCACGCAGGCGCTCCGCGATCACGCCGGTGCCGGCGACCTGTGCGTCGCTCACGAGCTCGAGCGGCAAGCCGGTGGAGCGCGCGAAGGCTCGCTCCACGTCGGGCGCGTAGATCGTCGCGGGCGCCTGCTCGTCGGCCTCCAGCGTCTCCAAGAAGCGGAAGCCTTTGCCGGGGAAGCTGCGATCGCGACGGTAGGTCGCGAGGAGCTCCGTCGCCCGGCGGAGCGCGCGCGGATGGAGCGACTTCTTCCCGCGCGCGGCGAACGCACGCAGGCTCGGGAGGAGCGCGGAGACGCGCGGCTCGCGCATCGGGATCGGCACGAAGTGCTCGACGAACGCGGCGTCGCGGCGGCGCGCCTCGGCGAGCTCTTCGGGCGTGCACTCCGCGACGAGCGCGATCTCGCCTTCGGCGAGCGGAGCCCCGAGGAGGCTCGCGATCGACGCACCGTCCGCCTGTGGAGCGAGCAACGGGAGCAGTCGATCGACGTAGAGCAGGTCGCGCTCGCCCGCGAGCTCGTCGACGAGCCCCAGCACGCGCTCCTGCCACATGCCGAGGTAGATCATCCCCGCGAGCAAGCGCTCGGCGCTCGTCGCGTAGAGGCCCGGCGTGCGCGCGTTCTTCTTCTCGCGCTTCTTCGCGAGCAGCGCGTACGCGAGGTGCCGCACCTCGGTGCTCTTGCCGACCCCGGCGTCGCCCACGAAGAGCAGCGAGCGCAGTGGGCGGCTCGCGTCCGCGTCGATCACGGCCGACCACGACAACGACGCGCGCGCGTCGCCGACCGGACGCACGAGCTTGCCCTTCGCGGCGCGATCGACCCAATCGTCCGCGACCTGCGCGAGGATCTTGCGGGCGTCGGTCGTGGTCTCGTGCGCGCTCGGCGCCTTCACCTCGCGCAGCAGCGAGGGCTCCCACTCGCGCACGCTCTCCTCGCCCTCGCGACGGAAGTCGTAGAGCCACGCGGGCTGCGCGCCGAGGAGCGCGCCCGAGAGCGCGTGGGCGAGCGCGTCCTTCGCGGTGTCGAGATCCTCGAGCACGAGCCACCAATCGAAGCGCGGCAGCATCACGCGGTACGAGCCGTCGTCGCCCTTGCACCAGGCGTAGGTGAGGCGGATCGGCATCTCGCGTTTGCCGATCACGGGCTGCTTGTCGACCACGCTCGCGGGGCTGATGCGCAGCGCGACGGTGCGCGTGTCGAAGCGCTCGCTCCACAGGTAGCGGTCGAGCTCGCTGGGATCGCGCGAGAGCCGCAGCCGCAGCTCGATCTCGAGCTGACGCAGCACCGACGCCTCGTCCGTGCCGTAGGCGCTCGGGGGTGGTCCATCGAAGAGGCTCGAATAGCGACGAACGAGCAGACCAGTACGCTTTCCGTCCGCGTGCTCGACGAGGTAGACGCGTAGCGTTCGAGGCGTGCTCATCGAGGCTCTCCGTCTCGGTCCGGCGTCGCGGGGCTCGCAGCGTTCGCGCCGCTCGCGCCGCTCTCCGCATCGAGGTTCGAGACGCGCTTCGGGTCGTGCTCCACGCCCTTCGTGTCCCAACCCATCGCGAGCCACGTGAAGGGCCCGAGCATCTCTTCGAGCGCGCGCGCCTCCGAGGCCTCGACGTGGGTCGTGCGGTGGTCTTCGATCGCGAACGCCGCGCTCGTCCCACGCGCGAGGTCTGCGCGGTAGCGACGCACCACCGGCAGCAGCACGTCGGGGGACGTCGGCGTGTCCGTGGGTCCAACCGTCGTGCCCGCGACGGCGGCTTCGAGCGCACGCCGCGCCGCGAGGTGGGCGTCGATGCGATCTGCGGGCGTGCCTTCCGCGTCGAGCACCCGCACGCGGACGATCTCGGAGCTCCCGTCGGCGCCGTCGTAGACGTGGCAACCTTCGTCGAGCTCGAAGAGCCCACGCACGCCGATGCCGTGTAGCTCGAGCACGAGCATCTCCGGCGTCGGGTCGGTGATCGGATCGATCGTCGCGTCGAAGCGGTCGCCGCGCACGATCGCCGAGCTCGCGACGAGCTCCCCGCCGGTGGCGACGTAGTGTTGCCAGAGCGCGACGAAGAGCCCGAGCAGCTTCGAGCCCCGTCCGACGCCGATGCGCAGCAGCTCGAGGTGCACGCGGTGTCGGCTCGGGTCGTGTCCGCTCGGATCGGCCGCGATCGCACGGAGCTCGCGCGCGAGGTGCGCGGCGGTCGCGTGCCAGCGCAGGAGCGCGCGCTTGCCGACCGGCATCGCGTGACCACGGAGCTGACGTCGATCGAGCAGGCGCACGCGCTTGGGGGCGCCCGCGTGGTCTTGCGCGACTCCCCACGTGCCGGTCGCGAGCTCGAGCTCGGCCTCTGCGGTCAATCGTTCCCCGTGCGCGAGCAGCTCGAGCGCCTCGCGCGTGCGGTGCACCTCGCCGCGCAGACGCTCGAGGTCGAAGAGGGCGTCCGCGTCACGCGCCGATTGGCTCGCGTGAGGCAGGTGAGCGCCGATGCGCGCGGCGAGCGTGTCGAGCGCGCCCGTGGCCACCGCGTCGTCGAGCCGCTGCAGCGCGCTCGGGATCTGCGCGACGAGCTCCGCGCTGGAGGCCCCGAGCAGGTTCCGCATCGTCGAGTCGCCGTCGAGCGGCTCCGCCTCGCGCAGCGCGTCCGACGAAAGCGTGAAGCGCCCTGCGCGATCGAAGAGCTGGATCACCTCGAGCTCGGGTCGCACGGTCGACGCGAGATGCTCGGCGAGGAGCGACGCGACGTGGGTCTCGAGATAGCGTCGAACGCTGCGCGCGCCCGCGCGATCGTCGAACGCTTCCGCGACCAGACGATCCACCGCGCTCGCGTGCGGGCGCACGAAGACGTTGCGATCGGCGAGCCCACGCCGGCCGAGCAGCGCTTCGAGCTCGCGCACCGCGATCGAACGCGCGCTCCCTTCGTCGAGCGGGAGGAAGGGCACGACGCGATCGATGCGGTTGAAGAGCTCGGGCGGGAAGAAGTCCTTCACCGCCTTGGTGACCTCGGCGAGCCGCGAACGCTCGCTCGGCGCGCCGAAGCCGACCGCGGGGCGGGTGCGGGCGCCGAGGTTCGAGGTCATCACGACCACGCAGTGCGTGAAGCTCACGCGGTCGCCCGCGGCGTCGGTGAGGCGACCGTCGTCGAGGAGCTGCAAGAGCAGGTAGAGCACCGAGGGGTGCGCCTTCTCGATCTCGTCGAGCAAGAGGAGCGCGAAGGGGCGCTGCCGCACCGCCTCCGTGAGCAGACCGCGTGGCTGTCCGCGGTGTCCGATGAGCCGCGGCACCGCGTCGGGACCCGAGAGCTCGCCCATGTCGAAGCGCACGAGGCGATCGCCGTCGCCGTAGAGGTAACGCGCGAGCGTCTTGGCGAGCTGCGTCTTGCCGGTGCCGGTGGGGCCGGTGAAGAGGAACGTTCCGTAGGGCCGCTTCGGATCGACGAGCCCGGTGCGGATGCGCAACGCGAGCTCTGCCACCGTGCGCACCGCCTCGGTCTGTCCGACCACCTCGTCGCCGAGCTCGGTGACGACCTCGTCGAGGCCGAGCGTTCCGTTCGGATCGAGCAGCTCTTCCGGGAGCCCCGTCGTCGCGACGAGTCGCTCGAGCACCTGCGTGCTCGTCACGCTGCCGGTGTCGAACGAGCGGAGCAGATCGATGGCTTTGCCGGGCAACGCACGCTCGGGGAAGAGCGCCTGCGACTGCTCGAGGATCGTCCGGTAGGCGTTCGGCGCGAAGGAGAGCCCACGCTCCGACTCCAGCTTGCGGCCTTCGTGCAGCAGCATGCGCATCGTCTCGTCGCTGCTCGCCGGCTCGACCGCGAGGCGCGCGAACGCCGACGCGAAGCCCGGCGAGTCTTCTTCGAGCCGCGCCCATTGCGCGGGTGTGCATGCGCCCACGAGCACGATCTCGCCCCGCTCGAGCGGCCCGCGGAACACGTCCGCGAGGCAACGCTCGCTGTCGCGGCTGCGACCGACCCCGCCGAAGGTGTGCAGGTCGTCGACCACGAGCACGAGCCCCCGGCCGTGCGCGGCCTCGACCACGTCGAGCGCGCGTTGCTCCCACTCTCCGACGCGCGACATGCCTGCGATGAGGCGGCTCGCCGCCATGGAGAACACCCGCGTGGTGCGATCGAGATCGCGGTGCGTGGCGTAGCCCTCCGCTTCGAGTAGATCCGTGATCACGCGGCGCAGCGCGGTTCGTTTGCCAGCGCCCGGCATCCCGAGGAGCACGAACGAACGCTTCTTGGACGTCACGAGCAGACGTTGGAGCTGGCTTCGCAGAGGCTCCCGCGGACGACCGACGTCGAAGCCCGACGCGCTCTCTCCTTCGCCGACGATCGCGCCCGCGCGCGCGCCGAGATCGACGCCGATCTCGTGCAGCACCGTGAGCGAGCCGCGACCCTGGCGCTTCTTCTTCTCCGACTCCGTGAGCAAGTCGTCGAAGACCGCGTCGCGACCGTCGGTGCGATCGATCAGCGAGCGCGGGCGAATCGCGATCGGGATCGTGCGGAGCGCATCGCGCGATTGCAGCAGGAGCGCGTCGAGCGCGTCGTCGTCGAGCTCACCCCAGCGGGCGGCGAAGAGCGCGCCGATCTGCGCGTCGAGCGGGCGCGACTCGTCGACCACGATCGTCTCGAGCTCGCGCAGCGGGTGGTACGCGAGCACGAGGCGTCGTCGTTCGGGCAAGCGCCGCACGTCGAGGATCACGGGAAACACGCCGGTCTTGCGGCGACGCCCCTGCGCACCGTCGAGCTTCAGATCGAGCCGAACGCGCTCCAGCGACACGCTGCGCGGCGCGCCCACGGTGACGACGGTGCGCGGCGGCGCGGTCGCGAGCGCGCTCTCGAGGTCGCGCGCGAGGTGCTCGCGCAGCTTCGGCTCGCTCACGAAGCGTTTGGGCGCGAGGTTCACCCCGAGACCGAGCGCGGTCCACGTGAGGTAGCCCTCTTCTTTGCGCTGGAACACCGGCACGAGGACGTTCACGGCGCCTCCTCTTCGTGCGCATCTCCGAGCGCCGCGCCTTCGTAGAGCGCGTCCGGATCGGCGGCCGCGAGCAGCTCGCGCAGCGCGAGCTCGTCGGAGCTCTCGGGCATCCAGTACTGCCAGAGCGGGATCTCGATGTAGTCCGCGGGGAGTTTCTGGTTCGGGCGCTCGTCGGTCCAACGACGACACGGCATGCGAAGCGCTTTGTCCGGCGCGGGCGGCGCCTCGGGTCGGAAGATCGGGCGCGACCACTCGCCGTCGCGGATCGCGTCGTGGAGCACGAGCAGCGTCATTCGATGGTGCGATCCCTGCGGACGCGGCGCGACGCCGAGAAAGCGGTGGAGACCCGTCTCGAGCGCGAGCAAGGAGCCCGCGTGGCTCCCGCGCACGCGCATCACGGCGATCGCACGATCGCGCACCGGTCGCGCGAGCCAGTCGCGCATCCACGCCGCATCGCGCGGCGGCCCGAACGGTCGGTCACTCGGCCACGGTACGGGCGAGGGCGCGGCGTCCTTGTGCAGATGGAACGTCGCGCTCCAGCCACGCCGCGGGAGATCGTCGATCAGCGGGGTGAGCCAGCCGTCGAGCGTGCGCCCTTCGTCGAGCTCTTCGATCAACACGCTGATCGCGTGCATCGGTCGGCGCTCGAGCAGCACGGCGAGCAGCGCCATGCGCACGCGGTGGCGCAACGCGGGCAGCTCCTCCGCCCAGGTCGTGAGCGATCCGTCGGCGTCTCCGTCGAGCCACGACGAGAAGCACAGCTCTTCGAGCTCGAGCACCTCGGCCTCGAGCGCTCGCAGCGTCTCCCACGGGCGCCCGAGCCGGTGGTGCTCGCGTTGGAGCTGCGCGAGCTCGTGGCCCGCGCGCTGCAGCTCCGCCTCCGAGCGCGGCGCCGCGAGCTGCACCAGCGTGGAGCGGACCTCCTCGGCGACCTGCTCGACGACGGGCTTGGTCATCCACGTCGCGAGCTCGCGCCGCAGCTTCGAGACCTGCCCGAGCGCGTCGAGATCCCCACGCGCCGCGCGCGCTTCTCCGATCGTCAGCTCGAGCACCAGGCCGTTCGCTTCGCGGCGGAAGCGCGCGTCGTTCGCGGCCTCGCCCGGCGTGCGCACGAACACGTGGCTGCCGAGCCCGACGCGCCCGACCGACGAGAGCAGATCCGCGAGCGGCGAGACGAGCGCGGACTCGACGTGACGTCGCAACGCCCGCGCGCCGTACACGGCGTCGTAGCCCGTGCTCGCGAGGTGCTCGATGGCCGGCTCGCTCACGTGGAGCGCGACACCGCGGTCGCGCAGCCCGCGGCGCTCCGTGACCCGCGCGAGCGTGAGGCGCGTGACGCGATCGATCTCTTCGCGGCTGAGCGCGTGGAAGGGGATCACGCCATCGAGGCGACCGACGAGCTCCGGCCGGAAGTGCCGACGGATCGCGTCCATCGGATCGAAGACCTCGTCACGCGCGTCGATCCCGAGCCGCTTCGATCCGTGCGAGGCCCCGAGGTTGCTCGTGAGGATCAGGATCGCGTTGTGGAAGTGCGCGACGCGGCCGCGTCCGTCCGTGAGGCGACCTTCGCCCGTGACTTGGAGCAGCAGGTCGAAGACGAGCGGGTGCGCTTTTTCGATCTCGTCGAGCAAGATCACCGAGAACGGCTGCTCGCGGACCTTTCGCGTGAGCAGCCCCTCGCCGCCGTCGTCGCCGTCGACCAAGCGCCGCGCGGACCAGCCGTCCGCGTACTCGCTCATGTCGAAGCGCACGAGGCGCTCATCCGCGCCGTAGAGCACCTCCGCGAGCGCGCGCGCGAGCTCGGTCTTGCCGACGCCGGTGGGCCCCGCGAAGAGAAACGTCGCGAGCGGTTTGTCGCCCGGCGAGAGGGCGGCCTTCACGACGCAGAGCGTGTCGACCACGGCGTCGATCGCGGCGCGTTGTCCGACCACCCGCGCGGAGAAACGTGCGCGGAGCCGCGCCGGATCGAGCGGACGATCGTCGCGCAGCAGCGCCTCGGGGATGCCGCTCGTGGTCGCGAAGTGTCGGAACACGTCCGCCGCGCGCACGCTCTCGTGATCGACCGCCGCCACGCCGGGGCGCTCGAACGCGCCGAGGATCTCGTCGAAGAGCTCCGCGGCCTTGCCGGGGAACGCGCGGTACGCGAGGTATCGATCGGCGAGCGCGAGCATGGCTTCGCGCGCGTCGGGCTCCACGTCCGGTCGCCCGATCGACGCCGCATGCTTCGCGCGCGCATCGAGGAGCGCGCGCGCCTGCGTCCGATCGGTCGGCGGCACGAGCACGGTCTGGAAGCTCTGGAAGAAGCCCTCGTGGCGCCCGAGCAGTCGATCCGCGTTGATCTGCGTGAGCTCTCCGACCACCCGCACGCGCCCCTCTTCGAGCGCGGGCTTGATGGCGGCGGGGAGATCCACGTGACCTTTGCCCGTTTGATCGAAGAGGTCCGCGAGATCCGGGAACACGAGGATCGCGTCGAGCTCGCGCGCCGCGTCGAGCACGCGCCGGAGCCGCTCCTGCCATTGCCCGAGCCCGCTCATGCCGGCCATGAGCTGCGCGCCGCTCGTCGCGTATGCGCGCCGCCCTTCGCCCGGTCCGCGCAGCCACGCGAGCAGCGTCGCGCTCTTGCCGACCCGCTCGTCGCCGACGAGGAGCACGCTGCGGCGCTCCTCACCGCCGAGCCAGCCGTGCAGCGTGCGCACGAGCTCGTCGCGACCGACGACCGGCGGTCCGTCGAGCTCCGCGTGCAGCGGCGTCGCCACCGACCCGAGTACGTCGAGCGCTTCTTTGCGGCGCCGCGCGTCGAGCAGATCCTTCTGCCGCTTCGCGCCGCGCGCCGCTTCGCCCTCGCGATCGACCAGCACGCGCATCGGCACCACGCGCGTCTCGGCGGGCGGCAAGATCCCGAGCCGCGCACGGGCATCGGGCGCATGCGCGCGCAGGTGGCGCTCGATCTCGTGCACCGCGGTCGACTCGAGCTCTTCGCCGCGCGCGACGTAGACCACGTGGCGCAGCGAGGGCACCAGCACCCACGACGCGCCGTCGTGCGGGACCACCACCGCGTGTACGGGCACCTTCGGCGCCCGGCGCAGCTTCGCGGGGAGCTCCGTCTCCGGCAGCGTGACCTCGAAGCTCCGAGGCTCCGCCGCGTCGGGGAGCGCGTAGCGCGCGACGCGCATCGGCGCGGCGGTGGCGAGCTGATCGGCGAGGTAGAGACGAAGCTCCGCGAGCACGTCGCCTTCGCGTCCGATCGCGACGTGCTCGGGCTCGACGAGCGGATAGCCCGCGCACGTTCCGTCGGGCAGCTCGTCGAGGACGATCAAGGTGTCGAGCGCGAGCGTCACGGCGCGCGAGGGTAGCGCAGCGATCGCCGCGGTTGTTCACCGTTCACGCGACGAGCCCGGATCGCCGACGCCGATCCCGGATCAGGCGCTCAGTTTCCCCAGCCGACCTGCAGACCCGTGGTGGAGATCCCCGCCGCGCCCAAGATGGCGACCGGGTCGTACTGGAACGGGGAGTCGCCGAAGTTGATCGACTCGTCGTACGAGCCCATCGGCGTTCCCAAGGGGTTGCCGTAGAGCATCGGGTAGAGCTCCGTCCACGTATCCGTCATCTCGACGCGGTAGTGCATCACGTCGTCCACGATGACGGAGACGATCGGGTGCTCACCACGGTAGTCGACGACGACTCCGTAGTGGTCCACGTCCGAAGCAGGAACCGGGAAGGTGGCCTCGGGAATCAGGTTGCGCCAGGAACCTCCGAGGACGTTGATCGCGATGCTCTGAGGCACGTCCGACCAGTCGAACGGGTTCAGATTGCCCATTCCCGTCACGAGCCCGCCGCCCATGTTCAGCGGAGCGTGTAGGCGCGAGAACTCGAAGTACCAATAGCATCCGTAGCAGGATTGATTGGCTCGGATTCCCATCTTTCCGAAGCCGGTGTACCGAGTCGACGTGCCTGCTGGGTTGAGCTCGATCCCCGCGCCGCTGGAGGCGTCGGGCTGGAGGCGGACCGTCGGCTGCATCGCGACGGGGCCCGGAACCGTGACTCGAACGACGGCTTCTCCGACCCGTCCGGAGGCGTCGACGACCCACGCGCGCGCAGGGTGGATGCCGATCCCGTCCGCGTCGAAGGTGAACGACGGCCCCGTGCCTCGAACCCGACCGGCGTAGTGGGGAGACGACAGGAGCTCCCACCGGATCTGCGACGTGAGGACTCCGTCTTCCGCGTCCATCGCCGTCGCGGTGACGGTCACCGATGCACCGTTGGACACCGTCTGGGCCGCCGAGACGGTCACGGTCGGCCGTAGGCTCGGCGAAGCCGCGTAGGTGCTTCCCCAGCCCAGCACCAGGTGGTCGGCGACCTCGGCGAGCGCCGGGATGCCCTCCGAGCGCAACACCGCGACGGGGTCGTAATGAAACGGGAAGTTCGTGGTGTCGTTACCGGGATTGATCTCGATCTCGTCGCCCACGATGGCGCGTCGTCCAGCGACCAAGATGTACACGGGAGTCGTGACGTTCGTCATCGTGATCGAGCGTCGCACCATCGCGCGATTCATCCCGATCCCGAAGTCGATGTTTCGCACGATGACGTGCACGATCGGATTCGCGCCTCGGTAGTCGACGACCAGGCCGTAGTACTCCGTGTCGGATCCGTCGAAACCGGCTTGATACGCGCCTGCGAAGTCGATGCCACCAGAGGCCGTCACGCCGACGGCCTGGTCGGTCGAGCCGACGCTCGCGCCGTCGAGCGGGTAGGTGCCGCTGCAGACACCGACCCCGTACGGTCCGAGCGTGTCGCTGAGACGGTGGCCTTCGAAGTAGAACACGCCGGAACCCGGCATCACCGCGACGTCCGAACGGATGCCACCGAAGTCGATCGCGAGATCCGCAGCCAGGCGGTCGTAGTCCCGAACGATGATGTCCGGGTCACGATCCGTGGGGTTCAAGCGCACCGGGGTGTGCCCTTCGAACGTGGCCGTGATCGAGCGTGCGCGATCGATGGTGAGCGTGCAGGGCCCCGTGCCGGAGCAGGCGCCCGAGGCGTCGCTCCAGCCGACGAAGTTGGAGCCCGCGGTCGCCGTGGCGGTGAGCGTGACGCTCGTCCCGTGTGACCACGTCTGCGAGCAGTCGGCGCCGCAGTCGATCCCGGCGACCGACGACGTGATGCGGCCCGAGCCCCCTCGAACCGCGGCCGCAGCCACCGTCGTCACGTACGTACGGATGGCGAACGAAGCCCGCACCTCCGTCGGCGCGGTGACCACCAGCTCGCAGACACCCGTGCCCGTGCAGGCACCCGCCCAACCCGAGAAGGTGGAGCTCGCCGCGGGCGTCGCGGTCAAGGACAGAGCGGCGCCGTACGAGACGTTCTCCGTGCAATCGCTCCCACACGAGATCCCGGCGGGGCTCGACGCGACGCTCCCGACTCCCGTTCCCTCGCGAACGATCGCGACGTCGAATCGACGCCGCGCGACGTTCACGGAGACGTTCGTGTCCGCGGTGACCACGACCGTGCAGGTCGGGGACGAGCCTGCACTCGCGCATGCTCCGCCCCACGACACGATCGTGCTGCTCGGTTCGGGAGATACGGTGAACGTCACGCTGGTGCCGTGCGAGACTCGGTCTCGACACGTGCTCCCGCAGTCGATCGCGCCGACGTCCGCGAGCACACGTGCGTCGCCGTCGCCGGTCCGAGAGACGACCACGTCGTACGTGCGGCGCGCGAAGCTGGCGACGACGAAGGTCGGTCCATCGATCGAGACCGCGCACGCACCGCTCCCGGTGCAGGCTCCGCTCCAGCCTTGGAAGTCCGAGCCCTCGTCGGCCGTCGCGGCGAGCGCGACGGAGGTGCCGCGCGTCAGGGATTGCTCGCATGTGTCGGGGCAATCGATACCGGCGGGCGTCGACACGATCCGCCCAGACCCCGTGCCCGCGCGAACGACCGACAGCGAGTCGGTCCGCAGCGCGAAGATCGCGCCGACCGTTCGCGACGCCTCGAGCGACACCGTGCAGATCGCGCCCGTGGTGGCGGCGCAATCGTCCGTCCAACCCATGTGGCGGTGGTCGCCGTCGGCTACCGCGACGAGGGTGACGGTCGAGCCGTGCGGTCGTTCGTAGGTGCACGTCGTCCCGGCCCCACACGTCACCCCGAGGGGCGCGACGTCGACGTGACCACCTTCGTTGACGTTCAGCGTGAGGTTCTCGGTGCCGAGCTCGAACCTCGCTTCGACCACCACGTCGTCGTCGATGCGGAGGTCACACCCGAGCGCCGCCCCGCACTCCGTGACGCTCCAGCTCACGAACGAGGAGCCAGCGTCTCCGCTCGCTTCGAAGTGGATGAGCGTGTCGTGCTCCACCTCCAGATAACAAAGGTCGCCGGGGGCTCCGTTGCAGTCGTGTCCCGCGTCACTTACGACCCGCCCGATGCCATCACCGACCAGTCGCACCACCACACCGTGTCGGGCCGGAGGAACGAACGCATCCACGCCTGCATCGGTGCCCGCGTCGGGATCGGGCGGCGCGTCCGTCGAGGCGTCGGCGGTCGCGTCTTCGGGAGGAGACGCGTCATGGCTCGCATCGGGGAAGATGCCCGAATCCGAACCCCCGTCGTCGTCGCCAAGCCCGACGACGATCGCCAAGAGCGCTCCGACCGATCGGACCAAGAACTTGCTGCGCATCGACCCCTCCGCGACACAGCGTACCGAGGGCGCGTGAGAAAGAACACCAGTGTGAACGAGATACACTCGAACCGTCGTTGAGCTCGGGATCGAAGCGCCGAGGGCCGTCGGATCAAACGGGCCGCTCGAGCTCGAGCACTGCACCCAGATCGACGAGGCAGAGGCGATCCGCGATCCCGAACTCACCACCACCGTCGACCGCGAGTAGGAACGCGGTGCCATGCGCCTCACGGAGGATCGCGACGCCGTCTTGGAGGCGGCGGAACGCGTCCTGGTCGGCGTTCAGGTAGAAGTCGTCGATGAAGACGAGCTCCGGCTCGTAGACGCTCGCGCGCGCGAGCGACGCCAGGCGCTGGCGGTCGCTCGTCAGTTGCCACGGCATGCGCCCGGCGTCCTCTTCGAGCCCCACGAGCCCGAGCGCTTCGCGGACTTTGGCGTCGATCTCGGCCTCGGAGAGCGTGAAGTGGAAGCGCAGCGGGAGCGCGACGTTGTCGAAGACGGAGAGGTTCGCGAGCAGTCCACCGTCGTCTTCGAAGACGAAGCCGAGCTTCGGCGGGCTCGAAGGCAGCTCCGCGATCCGACGTCCGCGGAAGACCACCTCGCCACGGCTCGGCGGCACGAGCCCGCTCGCAATGGAGAGCAGGAGCGATTTGCCGGCGCCGTGCTGGAGCACCACACCGAGGATCTCCCGCTCGTGCACGGTGAGCGAGACGTCGGCGAGGATGGCGCGCCCGTCGTCGTCGAAGCCGACGCGATGCAGCTCCAACAAGGGCGCCCCGGGCATGACGCTTCATAGCACTCGGGGCGCGACCGACGCCGGGCCGCGTCGTTCGAACGACGTCGTTCGATCGTCCCCCACCTCGACGAGACGACGTCGACGGAAAGACGAAACCCGCCGCGGCTGGCCGGGCGGGTCGTCGTGCGCGAGCGCGAGCGCGATCAGCTCGCGGCGGCGGCGCGCTTCTTGGCCGCGCGGTACGCGTCCCAGAGGCGCGGGGTCGACCAGCTCTCGAAGCGGGCCGCGTAGGTCGCGTCCTTGCGGCCGTCGAACGCGACCACGTCGCTGATGACCTTGGAGCGGCCACCGTGCGACTTCACGGCCTCGAGGACCTCGAGGAGGTGGAGGAGCTTCTTGTTCGAGACGCTGGCGAGGCCCTTGCCGCCGTTGACGCGGTCGATCCAGAGGCCGTCGTCCGTGAGCTTCTGGACGGCGTCGACCAGCTTCTCCTTGACCGCCTTGCGGGCGAGGGTGGGGTTCTCTTCTTCGATTCCGAATCGCTTCTTGGCGGCTTGAAGGGGCGAGAGCTTCATTTCTGACTCCGATCGGTGGGGATTCCCACCACGTCTTCCGGGTGGGACGAGCCCACCGTCTTCGGGTGGGAGGTTCCCACCGTGATCTGTCGTGTCGGCGAGGCGCTCGTGGCGTCGGCTCGCGGGGCGCGCGATCTAGCAGGGGGGCCGGGGGGGCGCAACGACGCGGCTCGAGCCGAGGTGGGTCCCCGGGTGGCCGGGAGGGCCGTCCCGCGGCTCGCTGGAGCCGGCATTGTGAGCCCCGCGCGCTCGGTGCATCATCCTTCGGCCGGCGCGAACAAACCCGCGGACCGGTTGTCGAAGCTGCTCGTGACGACCGTAGAACGCGACGACGTCTTGCTCTCCCGCCCCGCGGCGGGCGTCGATCCGGAGCTGCTGGCGCTCCCCGCGCCC
>CALJLK010000281.1 GCA_937982655.1 uncultured Sandaracinus sp.
TTGCGCGCGATTCTCGGTCGGCTTCGCCGACTTTTGGGGAGTGATCTTCCCGAGCGGGAGCGTCTCGCTTCGGCTCGGTCGAGTGTGCGAGGCTCGACGACCCCCACGACCGCCCACAGGAAGGCCCCCGATGAAGGTGCTCGTTCTCTCGATCGGCACGGAGCTCACCCGTGGAGAGCTCGTGAACACGAACGCGACGTGGCTCTCGGAGCAGCTCACGGAGCTGGGCGCCGAGGTCGTCGAGCACCGGACGATCGCGGACGATCGAGTGCGCATCGTGGACGAGCTCCGCGCGCTCGGGAGCCGCGTCGACGTGATCGTGTCGACGGGTGGGCTCGGTCCGACGACCGACGATCTGACCGCGGCTTCGGTCGCGGAGGCGCTCGGGGTGGGGCTCCACACGCACCTGCCGAGCCTCGAAGCGATCCGTCGCCGCTATGAGGCGCGTGGGCGTGCGATGACGCCCGCGGGCGCGCGGATGGCGGAGCTGCCAGAGGGCGCGGTCGCGTTGCCGAACCCGGTGGGCACGGCGCCCGGCTTCGAGGTCGCGCTCGGCGGGTGCGTCGCGTTCTTCCTGCCCGGCGTTCCCCGCGAGATGCAGGCGATCTTCCGCGAGAGCATTGCGCCGCGCCTCGGTCCGAAGCTCGCGCGCACCACGCATCAGATCCATCTGCGCACCTTCGGCCTGCCGGAGTCCGAGGTGGGTGAACGCTTGCGCGGCTTCGAGGAGCGACACGCGGGGCTGACGATCGGCTACCGCGCCTCGACACCGGAGGTCGAGGTGAAGATCCACGCGCGCGACGTCGATGCCGCGAGCGCTGAGAGACGTGCGCGATCGATCGCCGAGGAGGCGCGCATCGCGCTCGGGGACTTCGTGTTCGGCGAACGCGAGGACGGCTTCGCGGCGGTGGTGGGTGAGGCGCTCCGTTCGCGGGGCTGGAGCCTCGCGCTCGCGGAGAGCTGCACGGGCGGGCTCGTCGGACAGCTCGTGACGGCGGTTGCTGGGAGCTCGGACTACCTGCTGCTCGGGGCCGTGACGTACTCGAACGGCGCGAAGACCTCGATGCTCGGGGTCTCGCCGGAGCTGCTGCGCGCGTACGGGGCGGTGAGCTCGGAGTGCGCGGTGGCGATGGCGGAGGGGGCCCGGCGGCTCGCGGGCTCGGACCTCGCGGTCTCGCTCACCGGCATCGCCGGTCCGGGGGGAGGTTCGGAGACCAAGCCGGTCGGTACGGTCTGGATCGCCCTTTCGAGCGCGTCCGAGACGGTGGTGACCCGCCAGCAGTTCGGAGGCGATCGCGACCTCGTGCGCCTGCAGGCGGCCTACGTCGCGCTCGATCTCGTGCGGCGCGCGGCGCTCCGGCTCGAGGT
Organism: uncultured Sandaracinus sp.; assembly: GCA_937982655.1. Classification (GTDB taxonomy): domain Bacteria; phylum Myxococcota_A; class Polyangia; order Polyangiales; family Houyiibacteriaceae; genus JACKEH01. The sequence continues at coordinate 1,369 of CALJLK010000281.1, forward strand.
GCGGGAGACCTGGACTACCAAGGAAATCCAGCGTTTGGCTCGGTCCTGAACGACGCTGTCACAGGCGGCTGAGACCTTGTGTGGGACGAAGTGACGTGAGGCGACGTCACATCCAGGCTCACATCTGGTCTCACGTCGGGCTTGCTGCCCGAAGCGGTCCGGACTACACAGGTGTTCAGGAGGACTCATGGCGAACGATCCCAACCGCGACAAGGCGCTGGCCCTAGCGCTCGGCACTATCGAGAAGGCCTACGGCAAGGGCTCCATCATGCGCCTGGGGGATCAGACCCAGGTCGAGGTGCCGGTGATCCCGACCGGCGCCATCTCGCTCGATCTCGCGCTCGGCGTCGGCGGCTACGCCAAGGGCCGCATCGTCGAGATCTACGGACCGGAGTCGAGCGGCAAGACGACGCTCACGCTCCACGCGATCGCGGAGTGTCAGCGTCAGGGCGGCGTGGCGGCCTTCATCGACGCCGAGCACGCGCTCGACCCGAGCTATGCCCGCAAGCTCGGGGTGAACGTCGACGAGCTGCTCGTGAGCCAGCCCGACCACGGCGAGCAGGCGCTCGAGATCGCGGACACCCTCGTCCGCTCGGGCGCGATCGACATCATCGTGATCGACTCCGTCGCGGCCCTCGTGCCGAAGGCGGAGATCGAAGGCGAGATGGGCGACAGCCACGTCGGTCTGCAGGCGCGCCTCATGAGCCAGGCCCTCCGCAAGCTCACCGGCACCGTGCAGAAGAGCAACACGACGCTCTTCTTCATCAACCAGATCCGCATGAAGATCGGCGTGATGTTCGGCAGCCCGGAGACCACCACGGGCGGTAACGCTCTGAAGTTCTACGCGTCGCAGCGCCTCGACATCCGCCGCATCGGGACGATCAAAGTCGGTGACAAGCCGATCGGCAACCGCGTGAAGGTGAAGGTCGTCAAGAACAAGCTCGCGCCGCCGTTCCAGACCTGTGAGTTCGACGTGATGTTCGGCCAGGGCATCAGCCGCAGCGGCGACGTCCTCGACCTCGCGGTCGAAGCGAACCTCGTGGAGAAGAGCGGCGCTTGGTACAGCTACGGGTCGACGCGCCTCGGCCAGGGTCGCGACAACACCAAGCAGTTCCTCGACGAGAACCCGACCGTGCTGGCGGAGATCGAGGCGAAGCTGCTCGAGAAGCACGGGCTGAAGTCGCAGAGCGGCCCGATCACCGTGACGGCGGGCGCGGAGTCGAGCGGCGACGAGCCGGAAGACACGAACGGCAAGGCCAAGCGCGCCTCGCGTCCTCGCGCGGCGAACTGATGCGAATCGAAGCGTCGGCGAAGCGGACGCCGGCTCCTGCTTCGCGGCGTGATTCCGTCGAAGGGTGAACCGCTCGTCGTAGTAGGCTCGTGCGCCGACTCGGCGAGCGGGCGGACTCGGGTTCGCATCGGGGCTCGCGCGAGCGCTCCGAGGTGAACCCGTGTCTCAGCCGTCCCGTCCGCCGTCGCGTCCGCTCGCTGGCATCCGTGTGCTCGACCTCTCCCGGCTCCTGCCGGGGCCCTTCGCGTCGATGGTCCTGGCGGACCTCGGGGCGAGCGTGGACAAGGTCGAAGATCCGAAGGGGGGCGACTACCTGCGCGTGATGCCGCCGCAGGCCTCCGACGGGATGAACACGATCTTCCACGGGCTCAATCGTGGCAAGCGGAGCTTGGTGCTCGATCTCAAACGTCCGGAGGGGCGCGATGCGCTCTTGCGGATGTTGCCGCGCTACGACGTCGTGCTGGAGAGCTTCCGGCCGGGGGTGCTCGCGCGGCTCGGGCTCGGCTACGAGGCGATGCACGAGGTGAACCCGGGGCTCGTGATCTGCGCGATCACCGGCTATGGCCAGGACGGTCCGCTCGTCGACCGCGCGGGTCACGATCTCAACTACCTCGCGCGGGCGGGCGTGCTCGGCTTCACGGGGCCGAGCGACGGACCTCCACAACCTCCGGGCATGCAGGTCGCCGACGTCGGGGGCGGCCTCTACGGGCTCGTGGGAGTGCTCGCGGCGCTCTACGAACGCACGCGCACCGGACGCGGCGCGGTGGTGGACGTCGCGATGGCGGAGGCGGCGGCGACGTTCGCGATCTTCGGCTTCGGCACCCGCGCCGGGGGCATGGATCTCGGTCGCGGCGGCGACGTGCTCTGCGGCGGCATCGCCCCGTACGGGACCTACGCCACGAAGGACGGGGGCGCGGTCGCGCTCGCGGCGCTGGAGCCGAAGTTCTGGCTCGCGTTCTGCGCGGGGGTCGGCATCCCGGGCGACATGCAGGCGCTGGTGCCGGGACCCCATCAAGCGGGATTGAAAGAGAAGCTCCGCGCGATCTTCCGCGAGAGAACACGGGACGAATGGACCGCCTTCAACACCGAGCACGACTGCTGTCTCGAGCCGGTGCTCTCGCCCGAGGAGGCGCTCGCAGATCCGCACGCGGTGCAACGTGGGGTCTCGGTGCGAGAGGGCGGGGTCGCGCGGCTCGCCACGCCTGCCGCGCGTCCAGCGGAAGGGCCAGCGCCGAGGCAGGGCGAGCAATCGCGCGCGATCCTCGAAGAAGCGGGGTTCTCCGTGGAGGATATCGAGGCGTTGAAGAAGGCCGGCGCGACGCGCTGAGCGCGGCGCTGCGACGGGGCACTGCGACGCGAGCGGAACGCCGCGCCCGGCGCACGGTCGAGCCCCGGAGGAGCGCGGTGGCATGCTCTACCAGGGGGGCCTCGCGGAGCACGCGATCCACATGTGGGACAGCGCCGAAGGCAGCGGGCACGTGCTCGAACGCAACCGAATCCGGGATTGTGCACGCGGGATCGGGATCGGACTGCGCGCGGAGGTGTACGGGTCGATCGTACGAAACAACTTCGTGTTCAGCTCGCACCCCGGCAGCGGCGAGCACGACGTGGGAATCGTGTTGGAGCGCGCGCACGACACGGTGGTCGAGCACAACACGGTGTACTTCGCGCACCCGGACGCGTACCCGAACGCGATCGAGTATCGCTGGGGCTCGACGAGCGGGCTCGTGGTGAGGAACAACCTCGTGAACCGGATGATCCGCGCGCGCGACGGCGCGAGCGCGACGGTAGAGGGCAACGTGACCGCGGTCGAGGGTGAGGTCTTCGTCGATGCGAGCGCGGGCGATCTGCACCTCGCGCGCTGCGACGCGGAAGGGATCGTGGACGCTGCGAGCTCGACGGAGACGGTGGACGACGTCGATGGAGAGCCGCGGGACGACGCGCCGGACGTCGGCGCGGACGAGTGCGTCGAGTAGCGTCGGCGTCGCTGGAGAAGCTCGTGATTCGTACGCCCGAGGTCGGTGCGCGACGACACGGTGACGTCACGGCGCGAGGCCGGTGCGCGACGACACCGTGACGTGACGACCCGCGGTTGGCGCGACGACACCGTGACGTAACGGAAGCGCGCGAGCTCTGACGCGTGCGGAGGAAGCGTCGCGGACGGAGGCACCGATCGACCGCGGCTCGACGATGTGGATGGGGACGGCATCGGGGACGACGCTTGAGTCGCGCGCTCGGGACCGCGATGCTCCCCGCATGCGCGCTTCCCTCGCCTGGGCTTGGACGTTCTCGCTCGCTCTCGTCGCGTGTGACTGTGGCGGCGGTGGGTCGCCCGGGTGCGAGACCGCGGACGATTGTGCGGAGGGGGTGTGCCTCGACGGACGCTGCGTGGTCGCGGACGCCAGCGCGCCGACGGATGGAGGGCTGCCCGACGCGATCGAGGTCGACGTGTCGACGTGCGAGACGATCCTCTGCGGCGCCATGTGTTGTCGTGAGGGCGAGCGCTGCGCGTTCGGCGGGTGTGTGATCGACCTCGGACCGTGCGCGACCAACGACGACTGCGCGGGCGACAGCTACTGCGACGACGAGGATCGGTGCACGCCCTACGGCGTGCCGCCCGACGTGATTCTCGACGAGGGCTGCGAGCGGCCGATCGAGGTCGGCGCGTTCGAGCCGGCGGTGCAATGCCACTGGACCGGAGAGGGCGCACCGCAGCCGACGTCGAACAACGTCTACTCGGCGCCGCTCGTGGCGGACTTCGACTTCGACGACGCTCCCGAGGTGCTCCAGCCGTCGCTGGTGTTCGCGAGCTTCGGCGGGCCCGCGGATCAGGGCGGCTTGCTCCGCGTCGTCGACGGGCGCACCTGCGAGACGCTCCACACGCTGGAGGCGGCCGCAGATCGGCTGGTGTACGCGTCGAATCCGACCATCGGTGACCTCGACGGCGACGGCTCGCGTCCAGAGATCGTCGCGACTGGATTGACCGGCACGGCGGGCTCGGTGGGGCTCGTTGCGTTCGGCTACGACGAAGGGGCCTCGACCTTCGTGCGTCGCTGGTACGGGCGCCGCTGCGATCTCGAGGGCGAGCCGCGCCACCTCGTGGGCGACTGGGCCAACAACAACGGTCCGTCGATGCACGACCTCGACGACGACGGTGTGCCCGAGGTGATCTGGGATCGTTTCGTCTACGACGCGCAGGGCTGCGTGCTGAACCCGGGCGCGAGCTACACGAACTACTTGCGGCTCGGACTCTTCGCGGTGGTCGCCGACGTCGACGCGGACGGCGCGCCCGAGCTCGTGCGGCCGGACGGCGTGTACCGATGGGTCGGCAGCGACTGGGAGCGCGAGACCTATTGGGCTCCGACCGACGTCGCGAACGCGGAGCGTCTCGGGCACGTCGCGGTGGCCGATCTCGGAGACTTCGCCGGCAGCACGCCCGGCCACGCGGAGATCGTGGTGGCGTCGGCTCCTGCCATCGATTCGCCCTCCACCGCGAACGGCACCGTTCGTGTGATGACGCTCGACGGACGCATCGTCTTCGGACCGATCGCGTTGCCGACGGACGCGGGCTTCGCGGGGCGCGGCGGCCCACCGACGGTCGGTGATTTCGATGGGGACGGCCGCCGCGAGATCGCGGTCGCGGGCGGCAGCTTCTACACGGTCTTCGATCTCGACTGCGACGTCGATTCGGGCTCCGCGCCGGGCTGCGCGCGCGTGGACGGGCTCCCGCGCGGCGTGCTGTGGAGTCGGCCCTCGCAGGATCGTTCGTCGAACGTGACGGGCTCGAGCGTGTTCGACTTCGACGCGGACGGCGTCGCGGAGGTCGTCTACGGCGACGAGTGTTTCTTGCGCATCTACCGCGGCACCGACGGCGAGGTGCTCTTCTCGCGCAGCGCGTCGAGCGGCACCGGCTACGAGCTGCCGGTGATCGCGGACGTCGACGGCGACTTCAACTCCGAGATCGCGGTGGCGATGACGAGCGGCGTGAGCTGCCCCGCGACCGATCCGATCTACACGCGGGGGACGTCGACGCACGTGAGCGAGCGCGGCGTGATCGTGCTGCGCGACGTGGAGGATCGGTGGGCGGCGTCGCGCCCGATCTGGAATCAACACGCGTACTCGGTCACGCACGTGCGCGATGACGGAACCGTTCCGCGCACGAGCGAGGTCGCGCGCAATCACTCCGATCCGACGTTGAACAACTTCCGCATGAACGCGCAGGGGAGCCTCGAGCGGCGCGGTGCGGCGGATCTCACGGTCGCGCTCGGCGAGGAGATCTGCGGCGCCGTCGGCGAGACCACGCTCGGCGCGAACGTGTGCAACCGCGGCACGAACCCGGTGCCGGACGGCGCGCGCGTGGTCTTCTACGTGGGCGATCCGGACGACGAGGTGGTCGCGTGCGAGACGACCCTGCCACGACTGCTGGAGCCCGGTACCTGTACGGAGGTGGGGTGTCCGTACACGATCCCGGACGGTGAGCGGCCCGACGTGACGGTGGTGGTCGATCCCGATGGGGAAGTGTTCGAGTGTCGCGACGGGAACAATCGAGGTGTGATCCCCGCGGTGTTCTGCGGATTGATTTGACGACTCCGGAGGACGAGCCGCAGATTGTGCGACGGTGCGTCGGGTAGTCTGGTGCTTTGATCATTCCCCGGAGTCCGTCGACGATACGCGCCGAGGACGCTCGCCTCGGACCCGTCGGCACCACATGTCGGCATTACAGGCTCCGCGCCTCGCTCTTCGTCCTCGAGCGGACGGCGCACGTGCCGGTCGGGGAGCGGATGTTCACGAGCGGACGGACACGCGGGCTTCGTGATATCCGGGAGCGATGAACGAGGAATCTCTCGCCACACGCGCGTCGCGGGCAGCGGCGGCGATCGCGCCGCACGTTCGGCTCATCGAGTCGGGGCGCCGTCTGCCGCCGGAGGTGGTGGACACGCTCACGACGGCGGGGCTCTTCAAGGCGCTGGTGCCGCGGGATTATGGCGGCGGCGAACATTCGGTCGGAGAGCTCGTCGAGGCGCTGGAGACGCTCGCGGCGGTCGACGGATCGGCGGCGTGGTGCGCGATGATCGGCGCGACCTCGGGGCTCATCTCCGCGTATCTGCCGCCCGAGACGGCGCGAGAGCTCTTCGCCGATCCGCATTCGATCTCCGCGGGGATCTTCGCGCCCTTCGGAAAGGCGCGCGCGGTGGAAGGTGGGTACCGAGTCTCGGGTCGTTGGCCCTTCGCGAGTGGCTGCCAACACGCGACGCACGTGATGGGCGGCGTGATGATCGCGCGCGAGGGCAAGCCGGAGATGCGCAGCATGGTCTTCGCGAAGGAAGACGTGCGCGTGCACGACACGTGGGACGTCGCGGGGCTGCGTGGGACGGGGAGCCACGACGTGGAGGTGGAGGACGCGTTCGTGCCCGAGGCGCGCACGCTCTCGCTCTTCGGGCCGCCGCGGCACGAGGGCACGCTCTACCGGCAGCCGCTCTTCGGCTCGCTCGCGGCGGGCGCGGCGGCGGTGGCGCTCGGGCTCGCAGGCGGCGCGCTCGACGAGCTCGTGACGATCGCGAAGACCAAACGCATCGGACCGGAGCGCACGATGGCGAGCCGGGAGGTCGTGCAGCGCGACGTCGGGGTCGCGTGGGGCGCGCTCGACGCCGCGCGGGCGACGCTGGTGACCGCGCTCGACGCGAACGCGCGGGAGGTGGAGCGCGACGGCGCGGCGTCGCTGCAGACGCGCGCGCGGCTTCGGCTCGCGGCGTGTCACGCGACCAAGGAGAGCGCGAAGGTGGTCGACCTCGCCTACGAGCACGGAGGCGGCGCCGCCATCTACGCGACGTCGTCGCTGCAGCGCGCGAAGCGCGACGTACACGTCGCCACGCAGCACCTGATGGTCTCGGGTACGAGCGCGACGCTCGCGGGGCGCGCGCTGCTGGGCCTCGACGGTGACTATTCGGCGTTGTGACGGCGAGAGCCGTGGAGTCGTGATGGCGCGCACCGTGGAGTCGTGATGGCGCGAGCCGTGGAGAGTGAAGCATGAGCGAAGAGATCGTCGCGATCGTCACCGGCGCGAGCCGCGGAGTGGGCAAAGGCATCGCGCTCGGGCTCGGAGAAGCGGGCGCCACCGTCTACGTGACGGGGCGGTCCGAGACCGAAGGCAGCGTGCCCGGCACGATCGGGCAGACCGCGGCGGAGGTGAGCGCGCTCGGCGGGCGAGGGATCGCGCACCGCTGCGATCACGCCGACGACGCGCAGACCGAGGAGCTCGTGCGGCGCGTGCTCGAGGAGCAGGGTCGCATCGACGTGCTCGTGAACAACGCCTTCGCGATCCCGGAAGGACAGGTGATCGGGAAGTTTTGGGAGCTCCCGATCGCGCAATGGGACCTGATGACGACGGTGGGCCTGCGCTCGCACTTCGTGGCGAGCGCGTTGGTCGCGCCCTCGATGATCGCGCGCAAGAAGGGCCTCATCGTGAACGTCTCGTCCTTCGGCGCGAAGGTCTATGCGATCAGCGTCGCATACGGCGTCGGCAAGGCGGGCGTGGATCGCATGTCGCGCGACATGGCGCGCGAGCTCGCGCCGCACGGGGTCACCGCGCTCTCGATCTGGCCGGGCATCGTGAGGACGGAGCGCCTCTCGATCGAGCCCGAGCGCCTCGGCTACGACCCGAAGGGCGGCGAGAGCCCGACCTTCAGCGGCCGTGCAGTCGCGGCGCTGGCGAAGGATCCGAACGTGATCGCCAAGAGTGGAAAGCCCTGGGTGGTCGCCGAGCTCGCGCAGGAATACGGGTTCACGGACGTGGACGGGAGTAGGCCTGTGTCGATGAGGCGCCCGGAGAAGAAGGAGTGACGGCAGGAGCCGACTCTCGGTCGTTCACCGAGCGCGACGTAGGTGCCATCACTTCTTTTCAGCTCGTGACCGTCCTGTCGGGCGAGCCATAGGGACGAAACCGTTCGCCGATTTCCGCCGTGATTTCTGCACCGGCGTTCCGCGTGGGGGAGCTGCGCGCCGTCCGGTAGGGCGGCTTGCGAAATCGGCTGAGCTTCTTTTCAGGGACACGCACTCGCTGCAGATGCCGAGGGCGTCGTCGTGGTTCGCACTGAGTGTGTCACCAACGAGCCCGCCGCCGAGCTCGCCTCGGCCGAGACCAGGGCGCGCACGTTCGTCCCTGGCCGCAGTGTGAGACCACACGCCGGTAGGCCTTCCGGACGTTCGTTGGCGCATCGCGCGATCATGCCTGGAGTCGTACCGCCTGCGAATACCAACACCGACGTCTCGTCCGTCCCGGAAGTCTCCGGGTCATCCGGGATGATCTCCAATCTCAACCTCTGATCTCGGTTCGTCGGACCTGACGGACGAATCGGTAATCCGAACATGTTGAGGTCCAAGAACGTTCGATTCTCCGCGATGAGAGTAAAATCGGGAAGTGACCGCAGCCGAACCAACGTCGGTTGCCCACCCGTGATGTCGGAGTACGCGTGCCGCCATTCCGCCCGCCATCCCGTCCGACCACTCGGGAATCCGAGACTGAAGAGCCCTCCAATCGTAGGTGCGGCCGGATCGTCGACCACGAGCCCCAACGCCCAACCGAGGGTAGGATTGGTGCCCGCCGCGATTGACGCCCGAACCTGTACGTCGATCACGACGCTCCCGTACCCCACGGTGAACGGAACCGTCCAGGCTGAGCCGCGTTCCGCGGCCTGGGCGGAGAGAGAAGACGTCGTCGCCGAACCGTAGAACTCGGTGTAGCGACCGATCGTCCGGGTCGAAGTTGCAAAGGCGCGGTCCGCGCGAATTCCTCCGGCGGTGTCTGCGCAGTAGTCACAGCTCGAGACTTCCTCCTCCGCCGCGAGGAACGAAGCTTGAATCCACTGACAGTCCAGGCCGCACGTACGGGTGCCTTCCCGGCCGCAAACCGTCGTGCCCACCACCGTGGACGAGCGAGCGCAGACGCGCCCTTCGCCTTCGTCGAGCCGGCCGTCGCAGTCGTCGTCGTCACCGTTGCAGGTCTCGGCGACCGGAGAGACGCCGCTGCACGTTTCGTACGTTCCTGCGCTCGAACAACGCTGTGTGCCGTCTCGACAAATGCCTACTCCTGCGAACGGGGCGCCGGGGCCGCACGTGATGATGGTACCCGGCGCGCAGTCGCACCCTTCGTCCGTCTCGCCGTCGCAATCCTCGTCGATGGGTCCATCGGGCCCCGGGACGCACGACTCGTCACTCCCCGGAAAGACCGTTCGCCTCGTGTCGTCGCAGTCCCCAGGCATCAACGCGTAGCCAGAAGGAGCCGAGCAGTCGTCCACCGTCATCGTGGCATCGCCGTAGTTGTCCCCGTCGACGTCGCGATAGAAGACCAGTGTCACCGCCTCGTCGACGCTCCCGTCGCAGTCGTCGTCCATGCCGTTGCACGTCTCCGGGGCGTCGGGGTTGACCGCCGGTCGACCGTCATCGCAATCGGTTCCGCAGATCTGGGTCGCCGCCGGTCCGTTGCAGCATCGGGTGCTCACGAAGCCGTCACCGTCCCCGTCCGGCCCCAGTGTCGAGGGGTCACAGTCGTCATCGATGCCGGCGGCGTCGCACACCTCGGTCGCGCCCGGGAAGACGTTGGCATCGGAGTCGTCGCAGTCGGTTCCACCACAGATGACGTCCGCCTGGCCGTCGCGGTCGCCGTCCACGCAGCCTTCTTCGCAGGAGTCGCCAACTTCGTCGCACGCGCCATCGCATGGAGGGGTCCCCGCTACACATCCGGCGGTCGAATCGTCGCAGCGCTCTTCGCCGTTGCAGTAGACACCGTCGGAACAGTCGTCGTCCGAGCGACACGCCGCGGGTGCGTCGGTGGTTGCGTCGGGGGCGGCCCCATCGCTCGAACAGCCGAGGACGGCAGCGCAGGCCACCAGGATCACGATTCGCGACATCGTCCCTCCCCCTTCGCGCGGTCTCTCCACGCAGCGAACGACGTCACCCTATCAGGGACTCGCAGCCAGAGCATTCGCGTCGAGCGACGGAGTCCGACGCGTTCGAACCGACTGCGTTCAGAGCCAATCTTCGATCGAGCTCTGGTCGATGGGGCCGCAGCGGCGTTGGTGGACCCGACCCCCTTCGCTCCAGGTCACGGCGCAATCGGGCGCGACGTGGGCATCGGCGGGGCGGCAGTGGACACCGAACGTGCGGATGTACTGCGGATTCTCGGCGTCCGTGCGGACCTCGGTCGGTACGTTGCCGTAGTCGCGCCAGTGTTGGCGGAGGATCCGGCATCCGATCCCCGCTCCATCGGAGAACGCGCCCATCCAGACCGCGTAGATCGCCGCGACGCCGACGACGGTGAGGAACGCGATGCGCTGCCAGCCGCGCAACTCCCAAAACTCCAGCCGACGATGCACGAACCCTCTGTCTTTCTGTCTTTCTGGCGTTCGGTTCCGCTGCTCAGATCAGAGCTCGCTCAGGGTTGCACGCCGATCACACCCGGGATCGCGTCGGAGCCTTCGCCGAGCGAGATGGGGCCGAGATCCGTGAGGGCACCCTCCTCGAAGCGCACCCGACGGATCGCCTGGTTCTCCGCGACGAGGACGAGGCCGGTGAGCGAGCCGCGCGTGATCGCGACGGTGCCGCCCGGGAGCTGCGGCCGACCGCCGACGTAGGTGAGCGTGGTGGGGGCGCCGAGCGGCGTCGCGGATCCCGCGTCGTACGCGAGGGAGAAGAGCGCGTCGCCGAAGCCGCTGACCGCGAGCAGGCGATCGCCGAATGGCGAGAAGACGAGCGCGACCGCGTCTTCGACGTCCGCGACCTCGGGGGCCGCCGCGAGCGGGCGTGAGGTGTGCGCGACGCCGAGGCGGTTGGTCACGTCCGCGAAGCCAGCGTTGTCGGCGAAGATCACGTGCTCGGTGGCGCGCGCGATGCCGGCGGCGATCCAGTCGTCGCCTTCGAGCACGTCGGCGCGGCTCTCGACCTCGCCGGTCGTCAGATCGACGCGGAACACGTCGTCGTCGCCGCGGGCTTCGTCGCCGATCGCCTTGGCGACCACGAGCGCCATGCCGTCGTCCTCGAAGACGAGGCCGTAGGGGAGCTCGGCGGCGAGCGCGAGGGTCTCGGAGGCGACGCGGCCTTCGCACGTGAGCTCGAGGCGGTAGACGCCGCCGCCGTTGGTGCGGACTTGGCTGTCGAGGATCCAGAAGACCTGCGCGTCGTTCGGATCGGCGATCACACGCGCGGCGTAAGCCTCGCCGGTGCGGCCGGGTTCACGGACCGTGACGGCGCCGGCGTCGTCGATCGTGAAGATGCCGAGCGTGCCGTCGTCTTGTGGCGCGACGCCGAAGAAGCCGTCGCGCGAGAACGCGATCTCGCCGTCGAACGCGCGGCCCATCGAGAAGGTGGTGCCGGTGGCGGTGAGCTCGCCGCTCGTGGACAGCGCGTGCACCGAGTAGCGCGTGCGGTCTTCGGCGAAGGGGTGCGAGACGACCACGTAGCGTGTGCGATCGGCGTCGGGCACGGCGCGGCAAGGTGTGGAGCCGGCGTCCGATCCGGAGTCGGGACTGCTCGCGTCGTCGGAGTCGGCGTCGGTGTTGGCGTCGACCGTGGCGTCGGAGGCGATCGTGGCGTCGAGCCCCGCGTCGGAGGTGGGTGCGTCGTCGTCACCACAGGCGACGAGGATCAGCGCGCAGAGCGCGAACGTGCGGACGAGCATCGGCGGAGCATTCGACGGTGCGACGCGGAACGCCAGCGAGTCGAGCTCGGTCGCAACGGGCGAAGCAGCGGAAGCGGTCGGAGAGGACGTCGGCCCGATGTCCGGCAGAGACCCTCTGCGCGATCGGGCGAGACGCGCGGTATCCTTCGGAGCGTGACGCGCCCGCTTCCGCTCCTCGGTGTGTTCGTCCTCGCCCTCGGCCCGTCGTGCGCGGCCGACCGGACCGGGCTCGCGGGGCGCGACGCTGCGCCGCTCCCGGACGCGGGAGAGCGCGACGGAGGGTCGCGCGACGCGGGGGGCATCGACGCCGCGAGCTCGGCGGACGCCGCGGCCGACGAGGACGGCGGCGTGGAGCGCGACGCAGGTCGCGATGTCGACGGCGGAGACGGAGGGGACGGAGGGGTCG
>CALJLK010000282.1 GCA_937982655.1 uncultured Sandaracinus sp.
CCACCACGCCCCGCCCCCGCCCCACCGGAGCCCTCGGCTTCGGCATCCACTTCACCGACCACGTCTTCCGCATGGACTACAAGGAAGGCGCGGGCTGGCAGCACGCGCGCATCGAGGCCTACTCGGGCGCGACGCTCGACCCGGCCGCGTCGGTGCTCCACTACGCGCAGGTCGTGTTCGAAGGCCTCAAGGCCTTCCGCGGTCCCGACGGCGGACTGCGTCTCTTCCGTGTGGATCGCCACGCACGTCGCTTCGCGAAGAGCTGCGAGAAGCTCTGCATCCCCGCGATCCCCGAGAGCGACGTGGTCGAAGCGATCGTGCGGGTGGTCGAGCAGGACGCGAGCTGGGTCCCGGACGCGTCGAGCGGCGGCGCCCTCTACGTGCGCCCCTTCGTGTACGCGACCGAGGCGTTCCTCGGCGTGCGCCCCGCGAAGGAGTTCACGTTCTGCGTGATCCTCTCGCCGGTCGGCGCGTACTACGAGCGCGGCTTCGCTCCCGTGAAGATCTGGGTCGAGCGGGAGGCGGTGCGCGCGGTGAAGGGCGGCGTCGGCGACGCGAAGACTGCCGCGAACTACGCGGCGAGCTTGCACGCGGCCTTCGCAGCGAAGAAGCGCGGCTACGACCAGGTGCTCTGGACCGACGCGATCACGCACGAGAAGATCGAAGAGGTCGGCACCATGAACCTCTTCGTCGCGTTCGACGACGAGATCGTCACGCCCTCGCTCGACGGCACGATCCTCGACGGCGTCACGCGCAACAGCGTGCTGACCTTGCTCCGCGCGCGTGGCCTGAAGGTCGTCGAGCGCTCCATCACGCTCGACGAGGTCAAGCAGGGTCAGAAGAGCGGCAAGCTCCGCGAGATCTTCGGCACCGGCACCGCGGCCGTGATCTCGCCCGTCGGCACGCTCGGCTTCGACGACGGCGACCTCACGATCGGCGACGGTCAGCCCGGCAAGCTCGCGCTCTCGCTCTTCGACGAGCTGACGAAGATCCAGCGCGGCGAGGCGCCCGACCCGCACGGCTGGGTTCGTCGCCTCGAGGGCTGAGGCTCGATGGTCTCGGGCATCAGCATCGGAGAGCTCGTGGTCATCCTGTTGATCCTGTTGGTCGTCGGCGGCGGGCTGGTCGGGCTCGTGGTGCTCGGCATCGTGCTCTCGCGAAGCCGCACGGAGAACGGCGGTGCTTCGCGTGAAGCGCCACCCGCGCCGGCGCGTGCGCGCGACGTGATGTTCTTCCTGCGCTTCGAGGGCCGCGACGACGAGACCTACGTTCGCGAGCTCGTTGCGCGTCACGCCACGATCCGCAGTGCGACCCAAGCGCGCGAGGCTGCCCTCGACGTGGTGCGCGCCGCGCCGACCGCCACGCACGCGTTCTGCGGACCCGCGACCGCCGCACCGAACGGCCCCGGGCTCGCGCACACCGGCCTGCCCGGCGGCGTGGTGCTCGGCTTCCTCGTGCGCGGTACGCGCCCGCTCGACACGGTGGCGGACGACTCGAGCCTTGCCTCGGTGGTCGCGGAGCTGCGCAAGGTGAGCGCGTGGGTCGACTCCGACTTCGCGGGCGCCGAGCTCCGACTCGCGCAGACCGCGATCGACGCCCCCGCTCCTCCCCTGGCAGCAGTGCGCAAGGAGACGCGCCCCGGTCACCAGCTCTGCCGCTACTGCGGCGAAGCCTTCCTCGCCCACGACACCCGCTGCCCGAACTGCGGCGGCCGCGTCAGCGCGTAGCGACTCGACTGCCTCGGCGATCTCACTGCGCCCCATCAATCGCGCGGCGCGAACGCGGGCGGGGTGGGCGGCGTGCGGAAGCGCTGCTCGGGCCCGCCGGGCGCGTAGATCTGATACGCGACGAGCTTCGTGGTGCCGGGCGTGTAGCCGTGGCGGACGTTCGGCGGGACGTAGAGCACGCGCCCCGGCGCGATCGCGCTCTCCGCGTCGCCCTGAAGCATCGTGCCGTCGCCCTCGCGCACCAGCAGCGCCTCGACGCTCGCCTCGTGCACGTGCGGCGGCACCGGAAGATCCGCGTCGCCGTCGAGCATCGAGAGCGCCCCGAAGCGCGCACCCGACGACGCGTCCGCGAAGATGCGCACGCGCAGCTTGCCGCCCGCGAAGGGCAACACCTCGGGCGCGGGAAGCCAACGCAGCGCGCTGGAATCCTCGCGCGTACAAGTTGCGCCGAAGGGCGCGTCCTCGGGTCGCACCGCCGCGACGAAGAGCCGCGTCGCTTCGATCGCGCGAAGCTCGAACGGCGCGCGCGCGATCGCGGTCGTGTCCGCCACGTGCCCGTCGAGCGCGCCGTCCTCGATCCGCACGAGCACCTCGGTGCACGCGTCCGCCGCGACGTGCGCGCGTTCGTTCGCCGCGAGCGTGATCGTGCCGACGCGCACGAGCGGTCCCGCGGTCTGCAGCTCGTCGAGCAGCGCGCGCGGCGGAGGCGAGTCACGCCGCTCGCTCTCCGCGCTCGACCCCTGCATCGGGGTCACGGGCGTCGCCTCGTCCTCGCACGCGCCGAGCGCGACGACTCCGAGCAAGCCGAGCCGAACGAACGAGCGAGTCCACATGCGCGCGACGATACCGCAACGAGCCGCACGACCGCGCGGGCCGGAGCAACGAACGTGCAGGCTCACGCCTCGCGTCACCGCTTCGACGACGCTCGCGGACGATCTGGTCTGTTCATGACCAGTTGCGCTCATTGAACTCTGCAACCGTCTCGTGCACTTCCGACGGGAGTCGAAGGCGACTCGCGAAGGAGAGACTGCATGTCGTTCGAACGTAGGTCGCGACGCGGATTCACGGGTTGGTGGTTGGTTCTCGTGTTGGGTGGCATCGCGTGTGGTGATTCCGAGCCCGCTCCTGCCGTCACACCTCCGGTCGCGGTGGAGGCGGCTCCGGCGCCTCCGCCCGATCCACACGCTGCCGAAGAGGCGGCCGATCGCGAGATCAGCGCAAAGATCGGCCCGATCATCCGCGAGTGCTTGAACCGACACAACGAGCCCGTGAATCGAGCGAGAGCACGCTACTTCGACTGGGTCGACGCCGAGACCGGCCCGACGGGCCGCGAGCGCAACGTTCGTGGGACGGGCGAGCTGCATGGGAGTCCCGACGCTTGCGTGCGTGCGCTCGAAGAGAGCCGCACCGCGACGCCCGCCAACGCGACGCTCGATGCCGCGGCGCTCGCCTACGGGTCGGCACTGGAGCAGGTGTACCAACGCGTCAACGACGCTCACACCTACTACGAGCGCGAGAACTACAAGGACGATTCGTTCGCTGGCGCGCGTGAGCGTCACACGCCGCTCGTCGAGGCCTTCTCGGCGTTCTCAGCCGCATCGACGGCGCTCGACGCCGAGGTGACGACCATCAACGACGGCATCACGACGCGCCGTCTGGCCCGAATGGAGGGCGATCCGCAGCGTGAGCTCGAGCTCCTCTCCGAGCGAACACTCCTCCTCGGAAGGCAGATTCTCGAGTCGACCGACGGCTGGACGGTCGAAGACGAGAAGCTCGTCGGCATCGAGCTCGACGCCTTCAGCGCGCGTGTCGCGGAGCTCGAAGCGCTCACGGATCGACTGGTTGCGAAGAAGGCGGAGGGGATCGACGCACGAGTGGATCGTATGTCTCACATGTTCTTCGACCATTTCGTTCGGGACGCGGGGGAGCTCGTCACGGCAGCCAAGGCCACGATGCGGCGTGTCCGCGACGCCCAAGCGTTCTCGAGGGGCGAGCTGATGAGCCTGTCGGGGGCGAGCGCAGCTTCCGTCGACGGTTCGCCGCCCGCGATGACGCGGGAGTTCAACGAGATGGTGAACGCCTTCAATCGGGTGCGTTGGATCCAAGGGTGATCGGCTTCGATTGATTCGGTGGGCTCACGCTCGGGATCCCTCCAAGCGAACGCCCCGGCTCGCGAGGAGCGATCCTCGCGAAGCCGGGGCGTTCGGGGTGCGTGGGATGGTGGGGTGTGGGTGAGGATCTCGGGCGGAGGAGGGCGTTCTTCCGCCGAAGCGTTCGGTGCCGAAGCGTTCGGTACGTACGGTGCGCGATCAGCCGCCGCAGGACTCGACGTTCGTGCTCCAGTCGATCGGCTCGCACGTCGCGGGGCGGCCGTCGGCGGCGTTGAGGCAGGTGCCGCTGCTCGCGCACCAGCCGCAGAAGCCGTTGCGGTTGCAGGAGTCGCAGTCGGTGTTCGCGCTGCAGTCGATGCAGCTCGCACGGCTGTCCTGCCAGGTGTCGCCGCACTCGTCGGCGCGGCGATCGCTCATGCAGAGACCCGTCGCGGGGCAGAAGCCGCAGCCCGCCGCCGCGTTGCAGAGGTCGCAACCGATCAGCAGCGCGCAGCGCTCGTCGGCGGTGGGATCGCTCGGATCCGACGGGTCACTCGGGTCCGACGGATCGCTCGGATCCGACGGGTCGCTCGGATCCGACGGGTCGCTCGGATCCGTCGGGTCGACCGGATCGGGCTCGGTGCCGTCGTCGCACCACGGAAGATCGACGCTGCCGTCGCCGCGACGCTCGGCGGAGAAGCCGCGCTCTTCGTCGACGTTCGCGAAGGTGTGCGAGAAGAAGCCGAGGTCGACGCCGAGCTCGCCGCGGAGCCACGCGCGTCCCGCCACGCTGGCTTCCCATCCGTAGTTGCACACGAGGTCGTCGGTCGTGAACGAGGCGTGGGCTTCGAGCTCCGCGCCCGCGCGCGGGAGCTGCAGCATGTTCACGTCGAGCTGCAGGTAGATGCCCGCGAGCGCGTTCGCTTCCGCGCGTGCGTGGCCGCCTTCGGTGAGCTCGACGTCGAGGTTGACGTCGCGATCGAGCTCGGTGATCGCGTACACACCGCGGCCGCTCTCGTACATCGCGCCGAGCGTGAGATCCGCGCGCGCGGTCAGCGTGGTCGTGACGCGCGTGGGCTCGACCACGATCTCGGCGTCTGCGGTGAAGGTCGGCGTGATGCGGAAGGTGAGGCTGAGCGGGATCGGACCGACGCGGAAACGTTTCTCCCAGACGCGCGCGCCGATCGCGATGCCGCGCGAGTTGAGCGCCTCGAGCACGTCGATCGCGCACCGCGCGTCGAGGTCACCTTCGGTCTCCAGCACCACCGTCAGCGTCGCGCCGCCGCTCGCGGTCACGCCGGCCTTGCGCACGCCGAGGAAGCCTTCCTTCTCGAACACGAAGTCGGTGTCGATGCCCGTCGTCTCGAGGGTGTGCGAGAGCCGCAGCTCGGCGCCGCCGAGACCTTCGCACCACGCGGAGCCGTCGAGCACCTCGGTGGGCACGAGATCGAAACGACCGCCGAGCGCGCTGGTGCGTGCGCCCACCTCGCCCTCTTCGCGGATCTCGTCGGCGCTGGGCTCGAGCTGCACGCGGAAGGAGCCGCTCTCGATCAAATCGTCGAGGCTCGCGGGCTCGATCCGCACGAGGCGGTCGTCGCCATCCGCCGTGACGTCGAGCACGCGGCCGAGATAGCCCGCGCCTTCGTTGCCGACGATCAAGTCGCCGACCTCGAAGGGAAGCCGCGGCGCTCCCGCGTACACGAAGCGCAGGCGATCGCCTTCGACCATCACGTCGACGAGGCGATCGTCGTCGCTCGGGATCACCACGTCGTCTGCGAGGACGAGCGGCTGATCGACGCGGACGATGACGCCGTCGGGCTGCGCGTCCGGAGCGGGGACGTCGCTGGCACATCCGGCGAGGGTGAGCAGTGCGGCGAGGAGGGTGAAACGGCGCATGCCGAGTCCCTGAGCAACGGGTGTACCGATGTCCCACATGCGGCACTTCGCCGAAATCCTCGACAATTTCGAGCGATCGCACGTGTAGACAACGATCCTCACTGGGGATCGGCATCCCGGAGCACCGGGGTCGACTGTCGCCACTCCGCTCGCGATCGTCATCGCGAGCGCCGCGAGTCTTCATCGCTTCAAGCGCGTGTCGCCCCGCGCAGCGTGACCACGAGCCCTCTCGGATCACGCCGCTCGAAGCCCACCGACCACCCGAAGCGCTCCGCGCCTTCCCGCACGATCGCGAGCCCGAGGCCGCTGCCTTTCGGATCGCGTGCGCGCGCGTCGTCGCTACGAAACGCGCGGTCGCCGAGGCGCGGGAGCTCGTCCGGCGCGACGCCCGGGCCGTCGTCCTCGATGACGAGCGAGAAGCCGGCCTCCGTGCGGCGCAGCACGATCGCGACGTGCCCGCCGTGCTCCCCGTACGTGATCGCGTTCTGCACGAGGTTCGTGAGCATCTGCTCGGTCCACGTCGGCTCGGCGCGCACGCGCACCGCATCGTCGGGCACGCTCGCCACGAGCTCGAGCCCCTGTCGGCGCGCGAAGACCCGCTCGCGACCTTCGACGCGCGCGACCAGCTCCGTGAGATCCACCGTCGGATCGCCGTCGAGCGGATCCCAGCCGTCGCCGAGGCGCGTCGCGAGGCGGAGGTTGGTCGTGAGCGAGGCGAGGTAGACCGCGTCATTCGTCGCGCTCCGGAGCGCGGCGCGCGCGTCGCCGTCGAGCTCGGCGTCCGCAAGCGACTCGAGCGCGAGCTGGAGCGAGGTGATGGGCGTGCGGAGATCGTGCGCCACGTCGGCGACGAACCGCTCGAGACGCTCATGTTGCGCCTCGATGGTCGCGCGATCCGCGAGCACGCGGCGGTGCGCGTCGTCCACCGCGCGCGTGACGTCGCCGAGCTCGTCGTCCGCCTCGAGCTCGCCCGGTGCGTAGTCGGAGCCGCCGACCGCGCGGGCCGCCCCGCGGAGGCGCTGCACGCGCGCGCGGATCGGGCGCACGAGAAGGAGCATCGCGAGCAGCGCAGTCACGACGAGCGTCGAGAGCAAGGTGCTCACGCCAGCCCACGCCGCGTGAGTGCGCATGTCGTCGCGCGGGAGCCAACGCACGAGCGCGAAGGCGCACGGGCTGTCGGGGTCGGGCGACGCAAGAAGCAGCGCCTGACCGCCCCACGGCCTCCCGCCGAGGATCTCGACCGAAGGCGGGCCGCGGCGCGCCTGCTCGAAGCGCTCGGGCGCGAGCGCGGGCGCGGTCGTGGAGCGCGACCGACCGGCAGCGTCGTAGGCATGCAGCTCGACTCCGTCCGCGTCGCGCACGATGGCCACCTCGCCCTCCGCCTCACACCGCGCGAGGAAGCGGTCGCGACCCGAGAGTCGCCAGCTCTGCTCGATCACGGTGGTGAGGGTCCGGTGTTGGAAGCTCAGGTTCGCGATCACGGCGGAGGTCGCCCCCGCGAGGCCCGCCAGCAGCGCGACGCCGACGATGCGTCGCCGCAGGCCCGAGCGGAGCGAAGGCTCGCTCACCGAGGCTCCCGATCGCGCCGATCCGTACGCGGCTCCACGTCCGGATCGAAGCGGTAGCCGATCCCCCACACCGTCCCGATCGCGCTCGACGCGGCGCCGAGCTTCTTGCGCACCCGCGCGACGTGCGAGTCGACCGTGCGCGCGTCGGCCTGGTCGTCGAGCAGTCGCGCGAGCAGCTCCTCGCGCGGCACCGCGCGGCCGGGCCGCTCCGCGAGGAACACGAGCACGTCGAGCTCGGCGCGCGTGAGGTGCACCGCGACTCCGTCGACGCTCACCGTGCGCGCGTCGAGGTCGACACACACGTCGGCCCACGCGACGATCCGCTTCTCGCGCGTGTCTCCGAGGTACAAGCGCGCACGCAGTCGCGCGACGAGCTCCTCCATCCAGAAGGGCTTCGCGACGAAGTCCACCGCGCCGAGCGTGAAGGCCCGCAGACGATCGTCGAGCGCATCCCGCGCGGACAGCACGAGCACGGGCACTCCGCGGGCACCGATCGCCTCGAGGATCTCGAATCCGTCGCGCTCGGGCAGCATGAGATCGAGCACGATCGCGTCGTGGTCGCCGCTCGCGGCCGCCCGCAGCCCGCGGGCTCCGTCGGTCTCGAGCGCGACGTCGAAGCCGGCCTTCCGCAGCCCACGCACCAGCGCGCTCGCGACGTTCGAGTCGTCCTCCACGACGAGCACGCGGTTGTTCATCGTGCGCGCTCCGGGCCACGCCTCGCCGTTCGCCGACGCCGCACGCACGAGCACCGCGCGACCACGAGGAGAATCACGAGCGTCGAGAGCGGCGCCTCGCTGGGCGTGCCGGGCGACACGACCGAGCAACCGTTCACGCTCGGCGCGTCGGTCTGCCGCTCGCCGTCCGGCGTGTCGGCGGGTGCCGTCTCGACCCAACCCGACTCGCCGCCGAAGTGGGCCCAGTCGAGCGTGCAGAGCTCCTCGTGCTCGGCGCGTGGCCCCCCGAGCTGGACGAACCGGAAGACGAGCGTCGACGCGTCGAGCGAACCGTCGAGGCGAAACACGCCGTCGAGGCTCGACGCGAGCACGTGGCCGTCCACGGAGTCGAGGCTCGTCCACGGATGGACGCCGTCGAGCTCGCGCCAGGCGCCCGTCGACGTGGCGTCGTAGGCGACGCCGTCGACGATCGCGAGGCGTCGCCCGCCCAACCGCACGGGACCGAGCACACGTTCGCCGCAGGGCCCCGCGTCCACCGCGCCGAGGGTGTCACCGTCACGCGACACACGCAGCAGACACCGCGTGTCGGTCGTGGCGAGCAGGAAGAGCGCGTCGGGCTCGACCGCGCGAATGGCCAAGAGATCGACCGCCTCGTACGCGAGCGGCGTGCAGCCCTCGCGCGCGCAGAGGCTCGGCGTCGGCGCGGACGCGAGCGGCTCTCCCTCGCGGATCGCGAGGTCGGTCGGGTGATCGTCGAGGAGCGTGGGTACGTCGCCGAACGCGAAGAGCGCGCTCCGGCCGAGCCCGGTCGGCAGGCGCTCGCGCGCGAGCACGAAGACGTGTCCGCCGTCGGTCGCGACGTCACGCACGGCGAAGGAGGCTTCGAGCTCCTCGTCGCGCTCGAAGCGAGCGCGAGTCGGATCCGAGCGCCAGAGCGAGCCCGCGTCGATCACCACGACGCTGCCGTCGTCCGTGACGAACGAGCGGGCGAGCTCGTTGCCGCTCCAGAGGCTCGGGCAGAGGTAGCCGTAGGTTCCGTCTCGACGCGCCTCCGCGAGCCCGACGCTCGTCCGCAGCAGCGTCGGCCGTCCGTTCGCGTCGACTTGGAGCACTTCGAGCACCGCGGGGGCGGGACCGTGCGCGTGTGCGTGCGAGTCGCCGAACGCGACGAGGATGCAGAGCGCGACGCCGCACACGCGCCACGTGCTCGCGAGCCCAGTGGATCGCGTAGCCCGCGCTCGCGCCGCATCGGCTCGCGCTTCGCGGCCCGACGCCGCGCTCATGGGCTCACTCCGCCTCGCGCGTGATGTCGCAGGCGATGAGACCTTCGTCGCAGGTACCGGCGTCGAAGACGGGCGCCGCGCACGCCACGAGCCCCTCCCACTGCGACGGGCAGGTCGTCGCGAGGCAACGCTCGAACGATCCTTCGAGCACGATCGACGAGACCGCGCACTCCCGCAGGCAGGTCTGGGCGGCCGCGAGCTGCCCGAGGCACGTCCCACGCAGACAGTTGAGGGTCGCCTCGAGCTGACAGCGGCCGCAGCGATCGTCCATCGCTTCACACCCCCAGAGGCACTCGAAGTCGCTCCGATCACAGGCCGCGAAGCACGCGGAGGTGGCGGTCGCGCAGTCGACGTCGACCGTGTCTTCGAGTGGGCGCGACTCCGAGATGTACATCAGACACATCTCGTCGAGCGTGCCTTCTCCCCACGTCACGGTGCGCGGCTCGAGCTGCACGCCGTTGATCACCGGCTGGTTGTCCTCGGAGTTGTCGTACTCGCACGTGAGCCGGATGCCGTCGCCCGGCTGGAGCACCAAGGGCGCAGCGAGCGTGTAGGCCTGCTGCCAGTCGAAGTCCCAGCGCGGGATGTTCAGCCCACACTCCTCGGTTCCGTCGGCCCGCACGATCTGCGCGCGGATGCTCTTGCCGAGGAGGTGCATGTGCCCCGTGAGGCTCTCGATCGTCATCGGGGTGCTCCGCGAGTTCAGGAAGAACTGCGTTTGAGTCGAGCTCGGCGAGCCGGCCGGGATCATCAGGTCGAGCTTGGGCAGCGGGTGCGTGTCGATCGCGCGCGTCACCGGCGTGGTGGTCAGGCGCATCGCGAACTCCGTCGCGTCGCGTTCGGGATCGGTGCTGAGCAGGTTGTAGTGGATCTGCATCACGACCCGGCTGCCCGCGCGAATCGGGATCCCGGCGCCCTCCGGGTAGATCGCAGGCAGCGCGCCAGGCACCCACGCGCCGAGCTGCGTCGGCAGGCTGGAAGACCCTGCGTCGTCGCCCATCGGGAGCGGCCCGCCGAAGCACGTGTAGCCCGGCCCCTCCTCCGCGGCGTCGAGCGCCTCGGCCGCCGCGACGTCCTCGGGCCCGAGCGAGTAGACCAACACGTGGTGCACGAGCGCCGAAGCGTCCGGGACGACGGTGCTGGCGGTGAGGTACGAGTCCTCCTCGAACTCGAAGTCGAGGACGAAGCAGCGGTAGTCGTCCGGCACGTCCGGGTTCGGCACGTAGCCGGGCGCGGCGGCGGTGTGGGTCGGCACGAAGGTCGGCGGCGTCACCGGCTCGATCGGGGTGGCGGTCGCGGGATCCCCTTCCGGCGTCCCACCTTCGACCCACGCGACGAACGTCGCGATCTCCTCGTCGCTCAATCGACGTTCTCCGACGAGATCACCGCAGCTCGGGTCGGGCATCCACGGCGGCATCTGGCGCGTCTCGATCGCCTCGCGCGCTTCGGGGGCCGCGAAGCGGACGCTCGCGAACGTGTCGAGCACGAACGGGCCGATCCCACCTTCGACGTGGCAGGTGAGGCAGTGGCGCGCGACGATCGGCGCCACGTCTTGGTGGTAGGTCGGCACCCCGTTCGCGTCGCGGGGCACGCTCGCGTCGGTACCGGCGGGGCCCGAGCCTCCGTCTCCGCACGCTCCCAGCGCGGTCAAGCAACACACGACGAACACGCTGGACGGGGCGACGGAGTGGCGCGGCATGGCCACCAAGGTGCCCGAAGATCGTGGAGGGAGTGTGGAGGGAGAGGCCGGACATCGCGGCTTCGGGTGCAGTCCCCGACGCATCGGCGCGCGCAGGAGACGATCCAGCCGTGGGCTCGCGTCCCCACGCTCGGGTGTTCTACGCTCCGCGCGATGCGTGCCGTTTTCGTATCCTCGCTCGTGCTCCTCCTCGCCGCCTGTGGCGACGACGACTCCAGTCCCGTCGACTCCTCGGTGGACGCCCGTCCCTTCGGCTGCCCCTCGCACCCCGATCCGCTCGCGATGCCGGGCGACGATCTCGGCGGCGACACCTGGGAGACCTTCGCTTCCGGCTTCTTCGAGACGTACTGCACGCGCTGCCACTCGAGCGAGCTCGTGGGCGACGTCGCGCGCGCAGGTGCGCCCGAGGGTTTGGACTGGGACGTCGAAGCGACCGTCCGCGAGAACCTCGAGCTCGTGCGCTTCGTGGTCGGCGAGAGCAACGAGATGCCGCCGCGCGGCGACCGGCCGAGCTGCGACGATCGCGAGCGCCTCGTCCGCTGGATCGACGCCGACGCGCCTTGAGCGGCTCTCGACCGCGTCGGCTTCGCGCGAGTCGAATGCCCGACGTTCGTGGAGCCGCGTGCCTGCGTGCTCACGATCGTCGGCGCCCTACCCACCCGCGTGGGTTCCCGCTACCTTCGCCGCCGTGGAAGGGACACGCGAAGGGCGCGAAGAGCACGCGCACGCGCCGCGATCGCACGGGCCGCACGCGCCGTGGATCACCGAGGCCGTGCGCGCGGGCAAGCGGTACCACTACGGCCGCAAGTCGCCGCTCGCGCACGACACGCTGAACCTCGGGATCTTCGGGGCCATGCTCGCCGCCGTCGTCGGCATCGCGGCGCTCGGCGCGCACGTGCCGGCGTGGCTCTACGTGCCGCTCGCGCCGATCCCGCTCGGCATCCTCTACTTCGGCTGCTTCGTGCTCGTGGTGCACGAGGCCTCGCACGACATGTTCGTCGTGTTCCGCGATCGCGCGCGCCAGAAGCGTTGGAACCGCGCGTTCGGGTGGCTGGTCGCGGTCGTGTTCGCGACCCACTACGGCAAACACTGGGAGCAGGGTCACCGCGAGCATCACGTGCGCCCGCTGGAGCCCGCCGATCCGCAGCAGCACAACCTCTTGGTCGGACGCGCGCTGCTCGTGCGGGTGCTCTGCAACCTCTTCGTGCCGGGCTTTCTCTTTCTGGAGCGCACGATCTTCCGCACGCGCCGCGCGGGCGGGAAGTCGACCAGCAGCAAAGGCGTGATCGTGCTGTTCATCGCGCTCTGGGTCGCGTTCATCACGACCGCCACCATCACCGTCGGTTGGCCGGCGGGGCTCGGGCTCTTCCTCGGCATCCACGTGCTCTCTGCGCTCAATCAGATCAAAGGCGCGCTCGAGCACGGCGGCCCGATCGGCAAGGAGCGCGATCCGTTCCTTCGCTCGCGCACCACGCTCTTCCCGCTGCGCGCAGTGCTACTCCCCTTCCACATCACGCTGCACTTCGAGCACCACCTGAACTTCCAGGTGCCCTGGTACGACCTGCCGCGCTACCACCGCGACCTGTCGCGCATCGTGCCGCCCGAGGTGTGGCGCGAGGTGATCAACCACGACGTGATGGCGCAGCTCTCGGGGCGCCTCGGTGGCCTCAGCGAGCCGGCGCGGCAGCTCTCCGAGCCCGCGATGTCCATGGCGCTCGCGGCGGAGTGAGCCCTCGGGCCGAGTGAGCCCTCGGCGAGCATGGCCCCTCGCACCGGACGTCGTTGCTTCGCTCCGCGAGAGCATGTCGTGGCGGAGCCGGGAGGTGCGGACGTTTGGCGGTGCGGGAGCGGGCCTGCGCCCGTGAACCCTTGGGGTCGCGGCGCGCGCGACGGCGTGCTAACCCCGCGCCCGATGTCCGACACCATCGCCGAGAACAAGGTCGTCAAGCTCCAGTACGTGCTCACCGACGCGCAGGGCACGGAGATCGACAAGTCGCACCCCGACCACCCGCTGCTCTACCTGCACGGCGCGCAGAACATCGTGCCTGGGCTCGAGCGGCAGCTCGCGGGCAAGGCGGTCGGCGACGTCGTGAAGGCGGTGGTGCCGGCGGCCGAAGGTTACGGCGAGAAGCGTGGCTTCAAGGACGTGCGCCTGAACCGCTCGCAGTTCCCGGCCGACGCGCACCTCGCGCCCGGCATGCGTTTCATGAGCCAAGGCCAGAACGGCCAGATGTTCCCGCTCTACGTGAAGAAGGTGCAGGGGCCGACCGTGATCGTGACGCCCGAGCACCCGCTCGCGGGCGTCGAGCTCCACTTCACCTGCACGATCCTCGAGATCCGCGACGCGACCGAGGAAGAGCTGCAGCACGGCCACGCGCACGGCCCGCACGGTCACGGCCACGGGCACGGTGACGAGGGCGACGACGAGGACGATCACGGCCACGCGCACTGAGCACGTGGTGACCTCGCGGCGCGCCCGATGCTCCGAGTGAGCTGCACGGCCCGAGCTGGCTGATCCGTGGGAACCGAGCGCGCGGTCGTGCGCGCACGCGCGGACGGTCGCGATCGACCTCTGCTACAACCGCGCGCGATGCGTACGCTCGTCCTCTCCCGCCGCGACGTCGAGACCGTCGCCACCATGCCCATGGCCGTCGACGCGGTCGAAGACGCCTTCGCCGCCTACGCGCGCGGCGAGGCGGAGATGCCGCCGAAGGTCTATCTCGACCTTCCCGATCACGACGGCGACTTCCGCGCGATGCCCTCGCGCATCGGCGGCGCGAGCGGTTCGTTCGCGGGCGTGAAGTGGGTGAACTCGCACGCGAAGAACCCCGAACGTTTCGGGCTCCCGAGCGTGATGGGGCTCTACGTGCTCTCGGATCCGAAGAACGCGTTCCCGCTCGCGGTGATGGACGCGACGCTGCTCACCGCGCTCCGCACCGGCGCGGCGGCGGGCGTCGCGTCGAAACACCTCTGCACGCACGCGCCCAAGACGGTCGGCTTCGTCGGCTGCGGTGTGCAGGCGCGTTTCCTCCACGCCGCGCACGTCGCGGTCTTCGGGCACACCTTCGCGTCGATCTTCGCGGACCGTGACGTCGAGGTCGCGGCGAAGCTCGCGCACGAGCTCGGCGGACGCGCGGGCAGCGTGCAGGACGCGGCCGGCTGCGACGTCGTCTGCACCTCGACGCCTTCGCGTCATCCCGTCGTGCAGCGCGCGTGGGTGCGCAACGACGCGCACCTCAACGCGATGGGCGCCGACGGTCCGGGCAAACAAGAGCTCGATCCGAAGATCCTCTTCGACGCGCAGGTCGTGATCGACGAGCCGCACCAAGCGGAGCACTCGGGCGAGATCAACGTGCCGATCCACGACGGCACTTACGCCCTCGATCGCGTGGCGGGCACGCTCGGTCAGATCATCACGGGCCAGCGCCAGGTCGATCGCGCGGCGCTCACCGTCTTCGATTCGACGGGCCTCGCGATCCAGGACGCCGCCCTCGCGGCGCGCATCTTCGCGGCCGCGCGCGAAGCGAAGGTCGGGCTCGAGGTCGACTTGGTCGGCCTGGGTTGAAAAGAAGCTCGGCCGATTTCGCAGGCCGCCCTACCGGACG
>CALJLK010000283.1 GCA_937982655.1 uncultured Sandaracinus sp.
CTTCGAACCATGCCCCGTGGGGGAGGGTCTGGCGACAGACCCTCGGAGAAGCTGAGCCCTCGATCGTCGACGAGCTCCGCGACCCCGATCCGCGGTCGATCGACCACGGGATCCGCGTCGCGGGAGCGCTCGTGGTCCTTCAGCCCTTGGGACCGTCGCGGCGCGGGCGGCGGTTGGTCTCGAGGATCTTCTTGCGCACGCGCACCGCGTCGGGGGTGATCTCGACGAGCTCGTCCTGATCGATCCACTCGAGCGCGAGCTCGATCGTCAGTCGCTTCGCCGGACGCAGGATGGTGTTCTCGTCCTTGCCGGCCGCGCGGATGTTCGTGAGCTTCTTCTCGCGGCACGCGTTGACGTCGAGGTCGTTCGGGCGGTTGTGCTCGCCGATGATCATGCCTTCGTAGACGTCGGTCTGCTCGGGCACGAAGAGGATGCCGCGCGGCTCGAGACCGAAGAGCGCGTACGGGGTGGTCGCGCCCTTGCGGTCGGAGACCATCGCGCCGTTCTTTCGGCGGAGCATCGGGCCGAGGTAGGGCTCCCAGCCGTCGAAGAGCGTGTTGAGCAGACCGCTGCCGCGCGTGACGGTCAGGAACAAACCGCGGAAGCCGATGAGGCCGCGGCTCGGCACGCGGTACTCGATGCGCGCTCGGCCGAAGCCGAGGTTGCTCATGCCGATCATCTGGCCCTTGCGCTCGCCGAGCTCCTGCGTGACCGCGCCGACGTGCTCGTCCTGCACGTCGACGACGACGCGCTCGTAGGGCTCGAACTTCTGGCCGTCGATCTCCTTGATCACGACCTCGGGCATCGAGAGCGCGAGCTCGTAGCCTTCGCGGCGCATGACCTCGGCGAGGATGGAGAGCATGAGCTCGCCGCGGCCGAACACGTCGAACGCCTCGGGATCTTCGGTCTCGAAGACGCGGAGCGCGATGTTGCGCTCGGCCTCGCGGAAGAGGCGATCGCGCAGGTGGCGCGAGGTGACGAACTTGCCGCTCTTGCCCGCGAAGGGCGAGGTGTTGATCAGGAAACGGACCTTGATGGTCGGCTCTTCGACCTTGATGCGCGGGAGCGCGACGGCGTTCTTCAGATCCGCGAGGGTGTCGCCGATCTCGACCTCGTCGATGCCGCTGACCGCGACGATGTCGCCGGCTTCGGCCTCGTCGATGCGGACGCGCTCGAGCTTCTCGAAGCCCCAGAGCGTGCCGATCTCGTGCTCGGTGCGGGCGCCGTCTTTGCCGAGGAGTGCGATGCGCTGGCGGTGCTTCACGCGGCCGCCCCAGATGCGACCGAGCGCGAGGCGACCGACGTAGTCGTCGTGCAGCGTGTTGTGCACGAGGATCTGGAGCGGGGCTTCGGGATCTTCCTTCGGCGCCGGCACGCGCGAGACGATGGTCTCGAAGAGCGGCGTGAGGTCCTTGCCCTCGTCGTCCATCGAGCGCTTCGCCATGCCCTCCTTGGCGATCGCGTAGAGCGTCGCGAAGTCGGTCTGCTCGTCGCTCGCGCCGAGGTCGCAGAAGAGATCGAACGCCTCGTTGAGCGCCTCGTCGGGGCGCGCGTCCTTGCGGTCGATCTTGTTGATCACGACGATGATCGGCATGCCGAGCTCGAGCGCCTTGCCGAGCACGAAGCGCGTCTGCGGCAGCGGGCCTTCGGCCGCGTCGACGAGGAGGATCGCGCCGTCCGCCATGCGGAGCGTGCGCTCGACCTCACCACCGAAGTCCGCGTGACCGGGCGTGTCGATGATGTTGATCTTGTACTCGCCCCAACGCACCGAGGCGTTCTTCGCGAGGATCGTGATCCCGCGCTCGCGCTCGAGATCGTTGGAGTCCATCACGCGGTCGGGGGCCGCCTCCCCGGTGCGGAACACGCCCGTCTGCTTGAGCATGGCGTCGACGAGGGTCGTCTTCCCGTGGTCGACGTGGGCGATGATGGCGACGTTGCGCAGCTTGTCGCGTGAGGTGGCGGTCATGGCGGCGCGTGGGTAGCACCGGGGACCCCGCCCCGCCAGGAGCGTTCACGTGTTCGACGCATCCCGCCGCCGCGCGAACGCACGGTGAGCTCGCGCTCGGGTGAGCTCACCGCGGGCAGTCGCCGAGGTCGAGGATGGCGCCGAACGTGACGAGGGCGTCGGGGTTCGTTCCGACGACGAGCGCGGCCGTCGGAGACACGCGGGCGACACCGAGCGCGTGAGACCACGAGCTGACGGTGAGCGCGGCATCGATGGGCGCGAACGGAGGATCGGCCTCGAAACGGCGGAAGAAGATCGGCGGGATGGGAGAGAAGTCGTAGGGTGCCAAGCCACCCGAGAGGATCGAGACCTCGTCGCCCACCCAGTGCACCGCGCGAGGGTTGGCGATGGGAAGTGTCGAGGCCGAGGCGAGTCGAGCTCCACGCAGGAACCGCGTGGAGGCAGTCCCGACTCGGGCCGCGACGAGCCACTCGCCGCTTCGTCCTTGGACGAACGCGCGGTCGAACACGACGGTCGTGGTGTCGTCGTGCGTGCCGCGCAGGACGAGGGCGGTCGAGAGAAAGAACGTGCGCAGACGGACGGGCGAGCCGTTGGCGATGGTGATCGCGAGCTCGTCCGCGCCGTCGTGTGCGATGGACGGGATGCCAGCCGCGCTGCCCACGACCACGGCGCCGCCCGAGTTACTGCCGTCTTCGTTCAGGCGACGCACGAACGCGGTCGACGGGGTGCCCGTGATCCACGTGACGACCGGCCCCGTGCCCGGGACGTAGGTCAGGTCGGCTTCGACCCACGGCGCGACCGTGGAGTCGAGCTGTCGCGTTCCGAGCACGCTCCCGTCGGAGGCGAGGCGGTAGAGGTGATGTCCCGTCGCGCCCGTGTCGCCGTCGGCGGTCTGGAGCAGCACGTTCCAACCCACGCTCGACGGGGTCACGCGCAAACGTCGCAGCTCGTCGAGGCCGTCGAACGTGGTGGGGACGATGGCTCGACCGCTCGCGCCGGCGGCGTCGATCCAGCTCACGTAGAACCCCGTCGCGTTGTCGGTCTGGACCACCACGAGGCGCGTGCCGTCCCACACCGCGTCCCAGGCGGTCGGCGCGAACGAGGTGTCGATCTCGATCGGCGCGCCCGGGGTCGCGACGGGACACAGGCAGGCACCCGCTGCACAGTACTGACCGGCCGCACACGCGTTGCCGCAGGTGCCGCAGTGCTGGGCGTCGCTCTGGAGGTCGCGGCAGCCGTCCGCACCGCACGAGGTGCGGCCCGCGACCGAACAGCGACACGTACGCGAGGTGCAGGTCGAATCGGCCGCGCAGACGTTGCCGCACGCTCCGCAGTTCGCTTCGTCCGACGCGACGTCGATGCACGCTCCGTCACACCACGCCTGATTGGTGAACGGGCATCGGCACGTGTTGAACGAGCAGACCTCGGTCGCGCGACACGCGTTCCCACAAGACCCGCAGTTCGCGGCGTCGCTCGACAGGCTCACGCAGGACCCCGCGCTCTCGCACCACGTCTGGCCGCTCGGGCAGGCGCAGCGGCTGCCCGCGCAGAGCTCACCCGGACGGCATGCGTTGCCACACGCGCCGCAGTTCGCTGCGTCGGTGCGCAGGTCGTAGCAGTCGTCACCGCACGCGGTCAGGCCGAAGAAGTTGCAGCGGCAGGAACCGCTCACGCAGCTCTGCGAAGCCCCGCACGCGTTGCCGCACGCGCCGCAGTGGTTCCGGTCGTCGACCGGCATGCAGGTGGTGTCGCAGTACACCCGCGAGGCGCAGCCACACACGCCCCGAGAGCACGTCTCGCCGGGCTGGCACGTCACGCCGCAGCCGCCACAGTTGTTGGTGTCGGAGCCCTCGGTCCAAACGCACACGCCTCCACACACACGGGAGCCCGCGCCGCACGAGCACACGCCCGAGCTGCACGACGCGCCGGTCGGGCAGCGCATGCCGCACGCGCCGCAGTTGTTCGGGTCGAAGCTCGTGTCGATGCAGATGCCGCCGCACTCCGTGCTGCCCGTCGGACAGCGACACGAACCCGCGATGCACGTCTGATCGCCGCGGCACGCATTGCCGCACGCGCCGCAGTTCGCGGGATCCGTCGACGTCTCGATGCATGCGCTGCCGCACTGCTCGGCGCCGAAGCCGCAGTCGCACTCCCCATCGACGCAGGTGGTGCCGAAGGGGCAGACGTTGCCGCACGCGCCGCAGTGACGTGCGTTGGTGTCGGTGTCGACGCACTCGCTCCCGCACAA
This sequence comes from uncultured Sandaracinus sp., assembly GCA_937982655.1. GTDB lineage: Bacteria > Myxococcota_A > Polyangia > Polyangiales > Houyiibacteriaceae > JACKEH01. The sequence goes on from CALJLK010000283.1 coordinate 4,215, forward strand.
CGTCGAGCCGGCATCGGCGGGACACGCGCACTCGCCCTCGATGCATCGCTGCGCGAGCGGGCATCGGACGCCGCAGGAACCACAATTGAACGAGTCGTCCGCGAAGTCGAAGCAGCCGCGGCCTTCGCAGAGATCCGGGCGAGACTCGGGGCAGCCGCACTCGCCGTCCACACACTCGCGTCCGTCCTCGCACGCGCGGCCGCATCGCCCGCAGTGGAAGGGGCTCGCGTTCGGGTCGACGCACGCTCCGTCGCAGAGCAGCTCGTCGACGTTCGCGCACACACACTCGCCGTCGAGGCAGAGGTTGCCGGGGCCACACACGTTGCCGCAGCCACCGCAGTGCTCGGGATCGTCGTCCGCGACGAAGCGCCCGTCGCAGATGCGGCAGTCGTCCACGACGCCGTCGCAGTCGTTGTCGCGGCCGTCTCCGCAGCGCTCCTCGTCCGAGTCCGCGACACAACCACACACCTGCGGGTCGAAGCCTTCCGCCGAGATGCAGCCCCAGCTCACGGTGTTGGGGCAGTCGAGGTCGCTCGTGCAGAGCTGCGTGCACACCGACGTGTCCGCGCCCGTGGCGAGGCACAAACCCGAAGCGCAGTCGTCGACGGTCGAGCAAGGTTGACCGAACGTCCGGGTGCCGAGGCCGCCATCGGGGAGCGGGTCACCTCCGCTTCCACCACACGCCACGAGCCCGAGAAAGAGAACGCAGGTCCAGCGCATCACTCGGCCTCCCAGCGGCATCCGGCGTGGCCGAGGCAAGAGCTCAGCGTGAGGAAGTCGCTGCAGAGCCACGCCACGCCCTCGCATTCGTCGTCCCAGCGACAACCTTCTTGGCGCTCGCAGGAGGTCTCCGAGTAGTAGGCGCTGCAGCTCCGCGCGTACCCGCTGCAGTCGTCGAACGACGTCGACCAGTAGCAGCCGTCTTGCTCCGCGCACGCGTAGCGCGAGTAGAAGGAGTAGCAGCCCCACGACACACCGCCGCAGTCGCCACCGAGCCGACATCCGAGCTGATTCGTGCAGCTGAAGGTCGACATCAGCGAGCACGAGCGCGCGACGCCTCGACAGACGAAGCGCTCGCTCGGCGTCCCCGAGTCACGACCGATCGTGACCCCCGCGTCTCGGCCTGCATCGCGGCCGCCGTCGGGTGGCAGCGGAGGTGGCATCGTCGCGTCGGGCCCGTCGTCCAACATCGCGGCGTCGAAGCGCAACACGCTCGCATCGGGTCGGGACGGGGCCTCGTCGACCGGGGGCGAGGGATCGCAAGCCGCGAGAACGAAAGCCAATGCACACGAGACCACCCGCATCGCGCGCGATTAGCGCATCGCGAGAGCGGCCCCAAGCCACATTCCCTGGGCAATTTCGGGCGTCACCCAAATGGGTGAGCTCTTCTCTCGGTGATTCAACGGCTCCGTGCCTCGTTTGGGGGATGTGAGAATCCGTCTCGCGCGGTGAGACACGCCTTGGCGGGGCGACCGTCGGCGCCTATGACCTCGCCCGCGTGCCCTTCGACCCCCACCAGCACCGCGTGCAGCTCTTCACGGGCAAGGGCGGCGTGGGGAAGTCCAGCGTAGTCGCCGCTCACGCGCTCGCGTGTGCAGGCGCGGGGCTGCGGCCGCTCGTGATCGAGCTCGGACACCGCGCGACGATGGAGTCGATCTTCGGCGTCCGTTCGATCGGCTACGAACCGACGGATGTCGGCGACGGAGTGCGGGCCTGCAACCTCGCGCTCGAGGACGCGTTGATCGACTACGTGCGCGAGCAGGTGAAGGTGCGCGCGATCGCGCGGCGCGTGGTGACGCAGCCCACGCTTCGACGTTTCTTCGAGGCGGCGCCCGCGGTGAACGAGGTCGTCGCGCTGCGGCGGATCGCCAAGCTCGCGGACACGGACGACTTCCATCCGATCCTCGTCGATCTCGACGCGACGGGACACGCGCTGATGTTCCTCGGGCTCGCGGACGTGTTCGAGGGGCTCGTGGGCGCCGGTCCGCTGCAGGCGATCCTCGACGCGACGACGTCGCTGCTGCGCGACGAGGCGCGCACGGTGCTGCACCTCGTGACCCTTCCGGCGGAGCTCCCGGCGCGCGAGACCCGCGAGCTGTACACGCGGCTCGTGGCGGAGCGACGGGTGGGGCTCGGTGCGCTCGTGATCAACCGGGTACCGGCGCAGAGCTTCGACGAGGACGAGCTCGCGGAGGTCGCGCGCTTCGTGGCCGAGGGCTCCGATCGCACGGTCGCGGCCAGCCTCGCGGACGGTTTCTCGAACGGGCTCGCGCGCGACCTCGCGCTCGCGGAGCGAGAGGTCCGCCAGGTGCGTCACGCGCACGATCAGATCGAGGCGCTGCGGCGCGACGTCGACCTGCCGACCGTGATTCTGCGGGAGCGACCGGCGCTGCGTCGTGAGCCCCGCACGACCCTCACGCAGCTCGGGCGCGAGCTCGAGCGTCAGCTTCGGACGGACGAATCGGAGCGCGCCGCGGGCGACACGAGGAAGCGCGACTCGAACGAAACGAAGCGTGCGGGGCACGACGACACGAACGACGTGATCGTCGACGCGAAGGAGCCGCGCGATGGTTGACGCGATCGACGCGTTGCTCGGACGACGCCTCGTCGTCTGCGTCGGGCCGGGTGGCGTCGGCAAGACCACGACCGCGGCCGCCCTCGCACTGCGGGCCGCCCGGCTCGGCCGGCGCGCGCTCGTGTTGACGGTCGACCCGGCCAAGCGCCTCGCGGACGCGCTCGGCCTCGAAGGCCTCGACGACCGTGTGCGCCGCGTCGAAGGTGTGGGGCCGGGCACGCTCGACGCCGCGATGCTCGACACGAAGGCGAGCTTCGACGCGTTGATCGCGCGCGTAGCGGAGGGCGAAGCGCGCGACGCGATCCTCGACAACCGCGTGTACCGCGCGTTCTCGAAGACGCTCGCGAAGAGCCACGCGTACGTCGCGGCGGAGCGGCTCTACGACGTCGTGCACGCGGGGGAGCACGATCTCGTGGTGCTCGACACCCCGCCGACCCGGAGCGCGCTGGAGATCCTCGATGCTCCGTCGAAGCTCGCGCAATTCCTCGATCAAGACGTGCTGCGGTTCTTTCTGGAAGAGCGGCGCGGGATCGCGGGGACGTTCGCGAGCCTCGCCGGGCTCGGTGGATCGGCGGCGCTCGAGCTGCTCGGCCGACTCGCGGGCAAGGTCGTGGTGTCGGAGCTCGTGGCGTTCTTCCGCGTGCTCGCGCACCTGCGCGAAGGGTTCCAGCACCGCGCGGAGGTGACCACCGCGATGCTTCGTGACCCAGCGACCGCGTACGTCCTCGTCGCGTCGACCGCGCCGACCAGCCTCGACGACGCACGTCACCTCGGGCGCGAGCTCGCGAACAAACACGCGCCGGCGTCGCTCGTGCTCTTCAACAAGGCGTTCGTCGCGGAGCCGGGCGCCGACCGACCGTTGGACGGGCCGATGCCCCGCGACGTCGCGGCCGTCTCCCCCTCGGTCGCTTCGTTCGCGGCGCGGGTGTCCGCGCTGCGTGGACGGCTCGTGGAGGAGCGCGAAGAGGGGCTCGGCCTCGCGCGTGTCTTCGTGCGAGAGGTCGCGCCGCGCGCGATCGGCCTCGCGCTCGCGGAGCAGGAGCGCGATCTCTGCACCGTCGAAGATCTGGACCGTTTGTTGGAAGTCAGCCTTCCGCTGCACGCGGGCTGACCTGAGAAACGCCGCACGCTCTCGATCGCGAGACGCGGGTGCGTTCGATCCTTCGTTCGGCCCCGCGCGAGCACGGAGCATCGAACGGATGCACCGCGTGGGTTGGCATCGGGCCGCTGCGCAGGGGAAGCTTCGCCGCGCACGTCCCGTACACCGCACGTGCCCTTCGGCCACGCACGCATGGACACTCTGCGCTTCGGCTCTTCCGCTCCTCCTCCGCCCGGCGCTCCCGCGGACTCGGGCGATCGGGGCGATCGACCGGGCGATCGACGCTGGGACAAGCGCGAAGGCACGATGGTCGGCGGCGAGTACACGCTCGTCCGCCGCATCGGCAAGGGCAGCGGCGGCGCGGTGTACGAGGCGCGCCACGAGCCGAGCGGTCAGCGCGTGGCGGTGAAGGTGCTGCACGAGCGGCTGACCGGCTCCGACACCCAGCGACGCCGTTTCGATCGCGAGGCGCGCACCGCGGCGGTGGTGGTGCACCCGAACATCGTGCGCTTGTACGACGCCGGCACGGACGAGGACGGCACCGCGTGGCAGGTCTTCGAGCTGCTCGAGGGGCGCGATCTGGCGAGCCTGATCGAGGAGCGCACGCTCACCGTGCCCGAAGCGGTCTGGCTCGCGGGCGAGTTGCTCGAGGCGCTGGAGGCGGTGCACGCGCGCGGCTTCGTACACCGCGACGTGAAACCCGAGAACGTCTTCCTCGCCACCGCGACGGGGAAGGGCGGCGCCCCGTTCCAGGTGAAGCTGCTCGACTTCGGGATCGCGAAGCCGCTCGTGCCTTCGCAGTCGACGCCGTGGGTGACCGACGAAGGCGTGCTCCTCGGCACGCCGCACTTCATGGCGCCCGAGCAGATCACGGGCGACAAGCCGATCGCGCCGACCACGGATCTGTGGGCGATGGCGGCGGTGATCTTCACCGCGCTCACGGGACGCCCGCCCTTCGACGATCGGCAGCTCAGCAAGCTGCTCGTCCGCATCGCGCGCGAGCCCGCGCCTTCGATTCTGCCGCTGCGCCCGGACGTTCCGGAGTCGCTCGCGTCGATCCTCGCGCGCGCGCTGCGCAACCACCCAGCGCATCGGTACCCGTCCGCGTCGGCGATGCTCGCCGCGCTCGACGACGCGCTGCCGCAGACGCTCGTCCCGTCACGTTGAGCGCGCGCGTCGCTCGCGATGGACGCGCAGGCGCAGCCGGATGTCCGCTTTGCGTGCGGCGACGATGTCTTCGAACCCGCGCTCGGTGCTCACCCCGCCGGCGAGCGAATCCACGAAAGTCCCGTCGTAGTCGAAGATCGCTCGAAGCATCCAATCGAGGTTTCCTTCGAGGCGCACGACCAGGAGCGCGCACCGCGTGTCGTCGTCGAAGCGCCAAGTCTCGACGCTCAATCGCTCGGGGGTGAAGTCGGGTGCGTATTGCCCGCACTCGATCGCGATCTCGCGCGCTGCGGCTTCTACGACCTCGCGGACTTCGTCGTACTCGTTCATCGAAGCCAACGCGCCAGCGTCGCGTCGTCGCCGATCATGCGCGGCAGGCGCTCGCGGTCCCAGCGACCCGGATGGACTCGCGCGAGGGCACGGACCAGGGCCTCTCCGAGCGTGAGAGGATCGAAGCGTTCGACGTCGGTGATCGCGAAGGCGAGCCCGCGACAAGGCTCGTTCCGGTAGGGGCGCGCGGTCGGCGTGAAGCGCGTCGTGGTGATCGCGACTCCGTCGAGCGGAGGCATCGCGGCCAGCAGCGCGTCCGCGTCGATCCACGGCGCGCCCACGCGCTCGAAGGGCGCGTCCGTTCCGCGGCCGACGCTGACGTTGGTGCCTTCGACGAGCGCGACGCCGAGGTAGAGCCACGCGCTCTCGGGGCGCGTCAGGTTCGGAGACGGCGGCACCCAGCGCAGGCCGGTCGCCCACCACGACGCGCGCTGGGTCGCGGGCTCCTCGAGCTCGAACACCTCGAGGCGCACGTCGAGCGCGTCGTCGGTCACGAAGCGGCGCGCGAGCTCGCCGATCGTCGCGCCGTGACGGATCGGCAGCGCGTGGTGGTTCACGAACGAGCGGTAGCGCGGATCGAGCGTCGGTCCTGCGACGTCGGGCCCAAGAGGGTTGGGGCGATCGAGCACGAGCACCGCGACGCCGTGCGCCGCCGCAGCGCGCAACACTTCGTGCACCGTGCTCGCGTACGTGAAGAAGCGCGCGCCCACGTCCTGCACGTCCACGACGATCACGTCGAGACCGGTGACCTGCTCGCGGGTCGGCGTCCGCGTGCTCCCGAAGAGGCTCGTCACGGGTACGCTGCGGAAGTCGCCGTCCGACACGTGACCCTCGGCGTCGCTCGAGAGACCGTGCTCGGGCGCGAAGACCCGTGCGAGGGTGAGCTCTCCTTCGGCGTGCGCGCGCCAGAGCAGCTCCAGCGTCGGGATGCCGTCGCGCGTCCGCCCCGCGTCGTGCGTCAGCAGCGCGACGCGACGTCCGCGCAGGCGCGAGCTCCCGCGCTCCAACTCCGCACGAAGCCGATCGGCGCCGAGCACGAGCGCGTCCGGCACCGGCGGGCCGAGTCGATCGCGCGCGCCGAGGACGTGCCGCGCGATGGCGCTGCGCAGGTCGCCCACGCGACCCTCGCCGTCGGGGTGCACGCGGTTCGAGAGCACGACGACGTAGAGGTCGTGCGCGGGATCGATCGCGAGCCACGTGCCGGTGTAGCCGCCGTGCGCGAAGGCGCGGTTGGACCAGCCGTCACGGGTGAGGTCCGCGCAGTCCCACCCGAGCGTGCGGCCCTCCTCGCAGCGCTGCATCGCGGTGTGGAGCTCGCTCGGGAAGCGTGCGTGCGTGTCGTCGAGCGCCGCGTCGCGAAGGAGCGCCTGCGCGAGCCGTGCGAGATCGTCCGCGCGCGCGAAGAGCCCCGCGTGTCCCGCGACGCCGTCGAGGCGCCAGGCCCGCGGATCGTTCACGTCGCCGTGCAGCATCGGGGCGGCTTCGCCGGGGCCGGCGCGACGTGGGGCCCACTCGGTGGCCGCGACGCGGACGACTCGGCAGCTTTCGGTGTCGGTCTCGACGTCGGTGGTGTCGGTCTCGGTCTCGGTGTCGGTCTCGGTCTTGGTCTCGGTGTCGGTGTTGGTCTCGGCGTTGGTCTCGGTGTCGGTCTCGGTTTCGGTCTCGGTGTCGGTCTCGGTGTCGGTCTCCGTCTCGGTCTCGCATCGAGTCTCACGCACCGGACCGAACGTCGCCCCGATCGCCCACGGGTCGAGCAGCTCGCGCCGCATCACCACGTCGAGCCGTTCGCCGGTGACACGCTCCACCCACGCGCCGAGCGCGAGAAAGTGCAGGTCTCCGTACCGCGGGGGGCCGCCACGACGTCGCTCGCGCGCTTCCCGAAGCGAACGTGCGATGCGCTCCTCTCGCGTTCCCTCGTAGTTCCCGAGCGGATCGACGCTTCGCAGACCCGCGCGGTGCGTCATCAGATCCCGAAGTGTGATCCCGGAGCCCGCGAGCTCGACCAACACGTCGTCCGCTGGAGCGTCGAGCGACGTGCCTCGCGTCTGCGCGACGCGCAGGGCCGTGAGCGCGGTGAAGGGCTTCGTGAGCGACGCGAGATCGAAGACGGTGTCCTCCGTCATCGGCAGCACGCGTGGCTCCTGCATGCGTAGACCGTACGCGCGGCGAAACACCCATCCGTCGGAGCGACCCACGAGCACCACCGCGCCCGGCACTCCGTCACGCGTCATCGCGCGGCGCACGCTCGCCTCGATCGCGCGCTCCACGTCGAGCGGCAGCCGAACCGCAGGCGGGTGCTCGGCGCCGCGCGACGAGTCGTGCTCGCGCTCGGATCGCGCCGGAGGGGTCGCCTCGCCGGTGTCCGCCGCCACCGCGCTCGTCGCGCGCTCCACGGGTGTCTCGACCGCGGGCTCGTTCGGGACGCGGGCGGCGTCCCGCGCGCCACACGACGCGAGCACCAGGAGCAAGCCGAGGACGCGTGACGCGCGCACCCGATCGAGGGTACCCCTGCGCGACCACCCCGGCGAAACCGTAACGCCCGCGAAGCCATCACGTCCGAGGTTCCGATGTCGATCACGCTCTACACCGCGCCCACGCCCAACGGCTGGAAGGCCAGTATCGCCCTCGAGGAGCTCGCGCTCCCCTACGAGGTGCATGCCTTCGACCTCGGCAAGCTGGAGCAGAAGGAAGAGTGGTTTCTGAAGATCAACCCGAACGGTCGCATCCCCGCGATCGTCGATCACGACGCGGATGATTTCGCGGTGTTCGAGTCGGGCGCGATCCTCATCTACCTCGCGGAGAAGACCGGGCGCCTGCTTCCGAACGATCCGAAGGGCCGCAGCCGCGCGCTTCAATGGCTGATGTTCCAGATGGGCGGCGTCGGTCCGATGATGGGTCAAGCGAACGTGTTCTTCCGGTACGCGCCGGAGAAGATCCCCTACGCGATCGAGCGTTATCAGCGCGAGAGTCGGCGCCTCTTCGAGGTGCTCGAGCGACGTCTCTCCGAGAGCGAGTACCTCGCGGGCGACGAGTACTCCATCGCTGACATCGCAAACTGGTCGTGGGTCCACACGTACGCCTGGTCGGGGGTGTCGGTCGAAGGGCTCCCCTCGGTCGAGCGCTGGCTCGCGGCGATCGCGGCGCGTCCGGCGGTGGCGAAAGGCCGCACGGTGCCAATGCGCTCGAAGGTCGAGACCCCGAAAGACGAAAAAGAGTTCGTGGATCGCGCGCGAAAGCTGCTCGCGTGAACGACGCATGAAGCGCGAGGTGGTGGAGCACGCTTCCGTTTGCTCCGCGCCCCGCGATATCCTCGCGCCGTCATGCTGAACGGCCCCATCCGTACCGCGTATCGCGCGGCGCATCTGATGCTTCGGAGCTACTGGTTCGTCCGGCGGCCCGAGACGAGCGGCGCGCTCGCGGCGGTGTGGTGGGACGAGCGGTTGCTGCTCGTGAAGAACAGCTACCGCAGCTTCTACACGCTGCCTGGAGGCTACGTTCATCCCGGCGAAGATCCGCGCGTCGCCGCGTCGCGCGAGCTGCGCGAAGAGACCGGCATCGTGCTGGAGCCCTCGACCTTCACGCACGCGTACCACGGCACGCACCCCTTCGAGTTCCGCAAGGACACCCTCGACATCTACGAGACGCGCGTGAGCTCGAAGCCGAGCATCCACATCGATCGCCGCGAGGTCGTGTGGTCCGACTTCGAGCCCGTGGACGCGATTCGTCGTCGCAAGATCGTGCCTCACCTGCGCGACTACCTCGACGCGAAGGCGCGATGACGTCCGGCTGGGTGCGCCCTCGCACGAACCTGCGGAGATGCGATGGGTGCGCTGGACACCGTGCGAGCGGAGACACGATGAGCGCGCTGGACACCGTGCAGGCGGAGGCGGGATGAGCGCGCTCGACACCGCGGAGGCGCGATGAGCGCGCTGGACCCGGTGCGCGCTTCGGCGCTCGAGCGCGAGGCGCGCCGCATCTACGAGCGCTACGAGGTCGAGGTCGTCGAAGCGTTCGGCTTCTGCCCGTGGGCGGAGCGCGCGCGCAAGGACGGAGAGGTCGAGGTGCGCGTGGTGCTCGACGACGACGACGCGCTCGCGGTCGATGCGACGCCCGCGCTCGCGGCGGTCGAAGCGCACGCATCTCTCGCGCACGTCGCGGTCGGGCTCATCGTGTTTCCACGCGTCACGTGGTCGCGCGACGTCTTCGCGCGCTTCGTCGCGCGCCTTCGGGAGCTGCACGCGGACTCGCACGGTCGCTCGCCGCCGATGGCGCTCGCCGAGTTTCATCCCGACGCCCCGGCGGATCTCGGGGCGGCCGCGCGCCTCGTGCCATTCCTTCGCCGCTCGCCCGATCCCACGATCCAGTGCGTGCGCCTCTCCGTGCTCTCCGCGCTTCGTCGCGGTGAAGAAGGCACCGACTACGTCGACCTCTCGACCACTTCGCTCGCCGAGCTCCTCGCGCGGCCGGTGCGCAAGCCTCTGCACGAGCGCGTCGCGGAGATGAACCTCGAGAGCGTCTGCGCGCACGGGGTCGCCGCGATCGAGGCGTTGTTGGCGGACATCCGCGCGGATCGAGACGCCGCGTACGCGAAGGTGCTCGGGCTCTAACCCGCGCCGCTCGAACCGTCGTTCGCGCACGGACGCGCTACAGGCCCGCACGTCGTTTCGAGCACCGCGCGAGCCACGCACGCCGTGCTGCTGGAATCCTCGTTCGAGCACCGCACGAGCTACGCGCGCCGCGCTGCTGGATCGTCGTTCGAGCGAGCCACTGCCCGGCGCCGCGCGAGCCCTCGTTCGAGCACCGCGCCGCACACCTCCGAAAGAAAGTTGGTCCGTCCACGCAACTGCGCGACGGCCCGCGCGAAGACCCCGCCGCAACTGGGACCACGCACCTCGTCCCGCCGATCCGCTTCGGACCTCCGCGCTCTTCCCCCGACGCGAGTCCGGAGC
>CALJLK010000284.1 GCA_937982655.1 uncultured Sandaracinus sp.
ACGACGCACGCGACGCCGAGAGCCACGAGCAGGCGGTCGAACGGCGTGACGAGGCGCGGCGCCTCCAGCGCACCGCGAACGCGCTCTTCGGTGTCGGCGGCGCGCTCGCGGTCGGAGGCCTCGTGTGGGCCCTCGTGGCGGGTCGTGCGCCGGACGACGAGCGTGCGCGGATCGAGGTCGGGCTCGGGACGATCGCGCTGCGCGTGCCGCTGCGTTGACCACGATCGCTTCTCGTCGACGCCTCACTCGAGCGCGCCCACGTAGCGCACCAACGCGTCCTGCTCTTCGTCGTCGAGCGCTTCGAGCGCCGCGCTTGCGTGTCGTTCGATCGCCTCGCGCAGCGTCGGCGCCGATCCGTCGTGCAGATACGGCGCCGTGCGCCAGAGCCCGCGCAAGGTCGGCGTGTCGAAGCCGTCGAGCGCAGCACCGAGCCGCGCGCCGCTGCCCTCGCGCGCGGTGCCGACGTCGTGCCGCACGCCGAGCTCGCTGTCGCTGAAGGTCGCGCCGGAGTGACAGCTCCCGCAGCCCGCGAGCGCGAAGAGACGCGCACCTTCCGTACGCTCGGCCTCCGAGAGCCGCGTCGGACTCGTGCCGACGCCGCGCAGCGACGCGAGGTAGGCCGCGAGCGCGTCGAGCTCGTCGGAGCGACCCGCTTTCGGGAGGCCGAGCGGATCCTCGCGCGTCGACCAGTCGTCGTCGGAGAGAAAACCCGTCCCACCCTGGTGCAGCCGGATGTCGTTCTCGAAGTCCTGCACCTCGTCGAAGTTGCCCGTCCAGTGCAGCGGTCCGCGCTGATCGCCGAGGCCCACCAACGACGTCGTGTTGCGCAGCCCTTCCCCGCGTTGGGTGAAGTCCCACACGAGGCCGTCGCTCTCGCCGTCGAGGTGACAGCTCGCGCAGCTCACGTAGCTCGTGCGGCTCATCCGCGGGTCCACCGCGCGCGTGAAGATCACCTTGCCGCGCAGGACGTCGGGCGCGAGCGGTTCCTCGTCGAGCACCGGGATCGCCTCGAGCAGCGGCGGCGCACCGAGCGCGCGCACGTCGTAGACGCGCACCTCGCGTGAGAGCTCGGCATGCACGAAGAGCCGACCTTCGTCGTCCGCGAACAGCCCGCGCGGCGCGTGCCCGACGTTCGTGATGCCGCCTTGGACGCCGAGGCCGAAGGGCTCGAGCGCGAGGATCTGCTCGCCGCCGAGGAAGGCGACGAAGACGCGGTCGCCGATCGGCGTGGTGGTCACGGCGCTCACGTAGTCGAGGTCGTTGAAGCTGAAGCGGTACGTCTCTTCGTAGGCGCCTTCGTCGTCCGGGTAGAGCTCCGAGAACACGCCGCGCACCGTCGTCTGGCTCTGCAGCTCGGTGCTCGTGCGGTGCAGCCCCGTGACGTCGTTCGCCTTCAGCGCGGGGATCATCGCGCGCGTACCGTCGGGCGAGAACGCGAGCGCTTCGAGGAAGCTCGGCGCGCCGCTGTGGTCGGTGTCGCTGTCGAGGCCGGTCTGACGCGGCAGGAGCACCGTGCGCACGAACCGCGGCGTGCGCGGATCGTCGAGATCGACTTGGTAGACGTGCGCGCCTTCGGGAGGTCGCCGCCAACGCGTCACGAGCGCGACGCCGCGATCGTTCACCGCGACCGCGCGGGCATCGACGAGCCCGTCGAGGCGCGCGATCACGACGCCGTCCTCGACGACGACGAGCGCGCCCGCGTCTTGGAGCGCGACCACGAAGCGCCCCGCACGCCGCGGATCCGCCGCGACCCCAAACGGCCGCGCACCGAGGCCGAGCTCGACGTCCGGCAGCCGCGCCAGCGTGCGCGGATCGAAGCGCGCGAGCGCGTGTCCGTCCTGACAGCTCACCGCGAGCTCGTCGCCCGACACCGCGAGCGTTCGTGGGCGATCGCAGGTCGAAAGGCGCACCTCGCGCGTCAGCGTCGCGCGATCGATCACCGCCACCGAGTCGTCGTCCGCGCTCGCGACGAAGAGCCGCGAGCCGTGCGCCGCCATCGTCGACGACGCGCTCGGCGGACGCTCCGCCGGTCGCAGCACCACCTGCACCGAGAGGCTCGCGTCGCGCGGTCCCGCGATCACCGACACCACGAACGCGCCCGCGTACGGGAACGCGTGACACGCGCTCGGGTCCGTCGACTCGTCGCGCGTTCCGTCGCCCCAGACGAACGTGTACGCGTCCGCCGGGAGGTCGGTCCGATAACACGCCTCGTCGCCGAGGAAGACCAATGTGGGACCCGAGAGCGGCCCGCGGGCGGCGGCGTCGATCGTCGCGTCCGCCATCTCGGCATCGCGCGCTTCGCTCGCGTCGACGTTCGAATCGAGGCCCGCGTCGAGACCACCGTGGAGACCACCGTCGAGACCACCGTCGTCGTCTCCACAGGCGACGAGGCCCGACGCGACGAGCACCGCGAGTTGCGCGGCGACGAGGGGCCCTCGTGTGCGCCGCGCGTCGTCCTCGACACACGAACGCATCGCGCGTGCTCCCGCGATCGAACGCTCAATCACAACGCGCCGTCTCGAAGGTCGTGCGGAACGTCGTGGTCACCGGGTTCCCCGACGCGTCGCGCACACCGTTCGCCGGCACCACGACCTCGTAGCGCGTGCCCGGCCGCAGCGGCTCGCGCGGCGTGAAGTTGAGGATCCCTTCCTGTCCCGAGTAGAGCCCCTCGATCGGCGGCGCGAGCGGACGCTCGTCGTCGTCGATCGGGCGCACGTAGAACGAGCCCGGATGCAGCGTCGCGAGCTCCATCGGCTCGTCGAACGAGAGACCGACGCGCGCGCCGAGCGCGACCCCCGAGGCACCGTCCTCCGGCATCACGCGATTGACCCGCGGCGCGCGGGTGTCGGGCTCGGTCTGCCACGGGAAGACCGCGGACGCCTGATCGGGGACCGCGTCGTCGTCCACGCTCCCGACGAGCACGTTGCCCACCGGCACCAACGTGTCGAAGTCGCCTTGCAGCTCCAGCTCCGCGATCGGCGTCGGCGTCGTGGGATCCGAGATGTCGACGATCGCCGCGTGCGACGAGAGCCCGACGAACGCGGTCTCGTTCTGCACGAAGACGTAGCCGCCGTTCGCGCCGTCGCGCGTCGACGTCCAGTTCCCGAGGTGACGCGGCGCGTTCCAATCCGAGAGATCGAAGATCACGAGCCCACCGCCGAGCACGTGCCGCGCGTAGAAAGCCATCGTGCCGCTGACGTGCCCGAAGTAGGAGAGGATCACCCGCGGGCGACCGCCCTGCATCGTTCCGTCGGTGACGACGAAGCTCCCGCCCGGCACGGGTCGCAGCGTCGTCGGATCGCTGATGTCGAAGACGTGGTTCTGAATGCCTTCGGAAGGCGTCAGCACGAGCCGCGTTCCGAGCGCGTGCAGGTTCCCGGACTCCAGCTCGGGGCTCGGCACGTGGTGCGCGACGAGCTCGGGGTTCTCCGGATCGCTCGCGTCGACCACGTAGACTCCGAGCGTCGCGGCCGAAACGTAGACGTAAGGCGCCTGCCAGAAGAGGCTCATCACCACACGCAGGTACGAGTTCGGATAGGTCACGTCCGGCAACGCGAGATCGGACGCCATGCGCATCGCGGTCGGATCCGTGATGTCCCAGAGCTGGATCCCGCGGAGCGACGCGACCGCCATCCAACGTCGCCCGTCGATCGTCGCGACGCCCGCCGCGTGCGTCTCGCGCATCTGCGGATCGGTGCCGGTGCCGATCACCTCGGGCGCGCAGGGCTCGTCGAACGCGAACGCGCGGATGCCACCGACACCCGCTTCGTGCGCGAAGGGCATCCAGAGGTAGCCGTCGAGCATGAACACCGTGTTGTGGTGATCGCGATCCGTCTCGCCGCCGTCGAGGTACGCGCACGGCTCGTGGAGCGCGTCCTCGCCGAAGCTCGCGCGCGGACCTCCAGGGCCCGCGAGCGGCGTGAACGCATCGGGCGCGGGCGGATCGAAGTCGCCTTCCGTGGGCCACGGCGGCAGCTCGCCTTCGATCAGCTCGCACCCGGTGATGGGCGGGCCCGCGTCGATCCCCGCGCCGGCGTCGCGCCCCGCGTCGAGCTCCCCCGCGTCGACGCCCACATCGAGCGGAGGATCGCCCGCGTCCACCACGGGATCGACGTCGTCGTCCCCACACGCGAGCACGAGCATCAGAGCGCAGAGAAGCCCACGGCGAAGCATCGAGGGCATCGTAGGTCGGCCCGCGAGCACAGGACCATTACCCCTCGTTCGCGGCTCTCGAGGCGTTCGCCGTCTCGTCGAGCCACACCGTCTCGAGCCACACGTCGGCTCCGTCGTGTCGAGCCGCACCGTCTCGTGGAGCGACGTCGAGCCAGTCGTCGGCGCCCAGCTCGAGAGGCCGACGTCACCGTGTCCACGAAGCATCTCGAACTTTCTGCACGACCTCGCTTGACGACCTCCGCGATTTCCATATAGTTCGCCCCACTTCGCCGCGGGGTGGAGCAGTCTGGTAGCTCGTCGGGCTCATAACCCGAAGGTCGTAGGTTCAAATCCTGCCCCCGCACCCAAGAGAAACGCGCCGACCGAGAGGTCGGCGTTTTCGTTTTCCGTCGTCGCACCTCCGCAGCGCTCACGCGTGGTGGATTCGTCGATTCGCAGGTCCGAGCTGCGCGAGTCACCGACGCGTAGACCGATAGGTCCACGCCCCGTTGGTAACGCTTCGCGCTCGCCCGAACGCCCTTCCCCGGGTACGTACTCCGGGATGCGCGCCGCGTTCTTCGACATGGACAAGACGCTCGTCCGCGTGAACACCGCGCGGCTCTACGTGCGTTGGCGTTTCGCGCGGCGTGAGGCGTCGTGGCGCGAGGTCGCGCGCGCCACCCGTTGGCTCGCCGAGTACGCGCTCGGCGTCGTCGACCCGGCCGAGATCACCGAGAAGGCCCTCTCGACCCTCGTGGGACGCTCGGAGGAAGAGTTCACGCGCGAGCTCGAAGGTTGGTACGCCGAGCACGTGCGTCCCCACGTGAGCGAGGACGCGCGGCGCGAGGTCGAGCGTCGTCGCGCGCAGGGCTACCGGCTCGTCGTGCTCACCGCGTCGACGCCCTATGCCGCCGCACCGCTCGCGCGCGAGCTCGACATCGACACCGTGATCGCGAGCGAGCTCGAGGTCGTGAACGGCCGCTTCACCGGTCGCTGCGCACGCCTCGCGTACGGCCAGGGCAAGGTCACGATGGCCGAGGCCTGGGCAGAACGCGAAGGCGTCGATCTCGCGCAGAGCGTCTTCTACTCCGACAGCGTCAGCGACGTGCCCATGCTCGCGCGCGTCGGTGAGCCCGTGGTCGTCAACCCCGACCTGCGCCTCGCCCTTCACGCACGCCGCTCGGGTTGGCCCGTCGCGCGCTGGCGCTGATGAGAAGCTCGGCCGAATTCCGCAAGCCGCCCTACCGGAC
>CALJLK010000285.1 GCA_937982655.1 uncultured Sandaracinus sp.
CGGCGGCTGACCCCGCCGACCCGGTCGAGAAGTCGGCGGCTGACCCCGCCGACCCAGTCGAGAAACCGCTCGGCATCGTGCGATCGAGCCATCGCGCGAGCTCCGCGGGCGCGAGCACGCGGCGCATCAGATCCGCCGCGCCGAGGCTCGCGCTGAGGAAGTCTTCACCGCCGGGCTCCTGATGCAGCGGGTAGTCGTGATCCTCGCCGAAGAAATCGAGCGCGCGGGATCGCGCGAGCTCACCGAGCGCGGGATCGACGTGAGGCGCGGCGTCGATCACGAGGCCGAGCGCGAAGGCGGTCTGCGCGTGCGTGCCGACGCGGGTCGGGTGCGAGAGCTTCGGCAGCCAACGCGCCAGGTGCATCGCCCCGAGCTCCGCGAGCGGCGCGAGCGTGCGCGCGTGCGGGGAGCCCATCTCCACGAGCTCCGCTTGCAGCGTGAGCAGCCACGCGAGCCCGTAGGGTCGCTCGAAGCCGGGACGCTCGCGCACGTACGCGACCTCGGCCGCCACGCGCGCGTCGCTCGAGAAGCTGGCGTCGAGAGCGGCGCGTGCGTCGTTCGCGTACTCCGCGTCGGGGAAGAGCCGCGACGCGCGCGCGAGCAGCCAATGCCCGTGCACGGCAGAGTGCCAGTCGTAGCAGCCGTAGAAGACCGGCGTGAGCGCGCGCGGCGTTCGTGCGTCCGCGTCGCGCGTCATCACGTGCGCGATCTGGTTCGGGTATTCGCGGTGCACGCCGTCGAGCGCCATGCGCACGAAGCGCGCGAGCGTCGTCGCGCGCGTCGTCGCGAGCACTGGGTCGTGGTCGGCGTTCGTCACGGTTCGATCGCTCGGGGAAGGGCGCTCGGTGGAAGGGCGCAACGGTGCTCGGCCTGCGTGTCGGCGAGCCGAACGCGCTCGAGGCTCGCGCGCCGAATGCGTGCAGAGCTCGGAGGGTGTCGCTCAGGCCTTCTTCGGGCCGACGAGCGTGCGCAGCGTGACGGTCGCCACGACCTCGCCCTTCTCGTTCTGCAGGCTGACCGGCACCGCGTACTCGTGGCGCTCGTTGGTGCTCACGATCGGGCACTCGCAGATGCCCGTGATCGTCCCTCGGGCCTTCTTCAGGTACTCGATGCTCATGCCCGCGACGATGAAACGCGCGTCGTCCGGCATCGAGTACGCGAGCGCGGCGTTGCCGGTGAGCTCGGCGAGGTTGAGCAGCGCGATCGCGTGCACGCAGCGCAGGTGGTTCCGCACCGCGGGGCGATCGCGCATCGTCACGCGCGCGTAGCCGGCGCGAAGCTCCTCGACGCGCGCGTCGACGGTGCCGGTGTAGGGTGCGGCGCGACCGACGAGCTTCGAGAACACCGCCTTGCCGCCCGGCAACGCGTGCAGCTTGTCCCACGCGTCGCGGACGAAGTTCCGATCGCCAGACTCGGGCGAAGGAAGGAGGCCGGTGATCTGCTTCTTGACGGTTTCGAGGGTGGTGGCGACGCCCATGGTCCGCGGAGCCTGTCATGCGACCGGCGTGTGCGCACGGAACGACGCCGGGACACGGGGCCTCGCCGTCGTCAACTCCTCGCGATCACCCGTCGGGCCGCGCGACCCGTCATGGACGCCCGCGCGGCTCGACGGTGTCTGCGTCCGATCCCCCCGTCGGCGGATAGCGCCGCAGGTATTCCCGAACCTGTACGTCGTCGTCGCGGCCCAAACGGCGCAGCAGCTCGATCTCCAGCACACGAGCGCGCTCCTCCAACGGCGAACCGACGGTCGCGGCGTGACTCTCGCGAAGCGAGGCGAGCGCGGCCGAGGCGTCGCCGACCTGCTCCGACCACAGTCGGGCGGCGGCGTATCCGGCTTGCGCACGTCGCGCTTCCACCAGCAGCGGGATCGCCGCGTCATAGGCTTCGGCCGCCTCTCGCCATCGACGAAGCCCGCGCAGCGCGTCGGCCCGGAGGACCTGCCAACCCGCATCGTCGTGACCGTCGCACGCCGCGAGCGCCCCCTCGAAGTCGCGTTCGAGCAAGCGCCGACGCGCGTCGGCCAGCGAGAGCTCCTCGAGGCCACGTTCCGCGGACGGGGCACGCTTCGAACCCCAGAGCCGAACGGGCTCGGTCGCGTCACTCGGCGCGCTCGCGCGCTCCGTCCGAGCGACGCTCGTCTCGGACGTCTCGGTGGGCCGAAGGGTTGCGGTCGGCTCCGACAGACCGACCGCCTCGACGCTGCGTGTCGGTTCGGGCTCGTCGGAGCCCCACCGGTCTCCCGGCCCCAAGATCACACGCGCGCTCCCGCGACGAACCTCGACCGAACCTTCGAAGACCTCGACGACGACCGAGTCGTCGTGCCGAACGGAGAACACGGTGCCTCGAACTCGAACCGACACGTCACCGGCGTCGACGACGAAGCTGCCTCCGGCCACCGAGGCCACGTCGAAACGAGCGACGCCACGGTTCAAGCGCACGCGCCGATCGAGCTCGGTCGATTCCACGTCGTAGTGGGCCCCTGGCTCGGCTTGGATGCGGTCGCCGCTCGGCAGACGAACGAGCGACGTCTCCGAGGCGAGCGGAGACGCCGCACCCGCGACCGGCGCGTGCGGCGACCCCGGCCACACCGTCCACGTCACGAGCGCGAACGCGGCGGCGACCGCGAGCGCGCTGCTCGCCACGAGCCACTGGCGGCGACGACGATCGAGCGCGCGAGCTCGCGCCACCGCTCGAAGCGCGCGCTCCCGAGCCTCGTCCTCTTCGACGCCGGGGACCTCGACGCGCCGCGCCGCGCGCAGCGTGCGCTCGAGGAGATCTCGGTGGGGATCGACGACGGCCTTCATCGCGAGAACGCCTCCGCGAGGTAGGGGTCGCGCGCGAGGTGCTCCGCCACGTCGGCGCACGCGTGCCGGAGCCGGCTGCGCAGCACGTCGGAGGGCACGTCCTCGATCTCCGCCGCTTCACGGGGCTCGAGGCCCTCGATCCGACAGAGGATGAACGCGCGGCGTCGCTTGTCGGGGAGCCGATCGAGCACGTCGTAGAGCCGGCGCAGCGCCTCGCGGCTCATCGCGCGCGACTCCGGGTCGATGGCGTCGACGGGTGGCGGCACGGCCTCGAGGGGCGGTCGTGCGTCGCCGTGCCGACGGCGATGTCGCGACGCCGAGCGCACCACGATTCGGTACGCGTACGTCTCGAAGGACGAACGCCCGTCGAAGCGTGGGATCGCGCGGGCGAGCTCGGTCAGGGCGTCCTGGAGTGCGTCGTCGAGCTCGTACCGCGGGCCGAGCTGTCGAAAGAGCCACGCCTTCACCCGCGGCGTGATGCGCACCAACGCCTCGGTGAGCTCGTCGCCGCTCGCTCGCGCCACCTTCGGCCTCGGAATCAATCGCGTGAGATTTCGCGGAATCATTCGCGAGCCCCGAAGTCGAACTCGGTTTCGAGCGACATCATGAAACCCGGATGTGCCTCGCGAAGATACGGTGGTTTCGTCCAGGTCGGCCCGATCTGAAGGTAGATGCCTCCCCGGCGATTGAAGTCCGATCCGATCTCCATCGGCGCATGGACCCACCAGCCGGTCCATCCGAATCGACCGTCTGCGGGCCCGTCCCGCTCGATCGCCATCAGGCCTCCGAACCCGATGCCCGCGCCCATCCGAAAGCGTGTGTCGCTCACGGCCATGAGCTCCACGTCGAGCCCCGCTTCGGGACCGGACTCGAAGGTCTTTCCCAAATGTGCGCTCACGTCGACCCGCAAGAATCGCAGAAGCCAGCGGCTCACCCGCAGACGCGCGCCTCCGGTGTGCATCGTCCACGCGCGACCGTCGTCGGTGTAGGCGCCCTCCCAGTTGGCTTCGCGTGGGCTCATCGCGAAGTACCAGCCGAAGCGAAACATCCAACCGTTGCGTGCGAGAGGGGAGCGCCAGCGGCTCACGCGAGGTCGCGCGTCCGCAGCGCTCGACGAGGCGTCCGCTTCGGTGCGCGCGAGACGAACCCCATGGGGATCACTCGTGAGGAGACCGTCGAGCACCATCGCGACGACGCGCTCCCAGTCGGGCGTGGTGCGGCGAGGAAGTGGGCTCGTGCGCGGGAGCTCGTCCGTGCGCGTGACCACGACCAAGCGCTCCTCGTCGCCGCGGCGCTCCAACCACGCCGCCGCGTCGTGCTCGCCGAGCTCCGCCTCCGCACGCGCGGCGCGCTGGAGGAAGCTCGCGCCTTCCGGGGTCGGAGCCAGCACGACGTCCCACTCCACGAGCTGGAGGCTGACCTCGTCGTGCAGCGCTCGCGCGTCCAGGCCCGTGCGGAGGAGGAGGGTGCGCACCTCGGTCGATGCGACGTGCTCCTGCGCGCGCGCGTCCGCGCCGAACGTCAGCACCCCCACGAGGGCGATCAAGGCTCGTAGCGCGACCCGCATCAACAGCCGTATCCGCGAGGTTCGACCAAGAGCAACACCGAGCCGCGCGTGATCGTCGGCTCCGTCGGGACGTTCTCCGGGGTCTCCACCGGCTTCCCCTCGACGTCGACTCCGTCGACGTCCTCGACGCCGCGCGCGGCTTGGACGTTCGGTTGCGTCTCCGGCAAAGTCTCGAAGTCGATCGTGACCTCGGGATCGAGAAACTGCCGGTCCCTCGGAGAAGAGAGAGCGACCCGACGAACGGAGGTCGGGCCGTCCGCATCACGCAAGCGCAGGACGCCGTGTCCGCCCTCCGTGATCACTCTCCGCAGGTCCGAGAAACGCAGCTCTCCGGTCGTCTCGCCTCGCTCGAAGAGGATGACCAACTCGTCTCGGTCCGATCGCGCCTTCACCTCGTCGGCGTATCCGCGGGTCGTCACGTCGTCGATTCGAAACGACTCCGCCGAGACGATCCCGACTTCGGTCACGGCGAGCTCACCGTCCACTCCGAACGTGCATCCCGCCACGAGCAGCAACCCCGCTACCGATGTCCACCTCGTCATCGCTCGTCCTTCCCGGCTCCACCATCGAGCACGAGAGACTTAGTGCCCGGCCCCCTCGCGGTCGTGACACGAGCGGGAAGAAACGCGACGTGCGCATCGCTCGCCGCGCGCCGTCCGGCAGGGCGGCTTGCGGAGATCGGCCATCCGCTTCTCGTCAGCTTTCTTGAGGGTCTGTCGCCAGACCCTCCCCCAGGAAGCCCCGAACCCCTCCCACGAG
>CALJLK010000286.1 GCA_937982655.1 uncultured Sandaracinus sp.
GCCGAGCTCGATCGAGGCGTAGGTGCCGGCCGACGAGCTCGACGTCGAGCCCGAGGTCGCCGAGGCGCTCGGCGTCCGCGAACCCGCCACCACAGGTGACTCTGCGTCGTCGATCGTCTCGGAGCCCGCCGTGCCGTCCGAGGGTACCTCCGACGGGGCGGCCGCGAGCGAGACCACCGAGGCGCCGCCGAGCGAGGCTGCGGTAGTGGTCGTGCGGCCGATGGTTCGCGTGAGCAGCATGCCGCCGCCGCCCGCGGACGACTTCGAAGCGGGCGAGCTGGCCGACTACCTCGCGGAGGACGCGGGCGACGAGCTGCCGCCGCTCGGCGCCGAGCCCACGCGCGTCGAGGATTCGCCGGTCGAGCACGCGGCGGCGAGCCCGTCGGATTCGAACACGTCGGATTCGACGACAACGGATGCGACGACAACGGATGCGTCGACGTCCGAGCCCTCGGTCGTCGTGGCGGACGACGCACACGGCGATGGCTCGGCCTCCGTCGTCAGCTCCGGCGACGCCTCGACCGAGGCCGAGCCCTCGAGGAGCGCGGAGCCATCCGAGGCCGCCGCCCGGTCAGAGACGTCGTCGATTTCGGGCCGGCCGAGCGCGGCGACCGAGGCGAGCGTCGAGAGCTCGGAGTCGTTCGCGGCACCGGCCGACGCCGGGCCGATGGCGTCGACCGACGCTGCATCCACGGACGCAGCACCGACGGACGCAGGATCTACCGACGCGGCACCCACCGAGACCCGCGACTCGATCGAAGAGCTCGACGCAGCAGCCCTCTCCACCGAATCGGGGGAGACCGCGACGCTCGATCTCGAGCCCGAGGACGACGCGCCCGAGCTGACGATCGAGGACGACGAGCCCGAGCCCGACTTGGACGGAGAGCTCGACGACGTCGACGAGGAGCTCGATCTCGAAGAGCACGAGGCGGAGGAGCTCGCGCCGACGAAGGCCCCCGCGCCGCCGGTTTCGACGGCGGTTCCCGCCGCGGCTGCCCCGTCCCGATCCGAAGCCCCGCCGTCGTCCGTGGTTCGAGACGTTCTTCAACGACGACTATCTCCGAACGGTTCGTCCTCCGAAGCCGCGTGACATCGAGCGCGAGTGCGACTTCATCACCGCGCGCCTGAACCTCGCGCCGGGCGCGACGATCCTCGACGTCGGCTGTGGGCTCGGCCTGCACGCCATCGAGCTGACTCGCCGCGGGTACCTCGTGGTCGGGCTCGATCTCTCGTTGCCGATGCTCAGTCGGGCCGGCGACGAGGCCCAGGATCTCGGTTTGAAGATCAACTTCCTGCACGCCGACATGCGGGAGATGAACTTCGACGGATCCTTCGACGCCGTCCTCTGCTGGGGGACCACCTTCGGCTATTTCGACGACGACTCCAACAAGCGGGTCGTCGAGCGACTTCACCGTGCGTTGAAGCCGCGCGGTGTGCTCTTGTTGGATGTGGTCAATCGCGATTACGTGATCCGTTCACAGCCGAATCTGATCTGGTTCGAAGGTGACGGCTGCATCTGCATGGAGGAGTCGAAGTTCAACTACTTCCTCTCCCGTCTCGAGGTGAAGCGCACCGTGATGCTCGACGACGGACGCCAGCGCGACAGCGTCTACACGCTGCGCTCGTACGCGCTCCACGAGCTCGGGTTGCTGCTGCACCAGCAAGGCTTCCGTGTCGCCGAGGTGAGCGGGATGACCGCGACTCCCGGCGTGTTCTTCGGCGCCGACTCGCCGCGCATCCTCGTGGTCGCGGAGCGTCGGGTGGACAAGAAGGACGATCCTTCGCGTCCTCCGCCGCCCGGCAATCCGTCGGATGGCTGAGCTACGGCGCCCGTGAGCTCGCGGGCGAGCTGGATGAGCTCGGCCCTCGCCGTTCATCGCGCTTTGTGTTCAGTCGAAGAGCGGCTCGGTGGGCGTTCCGTACAACCGGTACCGCACCTCGCACGGGAGGTCGTCGAACGGGCCGCCGTAGATCGCGAGGAGCGGCGCACAGCCGGAGCCCGCGGTCGGACGGTAGCGAAGCACGCTGTGCCCGTCGATCGCCGTCGTCGGGACCGAAGCGTCGGGCATCGACGCATCGCTCGCGCTCGGACCTGCATCCACACCCGCATCGCCGGATCCCGCATCGACGGATCCCGCATCGACGGCGGCGTCACCCTGCGTCGCGCTTTCCGCGCTCACGTCGATGCGCTCGATCTGATCGAGGTTGCACGCGGGCGTCCCGAGCACCGGATCGGCCTCGAACACCGGCACCACGCTGCCGAACGAGAACGCGTAGGTCCCGTCGGTGTGGGTGCCGTGGACGATCGCGGAGTTGGGAGTCCGCCACGTGGCGAGGTTCCCGTCACGGCGGAGCTGCACGCGCAGCTCGATCGTCTCGTTCGCGGGGACGGCGGCGCCGCATTCGTTCGCTTCGAGCACGCCGCGCACCAAGAAGTCGCCGACCAGGTCGCCTTCGGGCGCAGGTGTGGCGAGACACGCGAGGAGCGGGAGGGCGAGAGGTGCGCTGACGAGCGCGAGCGCGAGGCGACGCATCGCCCAAGGGAATGCGCGGCGGCACGGCGGGTCAAAAAACCGGTTCGCTTTCGTCCCGAGCGCGCACGTCCGCGTGCGCATGGGTCGACGCCGCGCGCACGTCCGCGAGCACACGAGTCGATGCCGCGCGCGCACGCGTGCGAATGGGTCGACGCCCTACGCTGTGGAGCGAGCGCGCACACCACGTGCGTCGGGGCATGCGCGCGCGAGCGACCGCTCAGGGCAGACGACGAAGCTCGACGCGTCGGTTTTGTGCGCGACCTTCTTCGGTCGTCTCTTCCGCGATGGGCGCCGACTCACCGTAGCCCCGTGGCACCAACCGGCTCGCGTCGACGCCGTGGTCCCGAAGCCAACGCACCACCCGGTCTGCTCGGCGCGACGAGAGCCGAAGGTTCGCCTGCGCGCTCCCCCGCGCGTCCGTGTGCACCGCGACCTCGAAGCGCTCGCCCGGGTGCCGCGTGAGGAGCGCGAGCATGCGCTCGAGCTCCGCCGTCGCGTCGTTCGCCACGCGCTCGCCGTCGAAGCTCACCGCGTAGGGCACCGGCTCGGTCACCATCGGGCAGCCCACCGCGTCGACCGCCTGTCCCGCGGGATCTCCCGCGCAAGCGTCGCTCGCGTCGGGGACGCCATCCCCGTCCGCGTCCGGATCGGTCTGCGCGGGCACGACCTCTCGCGGCGGCCACGTGGTCGTGGCTTCGTCCGTCGGCGTCGTCTCGGAGTCGGCCTCGTCGTCGCGCTCCGGCTCCACGGTCGGCTCCGCGCCTCCGCCGACGATCCAGCGCAGGCCGAGCCCGACGATGTCCGCCTCCATGCGGTAGTCGCCGTTGCCCACGTACACGGCCCCACCCGCGTTGGGGTCGACGTCGGGGTTTCGCGGTGGTCGGATCGGGTTCGGCTGCGGCACGAGGCTGTCGCGCACCTCGCGGTCCTGGATGAAAACGTGCGCGTAGCTCACGTCGAACCACAGCCCATCCTTCACCTCGACGCTCGCGCCGAGCCCGAGGATGACCTTGCCGCTGTCGAGCGTCAGCGCGCTCAAGTACGCGTCGTCGAAGGACGACGTCTCGTAGTTCACGCCGGCCGAGATCTGCAGGCGGTCCTCCCAGAACGCGTAGCTGCCGCCGAGCCGGATCGACCAGACGTCGTTCATGTTCCGCGGGATCTCGATCGGGCCGACTTGGTAGTCACCGATCGCGACGGCATCGCGGATCCACACGTTGCGCGGCGTGATCTTTGCGGCGTTCTGCATCGACCAGCGCTCGTAGACGAGGGCCGCTTCGACGCGCAGCCCACGCACCGGTCGGGCTTCCACGCCTGCGCGCAGAATGATCGGCATCGCGAGCTCGAGCCGCGCCTTGTTGCCGTCCACGACCGCTCCGTCGAAGAGCGGCGCGGCGGGGAGCCGCACGTCGAGCTCCGCGTTGCCGGAGATCGCCTTGGGCCACCACACGAAGCTCGCGCCGATGCGCACCGGCCCCGCGTCGTAGGTCACGCCGAGCGTGAAGCCCGGGTGGATGATCGGAGAGAGCGTGAAACGCGCGAGGCCATCCCACTCGGGGTCTTCCGGTTGTGAGCAGAGCGTGCCGTCGCACGCGCTCATCGCGGTCTCACCCACGAAGCTGCCGAGCAAGAGGTGCATGCCCGCGCCGATCGCGAGCCCGCCCCGCCGCCACGCCACGGCGGGGGTGACGTTCACGAACGCGCTGCCTTCGAGCGAGTAGAGCGAGTAGCGCTGCGGCGCCGGCTCGCAGCTCGGATCGCTCGCGCCCTCCGCGGTGGTGGCGTTGCACGTTCCGCCACCCGAGCGGACGCCGTAGGGCCAGCGCAGCAGGGTCGCGTTCGGCGCGTGCACGCCGAGCCCGAGCGTGAAGTCGCCCACCGGATGCGAGTACGCCAGCATCGGGATCGGCAACACCGCGGCGTCGATGTCGACCGGCGTGAGCACGTTGCCGCCGCTGTCGATGCGTGTGTAGCTGCCGTAGAGAAACGTCAGCGTCGCATCGAGGAGGAGCTGCTGTTCGCTCCAAGCCAGGCCGGCGGGGTTGTACCAGAGCGACTGCGGATCGTCGGCGCCTGCCACGAACGCGAAGCCGCGTCCGAGCGGTCGTGCGCCGCGGTCGGTGAGGAAGAGCCCGCCCGCTTCGGCGGGGAGCGCGGGCGCGAGCGCGGCGACGAACGCCAGCGCGGTCACCACCCACGTCACTCCGCCGCGGAACGTCGCGCGTCGTCGTCCGGGACGCGCGCGAGGCGCGCACGGCGACACGGGTCGGGACGGCGACACGGGTCGGGACGGCACGGGGCGGCGCGTCGACGAGTCGTGCGAGCGGAGGTGAGGGATCGACACCGCGGGCGCGCGGTCGGACACCGGGGAGGTCGAGTCGTGCATTTCGGCAGACGCTTTCGCTGAGGTCGCGAACAGTCGGAGCCCGTTCAAACGTCGTAGATCCGCGATCAATCGGGGAGGGTGCGGTTCTGCACGACGCGGTAGATCCGCTCGAGGCCGCGATCCGGATCGGTGAGGAACTCGTCGACGTGCCCGAGCACCGAGCGGTGGTCCTCCGCGCGCAAGCTCGTCCCGAGCCCCGGCTCGGCGCGGTTCACCTCGGCGATCACGTCCACGACCGTCTCGAGCGGCGTCTCGCCGTCGCCGCCTTCCGGCAGCGCGACCAGGTTCCGCAGCACGGCCGCGAGCGTACGTCGGTCGTCGACGTCGACGATCGCGCGCAGCAGCTTCACCGTCTCGTCGAGCGTGCTTCCGTCGAGCGAGAGCGTGCTCGGATCGATCGTGCCTCCCGCGGCGACTCGCTCGCGGACCCCCGGCGCGAGGCCTTCGCTGAGCACGTTCAGGAGCGGCACGAGGTTGAGCTCGTCGTCGAGGAGCTGCAACAGATCCGCCGTCGCGAGCAGCGTGTTGTCGAACGCGTCGTTGTCGGAGGCGTCGCTCATCAGGTACTGGATGAGCCCGGAGAGCTCCTCCTTCGCGCCCTCGTCGCGGTCGACCGCCTCGAGGAATCGCAGCGCGGACGAACCGACCGCCGACCCGAGGGTGGTCTCGAGCCGAGGCGCGAGCGAGAGCGACCACTCTTCGAGGTCGCCGTCCGCGCGATGCGAAGCCACTCGCTCGCGCACGAACGGCACGAGCGTCTGGGTCAACGCGTGCGCGCGCCGGTTCGCGAGCTCACGCCGCCCTCCGCGCTCGCGCACCGTGAGGAGCTGATCGACGATCGCGCCGCGCGCGTCGCGCCAACGTGTGAGTCGATCGGGCGCCGGCTCGAAGGCCTCGTCGAAGCCGTTCAGCGAGTCGAGCAGCAGCAGGAGCGGCGAGTAGGGGATCTCGCGCGTGCGATCGTTCGTGAAGGTGGTGTCGATGCCGCGACGGTTCGCGAGCCCAGGATTCCGCGCGGGGTCGATCAGCTTCTCGCCCGCCGCGGCGAGCACGTCGAGGCCGTCCACGCCCGGGCGGAGCTCCACCGAGTCGAGCTGGAGCGTCAGCTCGTGCAGGCGTGAGATCAGCTTGCCGCCGAGGGCCGGGTTGCAGCGTCGGTCACCTGCGTAGCCGCAGTCGCCGAACAACGAGGCCACGATCGGCTCGTAGCTCCGACCGTCGTCGTGGTGGGCGAAGAGCGGGGCCGCCGGATCGTCGTCTTGGGTCGCCGTCGCTCGCGCGCTCGGCCAGTGCGTGTGAAGCGCGGTGATCAGGCGTGCGAAGAGGAAGCGCCCCTCGGTGCGACGATCGAAGCTGTCGAACGCCTCGAGCAGCGGCGTCATCGCTTGGTAGAACGTGACGACCTCGGGCGCCGCACAAGGAGCCGAGCCCGCGGGGTACAGCTCGTCGCCACAGAAGTGGAAGGCGCGCTCCCACGCGAACACGATCGGGTCGTGGCGCTCGGTGATGATCACGCCGTCACGCTGCGGGACGGGATCGAAGAGATCCTCGAGGAATGCGTTGCCCTCGCGCAGGAACACGAGGCGATTGAGCGCTTCGGGGGTCGGGCGGCGCGTGAGCCCGTCGATCCCCGACGACTCTTCGAGGATCGCGTCGACGCTGAGCCCCACGCGGTCACCGAAGTCGACCAGCGCGTTCAGGAAACCGTCTTTGAG
Organism: uncultured Sandaracinus sp.; assembly: GCA_937982655.1. Lineage (GTDB taxonomy): Bacteria > Myxococcota_A > Polyangia > Polyangiales > Houyiibacteriaceae > JACKEH01. The sequence continues at coordinate 6,636 of CALJLK010000286.1, forward strand.
CTCGAGCTCGTAGCGACCCGCGATCGCGAGCGCGTAGGCCTCGGCGACGTTGTCGATTTCGATGAGCTCACACTCGTCGAACGAACCACCGAAGAGCGGGTAGGTGATGCTCAGCCCGATCACGCGCAGCCGAAGTCGCGCGCCGTCCTTGTTGCAGACGCGCACGCCGTCGAGGTCGTGGATGACGGCGATCGAGCGCTGGAAGAGGCTCTCGTTGTCGGGGGTGTCCGCCGCGTCGTGGTCGACCGGCTCGTCCCAGACCTGATCGCGCATCGGGCGGTTGGTGTCGGCCGGGTCCCAGCCCACCGCATCACGATGCCGCATCATCTCCGCGTAGATGGTGCCGAGCCGCTTGGAGCGCGGATCGGCGAGCGCGCGAAGAAGCGCTTCCATCAAACCCGGTTCCTGCGCGATGAGCTCGCCGATCTGGATGACGTCGTCCCAGAGCTCGCTGTTCTCCGCGAGCACGGCGCGGGTGTCCGCGTCCGCCACCGCGTCGCCGAAGAGCCCCGCTTCGATCACGCCGGCGAGCTCGTGCTCGTGGTCGCGCAGCAGCACCTCCGTGAGCGCGAGCGTGTCGTCCACCTCGGCGTCGTCGATCACGTTCCCCACGCCGTGCACGAGGTCGAAGAGCGGGCCACGCGTGGTGTCGTAGCCGTCGTACCGCACGTCGACCGTTCCGAGCGTCTCGGTGCGCTCCGCGTCGGGGCCGAGCAGCAGCGAGAGCCCCTGCGCGAGGTTCAAGAGGGTGGGGCGCTCGGGATCGAGCCAGCCCACCGATTCGCGCGTGAGGCCGGCGAGCAACGTCGCGTCGACGTCGACGGTGGCGAAGATCGGCGAGCGGTCGGACTCGCGGAGCGCGCGTCCCGAAGGATCGCGCGCGATCCCCGTTTCGCCGAGCACGCGGAAGGGCGCTGGCAGCTCCAACAAACCGCCCGCTTCGCCGACGAAACGCCCGAGGGGATCCACGTCCGCGAGCCCGTCGCCGTTCATGTCGACGAAGGGCGCGACCACGGCGCCGCCCGCGGGTAGCACGATGCCGCGGCGATCGCGCTGGGTCAGGAAGAGCGCGGTTCCGTCGCCGAACGCGGGGTTCGTGCGAAGCAGGAGCTCGCGGCCGATGGCGAGGGTGCTCTCTTCCCCCGGCGGCGTCGGCTCTTCTTCGGACGTCGCGAGCTCCAGCGCGAGGGACTGGAGCAGCGCGTCCCATTCGGCGCTCGCGCTGCCACCGTCGTCCACCGTCGCCAGCGCGGTCTGCGTCAGCTCCGTGACGCGGGGATACGAGAGGAACGGGCGTGTGACGCCGAGCGCGAGGCGCAACGGGCGGTAGCCGACGCGGGTCGACACTCGCTCGAGCGCACCCACCGCTTCGTCGTCCTCCGCGATGCGCGCGAGGAGCTCCGCGAGCGCGCGGGTCTGGCTCGGAAGTCGCTCGTCGGGGGGATCGTAGAAGGGGACGAGCTGCACCATGAACGCGTCGAGATCGTCCTCGAGCGGCTCGGGCAACGTGCGATCGAGCGCATCGACGAGCCGATCGCGGTTCTCTGCCATCGCGCGCAGACGTGGCGTGGGAGCCAGCTCGGGTCCCTCCTCGCCAGCGCAGAGCGCGCGCGTCTGGCGACCCGACACGTCGGTCGGCAGCTCGCTCGCCGCGATCCGCTTGCAGAAGATTCGATAGATCTCGGCGCCGAGGCTCGCGCGTGCTGGAACCGCGCGCTCGGTGTCGAGCTCGTGAGAACAGCTCCCGAGCGCGAGCGTGACCACCCCGATCACGACGCGACGGAGCCGAGGCCAAGACTTGGACATTCGGCGCACCCCGCAGAAGACAGCCGCACGCACGGTATCACGTGCAAGGCGCACGTGTGCGGGCTCACGTCCTTCGCGCGCTCAGAAAGTGGCGAGTGCGGATGACGGAACGACGAAGCCCCGGTCGGGGCTTCGCGCGGTCTTCTCTCGGGCGGCGTTTCTCGTGTCGTGAACGTAGCGGATGACGGAACGACGAAGCCCCGATCGGCCGGGGCTTCGTGCGGTCTTCATGCACCCGCTCTGCTTTGCTCAGGGGCGGCGGGAGTCGTCGCGCGGCGCTGTGCTCATCGAGGGCGAGGTACCTTCCGTGGGCGCGCTCGCGCTCGTCGATGTGCCCGTGCCCGAGCCACCAGAAGCGCTGGAGGACGTCGTCGGGTCGGGCGCGCTCGGTTGGGGGGTCGGTTCCAGCGCGGCGCCCAACTGAGGCTCCAAGCCGAGATCCAGCGAGGGGAGCCCGAGCGGTTCGCCTGCGCGTGGCGCGCTCGGGTTCGGATGCGGGTCGCCCGCCGCCACCGCGCGGTACTCCACCTCGGGAGCGGCGTTGTTTGGGAACGCGGTCCCCTGCGGCTCGAGCTCTTGCAGCGTGGTCACGTAACCCGCCCATAGCCCGTCGAGGGCCGGCGAGTCGATCGCGGCGAGCTCACTCTCGACCGCAGAGTACGTGTCGACGCAAACCGGGATCCCGTTGAGCAGCGCCACGACGAGCTCGGGCGCGCCCGACGCCACACCCCAGCGCAGGTCGGCCGCTCCGAGGCGCCCTTCACAGCCCGCCGTGGCGTTGTTCCAGAGGCGGTGCTCCACCCGGAGGAGTGGCTCGGCGTGCCCGACGTACGCGGTCGAGGCCGCGCTGACCGCATCGGACTCTTCGCCCGCGCAGCCCGCGCCGATCGCCAGCGCCATGAGGAAGATCGTGCTTCGCATCATCCTGCCCTCTTCGGGTCTCCGAGCCCGTATTGCTTTACGAGCTGAGAGAGTCGAGGCCGTTTCATCCCAAGCAAGTCGGCCGCCCGCGTAATGTTGCCGTCAGTTTCGGTCAAGGCGCGAGAAATACATTCTCGCTCGATGACCTTCTTGAGCTCGAAGAGCGACGCGTCCCCATCTCGGATGCGCGCGTAGATCGCCTCTTCGAGCGACTCGAGGTCGGTGCGCTCGTTCGAGATCGCCGCCGACACCGCGTTCGGCGCCAGATCCGTGAACGCCGCGAAGTCCGCGATCCGCAGGACCTCGCCGTCGCAGAAGAGCGTCGCGCTGCGGAGCACGTTCTCGAGCTCCCGCACGTTGCCCGGCCAGCGGTGGCGCTGGAGCATCTGGAGCACCTCGGGCGACGCGACCTTCGGCAGCTCGCCACGCTCTTCCGCCACTCGCGCGAGCAGGCGCTCGACGAGCTCCGGGAGATCGTCGAGGCGCTCCCGCAAGGGCGCGACCTCCACGAGGACCCCACGCAAGCGATAGTAGAGGTCTTCGCGGAACGTCCCCTGCGCGACCATCTCCTCGAGGTTGCGGTGGGTGGCCGCGATGATGCGGACGTCGACGCGCACGGGAGACGTGCCGCCCACGCGCTCGAACTCGCGTTCCTGGAGGACACGCAGGAGCGCGACCTGCATCTTCGGCGAGATGTCGCCGATCTCGTCGAGGAAGAGCGTGCCGCCGTCCGCGAGCTCGAAGCGGCCCTTCTTGCGGGCGTTCGCGCCCGTGAAGGCGCCGCGCTCGTGCCCGAAGAGCTCGCTCATGAGCAGCGTCTCGACGAGCGCCGCACAGTTCACCTTCACGAGCGTCCGATCGCGACGCGACGAGCCGCGGTGGAGCGCGTCCGCCACGAGCTCCTTGCCGGTGCCGCTCTCGCCGCGCACGAGCACCGTCGCTTCGGAGGGTGCAACCTTGTCCAGTACCTCGAGGATCTGGAGGGTCCGCGGCGAGCTGCCGACGATCTCCGGGTAGCGTCGGTCGTGCTCGGCGGTGCGCCGACGGCTCGGCGGCGGGGTCGAGACGCGTCGGGTTCCGAGACGCGAGCGGGTCGAGAGCTCTTCGGTGGCTTCGAGGCGCTCGCGGTTCGGGCGCCGCTCCCACGCGTCGCGCGCCTCGTCGGGCACGCGCCGGGAGAGCGCCTCCTCGAGACGACGCGCATCGAGCAACGAGCGCTGCGCGTTCACGAGCTGTCCCGCTTCGAGCTGTGCGCGCGCGAGCGAGCAGAGCGCCTCGATGCGCAGCTCTTCGTCGTCCGCTTGGAGCGCGAGGGCCTCCGCCCGCTCGGCGAGCTCGAGCACGGCGCCCCCTTCGGCGCGACGCGTCTCGGCGGCGAGCAGTGCCACCTCCGCCTCGTAGCGTGCGGTCTCCACCGCCGGCGTGCTCTGTAGGAGCTCCGATGCACGCTCGACGTCACCCTCTTCGAGGGCCAGACGCACGAGCGCGAGGTGGGGGAGGATCGCCTTGACCGCCCCGACGCGTCGGTAGGTGTCGAGCGCGCTCTCGAGGAAGCCGCGCGCGATGTCGAGGTTGCCCTCCGCGAGCTCGACACGCCCGCGCAAGAGCACGATCTCCGCGAGGAACTGCCCGGGCAGGGTCGGGCCGCCCATGTGCTGTGCGAAGTCGACGAGGGATCGAGCGCGGCCGAAGTCGCCGAGCGAGTGATAGAGCTCGCCCATGTTGATGCCGATGCGCGTGAGCATCGGGCGGTTTCCGAGGCGCTTCAGGAGGCCGACCGCCTCGTGGTAGTGCTCGAGCGCCTCCGCGTAATCGTGGCGGAGATGAGCGAGGACCGCGAGGTTCTCGGTGGCGATCGCGCGCTCGCGAGAGTCGTTGACGCCGGCGGCCACCTGAAGTGAACGTGCGAAGAACGACTTCGCGTCGGCGAGGCGACGCTGACGCAGCCGCGCGACGCCGAGGTTGGTCAGCGCCTGCGCTTCGAGGTGACCGAAGCTCGCTTCTGCCGCTTCGATGCGGTTCTGCTCGAACAGGGCGGCCGCCGTCTCGGCTTCCTTGCGCGCGAGCGCGACCTTGCCGAGCGAGTTGCGCGCCTGAATCGCGAAAGCCCGCTCACCACAAGCGCGCGCACCGTCGAGCGCCGCGCTCGCCCAATGCTCGGCCTCGTCGTAGGCGCCGCGCTGGTATTCGAGCTCGGCGAGGGCCGCCTCGACGCGGACTCGGTCGGCGTCGCGAGCCGCGAGCGGATGCGCCTCACGGAGGCGCGCGGCCGCCTCGTCGAAGCGACCGGCCAACGTGAGGAGTCGACCCACTTCGTGCGTGCTCTCCGCGTCCGGCCGCGAGGCCCGAACGTGCTCGGCGTGACGAAGTGCGCGGGTGTAGTCGCCGACGAGGCGATACAGCTCGGCGAGCATCTCGAACACCGCGAGTGGGAGCGCCTCGCCCGCACGCTCGACCACGCCTTCGAGGAGCGCGGCCGCTTCGGCGTGTGCGTGACGTGCCGCGAGCCCACGTGCGTCTTCCAGCGCGAGGGGCACGGCGAGCTCGAAGTCGCCCGCCTCCATCGCGTGGTGGGCGACGCGTTCGCGCCGCTCGTGGTGCATGAGCACCTCGGCGCAGCGACGATGCAGCTCGCGCCGTCGCTCCGCGGGGAGCTGGGTGTACGTCAACGCGCGGTGACTCTCGCGAGCGAACGAGAAGAGGATGCGGCCGTCGAGGACCGTGCGCGTGACCACGTCGCTCTCCGCGAACGCTTGCCGCTCGGCCGGGCTCACCTCGCCGACGACGGGGCCGACGACCGCGCAGAGCGTCTCGAGATCCGAAGGATGCTGGAGCACACCGAGGGCTTCGACGAGCGCGCGGGTGCCGCTCCGCATGGCGTCGAGGCGACGCGCGATCGACTCGGCGGGCGCGATTGGGTCGGCTTCCAGAAGCAGCTCGATGCGCTCGGGCAGGCCCCCCGTTCGGGCGATGACACGGCGAACCGCGTCGTCGCTCTGGAGGAAAGCGCGGACGCCGTCGGCGTCGAGCGCGGCGAGAGAGAGCACGGCGGGTGAGAGCTCCACGAGCTCACGGTGCCGCGCGGCGTCGTGGACGGTCGCGACGAACAAGGCGCGCAGGATGCGTTCGCTGCCGACGCCTTCGCTCCACGGCCCGACCCCCTCGAACACGAACCGCACGAGCTGCAGCGTCGCGGCGTCCGCTCGGTCGAGGTCGTGCAGGAGAACCACCGGCGCGCGCACTCGCGCCACGTCGCGGAGCAGACCGCGGACCGCGTCGAAGAAACGAAGGCGACGCTCGGCGGACTCACGCGCATCGAGCTCGATCGCGACGGGCGTCGTCTCGTGCTGGTGCCAGAGCCGGTGGCAGCCACCGCCGCATCCGAGGTCGCGCAGGTCGATGCTCGGCGGGATCGACATGTCGCCGAGGAACCGCAGGGCGCGGTCGACGATGGCGGCGAAAGGACCGAAGGCGCGACCCGGATCGCAGCGGCCTTCGAGGACCACTCCCCCGTCGAGCCGCGTGCGACGCGCGAGCTCGTGGAGCAAACGTGACTTTCCGCTTCCCGGAGGACCCTCGACCAGAACGAGCCTCTCGCCGGCCTCCGAAGCCTCGGCGTGGAGCGCGACGAGGCGCTCCAGCTCGGCTTCGCGACCGACGCACAACGGCGCGTTTGCTCGGGGTCGGACGCTGTTCGTGCTCGCCATCGACTTCCCGTCATCCACCAAGCCCGTCTCGCGACGGGCAAGCCACCACCCAACCGACCGCGAAGAATAGGCGGTCGGCGGCGTGTCATCAAGCGGACGGTCCCAGAGACGCACGAAGCTCCGTGGCGGCCGTTCGCAGGATGCGTGCCGTGGTCGCGATTCGGAAACGTTGAGGAAATCGAGCATGCCGAAGGCACGGCGTCAGCCCGTGCACGGCGCGAGGCCGTCGGTCGGGGCCGACATGGGCGGTTTCGGGCGAGGGCCCGGGTCGTCGTGTCCGCGTGTCGAGGCCCAGGCCCGACGGGCGGTGATCGTCGCCCGCGCCACCCCGTCGATGTCCGCTATCCTCCCGCGCGGATGCTGGTCGACGACTTGCCCCCGATCGTGCTGCGCGTGATGGCGTTCGTCTTCGGCTCGCTCTGGGGCAGCTTCTTCAACGTCGCGATCTACCGCTGGCCGCGGGAGATGAGCGTGGTCTCGCCACCGTCCCATTGCCCGTCGTGCGGCGCCCCGGTCCCCGCGTGGCGCAACGTGCCGATCCTCGCCTACGCGCTCTCGCGAGGTCGTGCCGCGTGTTGCGGGGCGAAGCTCACGCCTCGCTATCTGTTGGTGGAGATCCTCTGCGGCGTGCTCGCGCTCGCGCTCGTCGAACGCTTCGTGCTGGCGGGGACGAACGCGGAGCTCGCGCCGCGGCTGATCGAGGCGGCGCTCTACTTCACGTTCGTCGGCGGGCTCGTGGTGGCGACGTTCACGGACCTCGAGTGGATGATGATCCCGGACGAGGTGACGCTGCCGGGCGCGGCGCTCGGGCTGGCGACGGTGGGGCTCCGCGAGACCGACGTGGAGACGATGGCGATCGGTGCGGGCGTCGGGTACCTCGTCGTGCAGGTGCTCTTCGTGTGGAGCTACGAGCGCCTCACCGGGCGTCGCGGGATGGGGGAGGGCGACGCGAAGCTGCTGCTC
>CALJLK010000287.1 GCA_937982655.1 uncultured Sandaracinus sp.
GGCTAGAAGTCCCCCCATCACCGCCGTATCGTGAGGCATGGGAAGCGCGGCCCGGGATCGGCTCGGTGCCTACGAGCTGCTGGAGCAGATCGGTGAGGGCGGGTTCGCGCGCGTCTTTCGGGCGCGAGGGCCGAACGGCGAGGTGGCCATCAAGGTGCTCGGATCGCCCCGGGACGTCGACGACGGGCTCGTGCGCCGCTTCGAGCGCGAGATCGAGGTCTTGGCGAAGGTGCGTCATCCGAGCCTGGTGTCGCTGCTCGACTCCGGCGTCGACGACACGCACGGCCCGTTCTTGGTCATGCCGCTCCTGGTCGGGCTGACCTTTCGCGACGTGCTGCCCGAGACGGGGCTCGGGCCCGAAGGTGGCATCCGACTCGTCACGCCGGTCGTGCAAGCCCTCGGCGCGATGCACGCGGCCGGGCTCGTGCACCGTGATCTCAAACCCGAGAACGTGATCGTCTCGCCGCGTGGTGAGGTGACGTTGGTCGACCTCGGGCTCGCGCTCGGTCTCGAACAATCGCGACTCACGCAGGCCGGCGCGGTCGCCGGCTCGGTGCCCTACATGGCGCCCGAGCAGATCGAAGGCGAGGCCCACACGCGGAGCGACGTGTGGAGCGTGGGCATCGTGCTCTACGAGCTGATCACGGGGAAACGACCCTTCGCTCGCAAGCGTCCGGGGGAAGAGGTCGCGGCGATCCTCGCCGGTCAGTACACGCCGCTGATCGAGGTCGACCGTCGTGTGTCCGAGGAGCTCGACGAGCTGGTGACGCGCTGTCTCGCCCGCGACCCGACGCAGCGCCCGGCGGACGCGCACGAGCTCCTTCAGGCGCTCGAGGCGCTCTTGGATTGGGCGCCGCCCGCCGCGCAGAAACGTGAAGTCGTCTCGGTGTTGAGCGATCTCGCCGCCTACCAGAAGGCGCGCGCGGCCGAGCGTCTGGCCAAGCTGCACGCGGCCGCGGACCGCGCGGCGTCGAGCGGAGACACCTTCGCGGCGTTGGCGACGTTGGATCGTGCGCTCGCCTACCGCCCCGACGATCCGGAGACGCTCTCGCGCATCGAGTCGGTGTCGTCGGGCAGAGTGTTGCCGTTGAAGACGACGGCTCTGGTGACGCGCGCGGAGGCCACGTCGAGGCCGGAGCCCGCGTCGAGACCGGAGCCTGCGTCGAGACCCGAGCCCGCGGTCGCGAGAGCGCGGCATCGTCTCGTGAAGCTCGGGCTCGTCGGGGTCACGGCGGCGGTGCTGCTCTTGGGGGCGGGCCTGCTGGTCCATCGAATGAACGCCGGATCCGAGTCGGAAGCGGCACTGGAAACCTCGTCAGAAACGGGGACAGAGTCGTCGCACGACGTGTCTGGATTGGAGTCTGAATCCGAGTCTGAAGCCGCGTCTGAAGCCGAGTCGGAGTCGGATTCGGAGTCTGCAGAGACGGGAGCCGCGACGTCGTCACCTTCGACCGCGGGAGACCCTCCCGAGGTCGCCGCGCTCCCGGGGCTCGACTCGCTTCGCGCCATCCCACCGCACCTGCTCGACGGCGGGGAACCCATCGACATGGCCGACAACCTCCGTCGCGAGGGGGAGCCGATCGTCCCCGCGCACATGCTCGGCCCGACGGGGCCGGCCGGCGCGCTCGCGCAGATCGAGGCTCAGCTCGAAGCCCACCCCGGCGATCCCGAGCTGCGGGTCGGGCGTGCGCTCGCCTTGCTCGGGAACGGTCGCGAGCGTGAGGGGCTCGCCGAGCTCGAGGCGCTCGCGCGCGAGCATCCGCGGCTCGCGGTGCTCTGGGGCGCACGCGGCTACGTGGCCATGCGCACGGGTCGCCTCGAGGACGCCGACCGCGACTTCACGCGCGCGATCGAGCTCGATCCGGCCGACGCCGACTCGTTGCGCAACCGAGGCATCCTCCGTCACCGCATGGCGCGGCGCGCCGAGGGCTACGCGGATCTCCGCGCGTCGCTCCGCTACGACCCCGACGACGTCAACACGCTCGCCGAGCTGGCTCAGATCTACGAGCGCACGGGGCGTCGCTTGGACGCGCGGCCGCTGCTCGAACGCATCGTGCGGGTTCAACCCGGCAACGCGGAAGCGTGGGTGGATCTCTCGATGGCGCAGGTCGATCCCGACGAGGCGCTCGCGAGCGTCGATCGGGCGGTGGCGATCGCGCCCGGGTACCGGCGCGCGTACGTCCGTCGGTGCGCGATCCTCGCGCGCGCCCAACGCGAGGACGCGGTGGCGGCGTGCACGCGCGCGATGGAAGCCGCGCCCGACGACCCGTGGACGCAAATGCACCGCGGGCTCGCGCACTACCACCGCGGCCAGACCGAGCCGGCCTTGCGCGACATGAACGCGGCGATCGCGCGGCGCTCCGACGATCCGGTGATGTTCACCAACCGGTACCTCGTGTTGCAGCACGCGGGGCGGACGGAAGAGGCGCGCGCCGATCTGCGCGCGGCGTGCGAGCTCGGACACGAGCCGGCGTGCAACGAGCTCTGACCGCGCGCGCGGCGTGCGACCTCGGACACGGACCGGCCTGCAACGAGCTCTGACCGCAGCGTGTCGACCGAGAGTCTTCTCGACCGAGAGTCTCCTCGACCGAGAGCTTCTCGACCGCAGGATCTCCTCGAACCTCAACCGAGCAGCTCGCGCACCACGGCCGCGTCGTCGAAGTCGCGGGTCTCGGTGCCGATCGTCTGCGTGGTCTCGTGGCCTTTGCCGGCGACGATCACGACGTCGCCGGGGCGCGCTTCCGCGAGCGCGCGCTCGATGGCGCGGCGGCGATCGGGCTCTTCGATCCAGCGTGCGCCTTCCCCCGTCGCGCCTTCTCGCACCGCGCGGGCGATCGCGATCGGATCTTCACGGCGCGGGTTGTCGCTGGTGAGGATCGCGACGTCCGCGAGCGCGTGCGCCAGCGCCCCCATCATCGGGCGTTTGCCCTGATCGCGTTCGCCGCCGCAGCCGAAGACGAGCACCACGCGACCGCCCTCGCCTTCGGCTTCGTTCGCGCGCGCGATCTCGCGGGCGCTGCGGAGCGTCCCGTCGAGCGCGTCGGGGGTGTGGGCGTAGTCGACGATCACGAAGGGCTCGCGCGAGACGAGCTCGAAGCGGCCGCGCACGCCGGGGAAAGACTGCAGGCCGCGACGGATCGTGTCCCACGAGAGGCCGAGCGCTTCGCCCGCGAGGGCAGCGGCGAGCGCGTTCTTCGCGTGGACGTGGCCGCGGATCGAGAGCTCCAGGCGACCGCCGAGGGCGTCCGCGCGTTCGCTCGGCCAGAGCTCGATCACGGTTCCGTCGCGGTGCACGTGGACGGCGCGCGCGCGGAGCTCGTCGTGCACGTCCGAGGTCGCGTCCACGCCGTACCAGCGCCGCGTGACCGACGTGGGGATCACCTCGTGGAGGAGCGCGCTCGACGGGTCGTCGCGGTTGAGCACCACGACGCCACCGGGCGGGACCGCGAGGAAGAGGCGCGCTTTGGCGGCGAGGTAGGCCTCGGGGGAGCCGTGGTGATCGAGGTGATCGCGGGTGAGGTTGGTGAAGACCGCGACGTGCGGAGGCCAACGCGTCGCGAGGCCGTGACCGAGCGCTTTGCTGGTGGTCTCGAGGGCGAGGATCGGTGCGCCGACCTCCACCGCGCGCTCGACGGTGGCGAGGAACTCGAGCGCCGCGGTGTCGCCCGTCACGCGCTCGCCCGCGACCCACGCGCCCACCGTCGTGAGCAGCGCGCTCGGGACGCCGCTGGCGGCCACGCACGCGGCGATCATCGAGGTCGTGGTGGTCTTGCCGTTGGTGCCGGTGACGCCGCAGGTGCGCAGGCGCGCGTGCGCAGCGGTGAAGCGACGCGCGAGCTCGGCGGGCTCGATGGGGCCCGCCGAAGACGTCGGATCGCTCGACACGCGCTCAGCTCTCGTACGCGGGCTGCCAGCCCACACACTCGCCGCTCGGATCCCAGCTCACGCACTCCTGAGTGGGCGCGTAGCCGCCGTCGGAGGCCCAGCCGATGCACTCGCCGCTCGGATCCCAGTTGACGCATTCGTCGGTGGGCGCGGTCGAATCGCTCGCCCACTGGATGCACTCGCCGCTCGGGTCCCAGCCGACGCACTCGTCGGCGGGCGCGGTCTGATCGTACGCGTACTGCACGCACTCGCCGGTCGCGTCCCACGACACGCACTCGGCGCCGGGCTCGTAAGCCGCGGTGTCGCCGCCGGTGGTCTGCTGCTGGGTGCCGTCGTCGGGCGGAGGAGACTCGACGACCACGCAGCCGCTCGCGACGCGTCCGACACCGAGACCGAGCACGAGCATGAGGAACTTCTGACGATCGACGGGCATGGAACCTCCGGGACGCGACTGTACGCGCGTCGTGTCTTCGCGCGCTACGTCGACTCGTGGCGGACCGCCGACCTTGGGCCGGAGGGCAGTCGGCTCGACCGAGACAGGGTCCGTGACCGAGACAGGGTCCGTGCCCGAGACAGCGTCCGTGACCGAGACAGGGTCCGTGACCGAGACAGGGTCCGTGACCGAGACAGGGTCCGTGACCGAGACAGGG
>CALJLK010000288.1 GCA_937982655.1 uncultured Sandaracinus sp.
CGGCTTGCGGTAACCGGCCGAGCTTCTTTTCAGAGGCGGTCGCGGAGGCGCTGCATCGAGTCGCGTGCGCGCTGCGCGGCCGCGGGATCCTGGCTCTGGATCTCGCGCACGAAGCGCTCGTAGGTCTCGATCGCGAGCTGGTACTGGCCGACCTGCTCGTAGCTGACCGCGAGATCGAAGAGGAGCCCGGTGCCGCGCTGCCCGAGCGCGAGCGCGCGCTCGTAGTGCGGGATGGCTTCGTCGTGGCGGTTCGAGGCGCGCAGCGCGATCGCGAGGTTGTGGTGCAGCTCGGCCTGGTTCGGGTTCCGCTCGATCGCCTGCTGCAGGAGGATCACCGCCTGCTCGTTCATGCGCCGCTGACGGAGTACGACCGCGAGGTTGTTCAGCAGGCCCATGTCGTTCGGGTGCCGCTCGAGGCCCGACTGCATCGCGGTGGTCGCTTCTTCGAGGCGCTCCAGCCGGCGGTACGCCATGCCGAGGTTCGACCAGTTCGTCGCTTCTTCCGGCGCGAGCTCGCAGGCGCGACGCAGCGGCTCGATGGCCTCGGCCGGGCGACGCAGCCGGATCAGGATCGCGCCGATCATGCCGTGCGCGTTCGCGTTGCGGGGCTCGAGGCGCGCGGCCTCGCGGAACGCGGTGAGCGCGTCGTCCATGCGCCCCGCCTGGCGGAGCACCGAGCCGAGCGTGAAGTGAGCCGCCGAGTGAGTCGGACGAAGCCGCACCGCCTCGCGGCACTCCTGTGCGGCCTGCTCCCAACGGCTCGCCTGCTTGTGCACGAGGCACATGCGGTAGTGTACCTCGGCTTCGTCCGCGAGAGCCGGCGCGGCCGAGAGCGAGAGGATCGCGCCGAGGCCAGCGGCGAGGCGTCGGGGGGTCGTGCGCGGCATGCGAGGGTCTCCGTGCGGGCAGAGTGGCGTGGTGGCCACCGAGAGCGTCCAGACGCACCGTGGCGCGCCGGGATTCATCGTCGCCCGATCGGACGCGCAAGGACAAGGGTCGCGGGCGCGGACTCGGCTCTCGATCCAGGCTCGGGTCGTGGTCGACGTCACCGGAGCACCGGCGAGCTGGTGGAAGCGGCGCGGGAAGCGGCTCGCGATCGAGCTCGCGGTCTTCGTCGCGATCTTCGTCGCGGTGCGCGCGTGGCAGCGGCGAGGCGTGATCGAAGGCGCGGCGCCGCGGCTCGAAGGGGTCGACGTGCTCGGCGAACGCGTGTCGCTGGCGCGCGGGAGCGGCGGGCCGACGCTGGTGCACTTCTGGGCGACTTGGTGCGGAGTCTGCGAGGCGATGGACGGCAACGTCGCGGCGGTCGCGGAGGATTCGAACGTGATCACGGTCGCGGTGCGCTCGGGGGACGCGCGAGCGATCGTGGCCGCGCTCGCGGAGGAAGGGCTCGTCGCGAACGACCGCCCGGCGTTCCGCGTGATCGCCGATCCGAACGGCACGCTCGCGAGCGCGTGGGGCGTGAGCGCGTTCCCGACCTCGTTCGTGATCGACGAGGACGGCGCGATTCGTTCCGTCGAGGTCGGCTACACGACCGAGCTCGGCTTGCAGGCGCGGCTCGCGCTCGCGGACTGAGTGGCTGGCGCCTTCAGTGGCGCGCGAGCGCTTCGCTCAAGTGCTCGAGGAGCTCGTGCGTTCGAAACGGCTTGGCCAGCAACCGCATGCCGGCGGGCAACGCGCCGAGCGCGGGATCCGAATATCCGCTCATCACCACCACACGCAGGGTGGGGTGCTCCTGCGCCAAACGAGCGATCAACGTGATGCCGTCCATGCGAGGCATCACGACGTCGGTCAGTACGATCTCGATGTCGGACTCGCGTTCGAGAACCATCAGCGCGTCGACGCCGTCGGTGGCCTCGGAGACTCGGTATCCCGCGCGTGCCAATCCTCGCGCGACACCTCGGCGAAGCACTTCCTGGTCTTCCACCACGAGCACGTGCGTCGGCGCGACGGCCTGGAGCTCACCTGTGCTGCGTCGGGGGCTGGGTGGAGTGGGGGCGAACGGTTCCAACAACGGCAGCACGACCGACACGCAGCAGCCCTGCGAGCTCGACTCGAGCTTCACCGCGCCGCCGTGCTCTTCCACGATGCGACGGACGGTCGAGAGCCCGAGGCCCGTCCCTCGCGTCCCCTTCGTGCTGAAGAAAGGAACGAAGGCCTTCGCGAGCGTGCTCGGGCTCATTCCTTTTCCTTCGTCGCGGACCTCGACCCGCACCAAGCCTTCGTCGAGCGCGAGGCGGATTTCGACGGTCCCACCCTCCGGCATCGCGTCGCACGCGTTGGCCACCAGGTTCAACCAGACCTGCTCCAACTGGGCCTCGTCGGCGAAGACGCTCGCGGGGTGCTCGCCGAGGGACATCTTCAGTGTCACGCGGCCCGCGCCGAGCCCCGAGAGCGTGCGCTGCTGGCGAACCAAGGCGTCGCGAAGATCGAGGTGCTTGGGCGCGGGCGGCACGGGGCGGGTCATGGTGAGCAGCCGCGCGAGGAGGGCCTGCGACTGCTGCACGCAACTCTCGAGTGCGAGCACGCTCGAGCGCGCGTCGGGGACGTCACGTCGAAGCTGCGCGAGCTCCACCGCCATGGAGGCGAGCAGGTTGTTGAAGTCGTGCGCGGCCGAGCCCGCCAACTGACCGAGCGCTTCGAGCGCGGTCGCACGCCGAACTTGCTCCTCCAGATCGCGCTGGGCCGTCACGTCGCGGACGATGCCGACCACGTAGCCCGCCGACTCGCCGCCGACCGGTGAGGTTCGGAGCTCGCGTTCGTTGCGTTGTGTCGCGTCGCTCGACACCAACGAGACGGTCCGGGGACCTTCGCCCGTGAGCGCGCCTTGGAACGCCGCGGTCGGAGACGTGCCTTCTTGCGTCTCCCACTGCCGAGGCAACCGCGCGGCGCGCCCGATCACGTCCGCTTCTTTGGCCCCGAGCCAATCGAGGTAGGCGGCGTTGGCGAACACGACGCGCGCGTCGACGCCCGAAGAGCAGATGACGACACCGTCTTCGTGCGCGTCGAGCGCGTCGCGAACGAGCTGACGCTCGGCGTCGCGGTCGTGCTGCGCCGTGATCTCGCGGAGCATCACCGCGATCTCGTCGACCTCACCCGACGCGAGGTGGGGGATGTAGTGCACCTCGAAGCGTCGTGCCTCCGTCGGAGTCTCGACGAGGATTCGCGCGGTGAAGGCGGCGCCGGCGGCTGCTCGGGCGACGTATCCGTCGACCAGTGTGCGCGACTCGCCTTCGAGCGCCGCGTGGAGGTGCTCCCCCACGGGCACGAGGTCGAGCGTGTGCCCCGCCGCGATGCGGACGGACCGTACGATGCCGCTCGGCGAGATCACGATCCATGCGAGGAACCCGCCGGGCTGGAGCATGCCACGCACCAGACCGGCCGACGGTGTGGCGTTCGAAGTTCGGACGGCGACCCAGGTCGGGCGCTCCTCGGTAACTCGAATCATCGAAGACTCCGAACCTCGTGACGATCCGACGTCGTAGACATGCCGGGCATCATCGTACGCGAAACGGTGAAGTTCGACGCGGCGTCGTGTGACGCCGGCGATCATCCGTCGCCCATCAGAACGCGCAACAGGACCTCGGAGCGCTCCAGATTCCACCGCAGCCGGTCGTGAGTCTGCTCTTCGACGAGCGTGGTGAGGTTGAGCCGCGAGAGCACGTCGGGCGGGAGTGAGGGCCGCTCCTCCTCGTTGACCGCGTAGCCGTTTCGCCGACAGATCACGTCGGCGAGCGTCGTGACGTCGATGAGCGCACGGTGCTGCTTGGTGAACGGCTCGTTTGCGGAAGCGGGCGCATGGTGCGCGCCGATGGCTCCGCGGAGCGCGACGGGGAAGCGCCACTTCGTGGCCAGCTTGTCGCCGATCATCTCGTGCGTCGCGAGGATGGACTCGTCGTCGGCGTCCTCGTCGTGGACGATCTGGAGGATCGCGAGGTGACCCAGATCGTGAAGGAGGCCCGCCGTGAAGCAGTCGTGCGGCTTGGCGTGCCCGAGGATCTGCGCGAGTGCTTCGCTCGCGGCTGCGACGGCGAGGCTGTGGCGAAAGAGCCGACGGCCTCGCGCGCTGCGGACGTCGAGGGTGTCGAACACCGAGACGGTGAGGACGAGCTGTTGCAGCGCACCGAACCCGAGGAAGCTGATGGCGCGCGTGATGTCGGTGACGCCTCCGGGGATCGCGTAGTAGGGCGAGTTGACGATCTTGAGGACCTTCGCGGTCAGCGCAGGATCGCCCTTCATCACGTCCGCGATCGAACGCGCATCCTGTTGGGGATCGTGGACGAGCTCGCCGACCCGGTGGGCGACGAGCGGGATCGACGGCAGGTCTTCGAGCGCGTCGGCGAGGCGTCGAAGGTCGCTGCGGGTGCGGGCGGCGGGGCCCGCGGTCGGAGGTTTCGGTTCGATCGGGGCGCGGACGCGCGCGGCTTGGCTCGACCAGGGGGAGATCGGTTTCATCGGGGCCTCGGTTCCGCGAGCGGTCGTTCGTCGTGGGCTCACGCCTCGGGAGGTGGAGATGCGGCCGCATCGTCGACGTCGGCATCGTCGACGTCGGCATCGTCGACGGCGGCATCGTCGACGGCGGCATCGTCG
>CALJLK010000289.1 GCA_937982655.1 uncultured Sandaracinus sp.
CCTCGGGGCTTCATGCCCCGTGGGGGAGGGTCTGGCGACAGACCCTCGAGGAAGCCGAAGAGACGCGCGCATGGGGAGCACGTTGCGCGCGTGCACGGGCCGCGATCCGTCGGCGCAACGCGCGCAAGACAGATCGCGCGCGCTTCGAGGTCGGCCACCTTACGTCGTCTGTCGCGGCGCGCGGTGCGTTCGGCACGAGAATGTCGACCTCTCGCCGGGTCGTCGTACGGCGTCGTCGGCCCGGTGGCCGGAGTCGGCGGCTGACCCCGCCGACTCGATGGAGAAGTCGGCGGCTGACCCCGCCGACTCGGTGGAGAAGTCGTCACGTTCGTTCCGTCGCTGGCGGGGGACTCGGCGCTGAGGTAGAGCCCGCGCGATGACCGAAGCACAGCGGGTCCTCGTCACCGTCACCGGCCCGGACACCCCCGGGATCACCTCCGCGCTGACCGGCGTCCTCGCCGAGAACCACGCGGAGCTGCAAGACATCGAGCAGGTCGTGGTCCAAGGGCAGCTCACGCTCTGCTTGCTCATCGGCCTGGACCCCGCGCGCGCGAAGGGTGAGCCCGCCCTCAAGGACCTGCTCTTCCTCGCCAAGCGCATGGGCCTGGAGATGCAGTTCAAGGTGCTCGACGCGGGCGAGCGCTCGACCAAGACGCCGCCGCCGCGCGTACAGCGCTACGCGGTCACCGCGATCGGCGACGGGCTCACCGCAGCGGGCGTGCACCGCATCGCGGACGTGCTCGCGAAGTCCGAAGCGAACATCGAGAACATCCGCCGCCTCTCGAGCGGTCGGCTCCTCTCGCTCGAGATCATCCTGTCGCTGCCGGGCCGCGACGAGGTCGCCCACGAGCTGCGTCGCGAGCTGCTGATCGCGACCGCCAACCTCGACATCGACATCGCGGTCCAGCGCGAGAAGCTCACGCGACGCAGCAAGCGCCTGGTCGTGATGGACATGGACTCGACGCTCATCCAGATCGAGGTGATCGACGAGCTCGCGCGCATGCACGGGGTGGTCGATCGTGTCTCCGAGATCACGCGCCGCGCGATGGCCGGCGAGCTCGACTTCGAGCAGAGCCTCCGCGCCCGCGTCGCGCTCCTCGAAGGCATGCCTTGGGACCAGGTGCTCTCGCTCGCCCGCAACCTCCCCGTCACCGACGGCGCGCGCGAGATGCTCCGCGTGCTGCGCGTGCTCGGCTACAAGACCGGCGTCATCAGCGGCGGCTTCACCTTCGCGGCCAACGCGCTGCGCGACGAGCTCGGCCTCGACTACGCGTACGCGAACAACCTCGAGATGCGCGACGGCGTGCTCACGGGCCGGGTGCTCGACCCGGTGGTGACCCCGCAGCGCAAGGCGGACCTGCTCGACGCGATCGCGCAGCGCGAAGGCATCGCGCTCGAGCAGACCATCGCGATCGGCGACGGCGCCAACGACCTCACGATGCTGGAGCGCGCCGGTCTCGGCATCGCGTTC
Source organism: uncultured Sandaracinus sp. (assembly GCA_937982655.1). Classification (GTDB taxonomy): domain Bacteria; phylum Myxococcota_A; class Polyangia; order Polyangiales; family Houyiibacteriaceae; genus JACKEH01. Next base: position 1,472 of record CALJLK010000289.1, read on the forward strand.
CACGCCAAGCCGAAGCTCAAGGAGGCCGCGGACACCTCGGTGAGCGCGGGCGGTCTCGACCGCATCCTCTACCTGCTCGGCCTGCACGAGCGCGACGTCGACGAGATCCTGGGCTGAGCCCCGGCGAACCTCGGAGCGTCAGTCCACGCTCGCATCCGCGGTCTGAGGGTCAGTCCACGCTCGCGTCTGCGGCCTGGCGCAGTGCTCGTTCCGCAACGGGATCCCAACACGCGGTGCTTTCGTCGGTGTCTTCGTCGACGTCCTCGTCGGAGTCTTCGTCGACGTCCTCGTCGGAGTCTTCGTCGACGTCCTCGTCGGAGTCCTCGTCGCGAAGCGTGCGGCCTCCCGTGTAGATCACGTCCACGAAACCGTCCGCCGCGCGGTAGGTGTGGGTACCTTCGGCGAGCGCGTCGCGGGCCGCCTCGCGCACGGCGTGACGCAGCACGCGCGGCAGGTTCACGCGCACGACCGCCAGCACCTCGGGGCGGCGCGCGGCGTCGAGCTCCGGATCGAGCAGCACGAGGCGCGCGCGATCGCCGCGCAGGTCGTGGCGCTCCGCGGTGTCCACGAGCGCGTCGGCCGCGCGCCGTCCCGCGAGCCACACGTCGGGGTGCTCCACCAGCGTCGCGGGGTCGGACTTCGCGTCGACGAGCACGAGCTGTCGCGCTCGCTCGGGCGTGACGTGGGCGACGTGGGCGACGCCGTCCACGATGCCGGCGATCGGCTCCGGATCCGTTCCGTCGTCGCGCACCACCACGCGCATCGAGGTCTGCTCGGCCGCGAGCGCGCCCGCCAGGAAACCCGCCGCACGGTGCGGAAGCCGCGCGACGTGCACGCGTGGACAGTCGAGCGCGTCCCCGAAGTGCAGGCCCTGCCAACCGCTCGGGAGGCACGCGCGCGCTTCCAGCGCCGACGCGTGCTCGGCGGTGGTCACGAGGAGCCGCGGCACGTCGCGGTCACCTTCGGCGCGATCGCTCGCACGTCCGCCCGCACCCTCGTCGGCGCTTTCGAGCCAGCGCGTGAGGAGCGCGTCCACCTCGTCCCGCGTGCGGGCGATCTCGTGCACCACCGTCACCTCGATCGCGGCGCTCGGATGATCGAGCGACTCCAACACGCGCGCCGCGATGCCGTCCGCGGAGCCGTCGTCGATCACGTAGACCTCGATCGGGGCGCGATCGAGGGGTGCGACGCACGACGCGATCAAGAGCAGCGGAGCCACCACGCGCAGCACACGCTCGGTGCTCGCGCGCGCGCCCACGATCCACGAGCCGACCTCGTGCGGGATCGCCCGAAGCGAGCGCACGATCGCGCGGCGCCAACGACCGATCGCACGGAGCGTCTCGGTCGAGCGAGCGTCGACACCGCGACGACGCCAGCGACGCGAACGATCCGACGCGCTCCGTCGCGCGCGCAGTACGAGCCCGCCGAGCAACGGGACCGACCACGCGGCGTGATCCGTTGCACCGCCCGCCGCGCAGCCGAGCACCGGCTCGGTCGGGGCGCGCGTGGCCGACGGGAGCCACGGCGAGTCGCAGAGCCCGTTGCCGAGCGTGCATTCCGACGCGCTGGCGTCGAGCGTGAGCCAGCGCGCGACGAAGCCGTCGATACCCTCGCGCGTGACGCGATCCGGTGTGGCGCCCGTGAGCACCAGGAGGTCCGTCGAAGCCTCCGTGGCCGCGTCCACGCGCTCCGCGTTGCCGAGGTCGCAGCGATCGGTCGCGGTCGAGTGCGGGAGACCGTCGCGCGGTCGGCGGAGGCTGCCCGCGACCGCCTCCGCGAAGTTCATCACGTGCACGATCCGATGCAGGTCCGGCGTGCGGACGGTGTGCGCGAAAGAGTCCTGCAGCAGGTGGAGCGCGCGCCCCAGGTGGTACGCGGGCGCCCACGCTTCGAGCTCGACGCGGCCGTAGTGATCGAGCGCGAACGGCACGCGGATGCGCGACTCTTCGAGGCTCATCGCGTCGCGCGCCGCCTCGACCGCCTCCACGAACGCCGCGGCACAACCGCGGGCCGCGCGGGCGTTTCCTTCCGGGCCGTCGTCCTCCGGCGCGCGCAGACAGTGCGCGTACTGCCCCGCCGGGCTCGCGTGGATCGCGCGCACCGCGTCGAGGTTCGCCGTCGAGTGTCCTTCGGTGTCGGGCGCTCGCACCCCCGCGAGCAAGCTGAAGTAGTAGAAGCGCTCGCGACGATCTTCGAGCGTCACGTCGAGATCACGCAGCGCCCAACGCGACGCGGTCTCCCAATCGTCCGTGCGGGGCTCGGGGATCTGCGCGAGGTCGATCGCGTCGCCGGCTGCGACCAGCGCCGCGAGGGTCATCGTCTCGTGGCACGAACGCGTGAACGCGCTGCGCACCGAGAACGCGTGCGCGGTCGAGGACAGCGAAACGAAGAGCGCGACGACGGCGACGATGGACAGGGAGCGAGAGCGGCTCATCGTCCGCCTCCGATCTCGATTTGAAGGACGGTTCGGTATTGGATTTGAACGAGCGGAATGTTCGTCAGCACGGGAGCGACGACCGCGAACGTGAGCGGGTCGAGCACGACGGTGGCGCGCGGGCGGGGCCAGCGGATCCCCAAGGGGCGGAGCTCGAGGTAGAGGCCGACGTTGCCGCGCCGATCGAGGCCGGTGTCGAAGAGCAACACGCTCGGACCCGCCGAGAGCGTCGTGCGGACGCGCCCGTCGAGGTGCAGCTTCGCGACCACCATCGCGATCGAGAGCGCGCCGAGGTCGATGCCCCCTTCGAGCTCGAAGGTGCTCCACAGATCGTGCTCGACCTTCGCGCCGACGAGCCAATCGCGGCCCACCCGCGCGGTCACGCTGAGCGCGTAGCCGAACGCGCTCGCGAGCAGCGAACGATCCGCGACGTCGCTCAGCAGCGAGAGGTGCGCCTCGAACGCGACGATCGGTCCACGCACCGGGTGGCGCGTCGACGTCGGCGGCGAGGACGTCGACGCGGCAACGTCCTCGACTTCGTCGCCGCGCTCGCTGGTCACGAGGGTGTCGTCGGTCGCGTACGCGGGGCTCGACGAAGCGACGCCAAGCACGACGAGCGACGCGAGCGCGAGGCGAGCGACGAGAGGTGCAGGCGGTCGGGTGGGTTCGTTGGACATGAGGGTGCACACGCGCCGTCGTCGACCCGTGCAGGCCGCGAGCGGCGGTGCAGGTCGTTCGGCACGATGTTTCGGCGCGAAGGGCGCGCGTGGTCGGGCGACGCGGAGATCGACGAGGCGACCCGCGAAGCCTTACGGCGGTCGTGTCGAACAAGCGAGAGCGGTCGTGTCGAGGAGAGCGAGACGCGCGCGTCCCGACCCCGCGACGACACGATCTCGCGAAGCGAACGGTCCGCATCCACGCGGGACCGGGGGAATCCATGCCCCACGTGAGGGGCGTTTGGCCTCATCGTCGCGCGACGCCTCGCAGCGTTTCGTGACGATGCGTTTCGGAGGATCGATTCGACCTACGTCAGAAGGCTGCGCGCGTTTCGTACGCCGGCGCCCGTTCGCTCCGTCGCGCCGTCACTCAATCGATCCGTCGCTCCATCGATCCGTCGAACCGTCGCTCAGTCGATCAACGGGCAGGTCGCGTCGATCGGGCCCGCGTCGTTGTTCGCGGGGCGGCACTCGTTGAGACCCGTGAGCGGCTCGTCGTCGGGCGCGTTCACGGTGGCCGCGAAGCGGAAGACGGAGTCGCTCATGCCCGCCGGCACCGCGAAAGGCGGGCTCAGCGTGACGAGCTCGCTCTCGCCCGGGAGCAACGCGCGGGTCGTGGTCACGCGACCGAGGCGCACGCGATCCGTCGTGACGTCGTAGAAGGTCACCGGCACCCCCGCCGGCGCGCCCGAGCGCCCCGCGTTGAGCACACGCACCGAGAGCCGCAGCTCGCTCGGACAGCCCGCGGTCGACGCCGTGAGATCGACGAGCACGAGATCGGGCGCGTCGAAGAGCCCGTCCGGCTGCACGTTCTGCCGGAAGTTGTTGAGCCCCGGCGTGGTCCAGTTGTTCGCCTCGCGCGCCGGGATGCGCCCGTCCTCGTCGACGTTCGTCACGTGGTAGGTGTGCTGATTCCAGATGCGGCGTGTGCGCACCCACTGGTTCTCCGGATGGCCGAAGACCGTGATCCCCGTGCGCGACGCCGAACCGTCGAGGCAGCCGAACGCGTAGTTGTTCGACATGAGCACGACCTCCGCGTGGTCGTCGTTGTCGACGTCCACCACGATCGGGTACTCGCGCAGGGTGCCGCTCGTGCTGCAGCGCTCGTCGAGGGTGACGCCGTCGGGCCCGCGGTAGACGCGGAAGCTGCGCTCGTCGTTGTAGAGGACCTCCGCGATCCCGTCGCCTTCGAAGTCGAAGATCGACGAGCCGGTCTGCCGCGACGAACGATCGACGGTCTCGCGGTACCACTTGCGCGTTCCGTCGTGCTCGAAGATCACGTACGCGAAGCCGCCCGCGAACGCGATCTCGGGGTTCGGATCGTCGTCGAAGTTCGCGATCGTCGGCGGTCCACCTCCGACGCCGGGCGTCGGGCGCGACGCGTCCACCGTCGCGATCACCCCGGCCATCTCGGGCGGGTTGATGTCGATCGGACCCCAGAGCGTCGCGCCCGTGCGTCCGTCGAGCGCCATGATGAACTTCCCGCCCCCGATGCGGATCACCTCAGGGGTGCCGTTCAAATCGAGATCCGCGATCGCGACATACGCGCTTCCGAGCGCGGGCTGTCCGTCGCTCCCGTCGCGGAGCCACACCGTCGTGCCATCGAGGTTGTACGCGCGATCCCCGCCGACGATCTCGAGGTCCGGATCGTCGTCGACGTTCGCGACCGTCAGGTACGGGAAGCTCGCCCCGCCCGCTTCCTGCAACCGCTGCACGGTGCCGTCCGCGCGGGCCACCAAATAGCGCACCACGATCTCCGGCGTTCCGTCGCCGTCGAGATCCGCGAGCGCCGGTGCGTCGAAGCCACACGGCACGTCGTTGGGCGCGGTGTCGAAACGACGAATCAACGTGCCGTTCGCCGCGATCAGCAGCAGGTGCCCCGGCGTGTTGTCGCGAACGCTGAACGAGCACGCGACGATCTCCGGGCCCGGGGAGTCCGCCACGAGCTCACCGATCGCGACCTCGCCGCCCGGCGTGGTGCGGTATCCCGGATCGACGCCCGGCGCCGGCCAGAGCTCGCGGCCGTCGTCGCCGCTGACCGCGCGCAAGATGCCGTTGCCCCAATAGTCGTTGCCCGTGAAGGTGTGGAAGACGACGTCGGGCACGTCGTTGCGATCGATCGCGCCGTCGCCGTCGTCGTCGGTGAGGTTCGCGACCATCGGCGCCATCATCACCTGGTCGTGCGTGGGGAACGCGACCGGGCCGGTGGGCGCGGGCCAATGCCACTCCTCGGTGATGCTCAGCTCGTCGGTGGCGGGCATGTACTCGCACGCCTCGCCTCCGGTCGCGCGCGGCAGGCAGCGACCGACGGTGGCCTCGCAGTACTCGCCTTCTTCGCAGTCCGTGGTGCGCTCGCAGGTCGCGCCCGGCGTGCGGCACGCCCCGAGGTAGCAGAGGTCGCCGTCGGCGCAGCAGACCGCGCTCCCGCCCTCGCCGCAGCTCTGACGTTCGCCGCAGTCGAGCACGCAGCGATCCGCGACACACGCCTGGTCCGCGCCGCCACAACACACGCCGCCGCACAGCTCGGCCGGCAGACAGCACGAGCCACCACCGCAGAGCTCGGCGCCTTCGCAGCAGCTCTCCCCGCAGACGCGCGCGGAGGGACAGCTCGTGTCCGCGTCGGGCGTGACGCTGCCGTCGCGGCCCGCCGCGCAGCGTCCGTCGAGGCACACGAGCCCCGAGTCGCAGTCGGACACGGTCTCGCAGGGCGCGCCCTCGCCGCGGGTCGGGCCGTCGTCGTCCCCGCAGGCGAGGAGGAGCGAGAAGGAGAGGAGAGCGAATCGACGAAGCATCGTTCGCATCCTACGCAACCCCACGTGAATGGGGAGAACGCGATTACGGGCTGCAAGGTCGCGACGGCTGCGCCCTACCCCCTCTCCGCACGGTTCACCTCACGGATCGCGGGTCGCTCGCGAACGAGCCCGCGCGTTTCCGGCAGGTTTCACGCCGCGACTTTCCACACACTTCACGCCCGAGGGGCGGAAGGGCCCGCTCACCTCACGTTCTTCGGTGGCACGGAGGGCGCGCGAGCCGGACCCTGCGGGCCGCCCGAAACGGCCTAATTCCATGCATTTGGCTGACGCGGCGCGTCGTTGACGGTTTCGTGGGGCGATGCGAGACACGACGGCCATGGCGGGCACGTCGGAGCTGAACGAAGACAAGAAGGCACGGAAGTCGAAGCGGGGGCGCGGCGACGCGCCGGTCGTGGAGGCTCCGGAACAGCCGGATCAGGACGAACGGGACGACCGCAGCGCTCAGGAGGCATCCGTGTCGGAAGACAACTACGAGTTCTTCAAGGTCATCCAGGGCTACCTCGACGAGGCGGCTGGAATCATCGGGCTCCCGGCGCACGTGCGAGAGATGCTCTCGCAGCCGAAGAACGAGATCATCGTGCACTTCCCGGTCCGCATGGATGACGGGTCGCTGAAGATCTTCAAGGGCTACCGCATCCAGCACAACAACCTGATGGGCCCCTACAAGGGCGGCCTCCGTTTCCACCACAGCGTCAGCCTCGACGACCTCAAGGCGCTCGCCACGATGATGACGTGGAAGTGCGCATTGATGGGCATCCCCTTCGGCGGCGCGAAGGGCGGCGTGAAGGTCGACACCAACAAGCTCAGCCGCGACGAGCTGATGCGCGTGACGCGTCGCTTCACGCATGCGCTCGGCAACAACATCGGCCCGAACTACGACATCCCCGCGCCGGACGTCGGATCGAACGCGCAGATGATGGTCTGGATCATGGACACGTACATGAACCAGGTCGATCACACGAACAAGAACGCGCAGCGCGCGGTGGTCACGGGCAAGACGCTCAATTGTGGTGGTAGCCCGGGTCGCGAGAAGGCGACCGCGCAGGGCGCGATCCACTGTCTGACCGAGTGGGCCAAGGACAACCGCTTCGAGCTCGAGGGCAAGACGGCGATCGTTCAGGGCTTCGGCAACGTCGGTTCGTTCAGCTCGCTGCTCCTCTCCAAGCTCGGTGTCAGCACGATCGCGGTCGGCGATCACACGGGCTACATGCGCTCCGTCGAGGGCTTCAACGCCCACAAGCTGAGCGACTACGTGAAGAAGAACGGCTCGATCGCGGGCTACGAGGGCGGTCAGCCCATCACGCGCGAAGAGTTCTTCGCCACCAAGGCGGACATCTTCATCCCCGCCGCGCTCGAGAATCAGGTGCGCGCGCCGGAGGCCGAGCTCCTCCAGGTGAAGCTCGTGGTCGAGGGCGCGAACGGCCCGTGCAGCCCCGAGGGCGAGGCGCTCCTCGCGAAGAAGGGCATCGCGGTGCTCCCGGACGTGCTCGCGAACTCGGGCGGCGTGACCGTCAGCTACTACGAGTGGGTCCAGAACCTCCGCAGCGAGACCTGGGACCTCGAAGAGGTCGACCGTCGCCTCGAGAAGACGATGAAGGAGACCTACCGCAAGGTGGCGTTCTTCGCGTCGGAGAAGAAGGTCTCGATGCGCGTCGCCGCGTACTGCCTCGCGCTCCGGAACCTCGGCAACGCGTACGAAGAGCGCGGCATCTTCCCCTGAGCCGGGGATCGCCTCGCCTCCGAAGAGCCCGCCTCGCGCGGGCTCTTCGCGTTCCGTCCCGATCGAAGGCTCCCGATTCGACTCCGAGCCGACCCGACAACCTGCTAAGGATCGCCCCCATGATCGCGGCTCTCCTCGGCCTCGGCGGCGCCGCCGCCACGCTCCCCGGCACCCTCGAGCTCTCGATGCTCAGCGCGGCTGGAGCCTTGCCCGCCCGTGAGCCCGGACCTCCGGTCCGCACCTTGAAACGGCTCGCAGTGGTGGTGCCGGCGCACGACGAAGAAGCCGGCATCGCGGACTGCGTGCGAAGCCTTCGGACCTGCGACTCGCCGGGCTTTCCGGTCGAGATCCTCGTGGTGGCCGACAACTGCCGCGACCAGACCGCCAGTGCCGCGCGCGCGGCGGGCGCGACGGTGCTCGAACGCCACGACACCGAGCGCCGCGGCAAGGGCTGGGCGCTGGAGTACGCGTTCGACACCCTCTTCGAACGTTTCCCGGATCTCGACGCCGTGCTCGTCGTCGACGCGGACACCGAGGTCGACTCGAACTTCCTCAAGGCGAGCGCGGCGTGGTTCGCGGCGGGCGCGGACGCGGTGCAGGCGCGTTACCTCGTGAAGAACGCGGACGCCTCCGATCGCACCGCCCTCATGAACCTCGCGTTCATGGCCTTCTGCGTGCTGCGGCCGCGCGGACGCTCGCGCCTCGGGCTCTCGGTCGGCATCCTCGGCAACGGCTTCGGTCTGAGCCGCCGCTCGCTCGAAGTGGTGCCCTACTCCGCGCGCTCGGTGGTCGAAGATCTCGAGCACCACCTCCACCTCGTGCGCGCCGGCTTCAAGGTCGAGTTCATGGACGAGACCTGCGTGCGCGCGGACTTCCCGATCGGCGAGCAGGGCGCGGACACGCAGCGCGCGCGTTGGGAGGGCGGCCGCATGCGGATGCTGCGCGAGCACGCGCCGCCGCTCGTGCGCGAGGTGCTCGCGGGTCGTCCCGAGCTGATCGAGCCGCTGCTCGAGCTCTTGCTCCTCCCGCTCGGCACCCACGTCGCGCTGCTCGGCGGCACGCTCGCGGTGCCCTTCGTGCCCACGCAGCTCTACGCGGCGACGAGCCTCGGCGTGGTGGCTGCGCACGTCGCGATCGGGATGAAGGTCGGCGGCGCGGGCCCGACCGAGATGAAGGCGCTGGCGCGGGTGCCGCGCTACCTGCTCTGGAAGGCGAAGGTGCTCCCGAAGGTGCTGCAGGCCGCCTCGCGCCAGCAGGAGTGGGTGCGCACCGCGCGCAGCACGGAGGTCACGCCGACGTGAGCGCGCGGGTGTTGGTGCTGTGTGCGTCGCTCGTGGGCTCGATCTCGTGCTCGGGTGGATGCGGCGGGGCGTCGGCGACGACCGAGTCGGCCTCGACGCGAAGCTCGCACGAGTCCTCGGGAAGCCCGTCGTCGTCGACGGCTTCGGAGACGGTTTCGTCCTCGGGATCGTCGGCGCCGCGCGACGCATCGCCTCCGCCACGTCTGGAGATCGTGCTCCAGGACGACGTGCTCCACGTGCGGAACGTGGGCGACGCGGTGGCGCGCCTGAAGGGTCGGGTGCGGCTCGAGCAGCGCGGGTCGAACGGGTGGGAGGACGTCGCGCTCGACTTCGGACTGCGCGCGAGCTGCGAGCAACCCGTTCCCGAGTGTGTGTCGCTGGTGCCGGGCGCCGAGCTCCTGCCCCCGCGATGGCTCGGAACGCAGGGACACGCGCAGTGTGCGTGTGAGCGCTGCACGTCCGTGACGGGTGAGCTGCGCTTCGTGGTCGAGAGCTGCGCGCCCGAGGGCCACACGCCGCATCGGATCGAGGGCGAGCCCTTCCGTCGCTGACGGACGGGGTTCGGTCCTGACGGCGGCGTGACGTCGGGTCGCGTATCGGAGGTGTCGGTGCTCGACTCGTGGTCGTCGACGTGGTCGTGGTCGTGGTCGTGAACGGCGACGTGGTCGGCGACGAAAGTCACGAGAGCGCGACGAGAGCTCGAACTGCCGGCTCCCAAAACCTCGATCAGCGACGGCGGTGTTGGGTCGGGGCTTCGCCGAAGTCGCGCACCCACACCACGAGGCGCCAGCCCGCGAGCCCGAGGAAGACCACGAAGGAGATCACCTTCCAGATCGCCTTCATGTGTTCGCGGCGCTGTTGGCGCGCGAGGAAGTCGTCGTTCGCGCGTGGCGTCGGCGCGCGCATCGGGGTGCGTGGGCTCGTCGCTTTCGGAGCGTCTCCGCTCGGCTCGTTCACGGACACTCCTGCCCCACGTGTCGCCGCTCGATCCACACGATCTCGCCCGCGCGCCGCACTTCGACGTAGTCGCGCCGCACGCTGACCACGTCGAGCTCCGTGCCGTTCGCGATCGTGCCGCGCACCATCGCGCCGAGCTCCGGTCGCGCGAGCACCTCCACTTCGGGCGTGACGCGGCTCTCCGCGAAGAGCTTGCAGCCCTCGCCGATCTCACCGTCGACGTTGCGCAGATCGCGGCTCGGCGGCGGCTCGGACTCCCATTGCGACGCGAGGTACGCCTGCCCGACCACGAGCCCTATCCCGACGGCCGCGAGGATCGCGACGAGCACGCTCATCCACACCTTGCGTCGCGTCCGTTTCTCTTCGCGAAGATCGAGCATTCAGTTCTCTTTCTTCCTGCAGAATCGATGGCTCATGCACCTGCGCGCGGAGGAACGCTCCACGAGCCGTGCGTCCACGCGTCGAGCTTCGGCGCGTTCGGATCGAGCAGACGGTCCTTCTTGCCGAGGTGATGCGCGGTCACGCGCGCGGCGACGCCGAGCACGCCGAGCCCGTACTTGATCCCAGGCCCGAAGGTGATCGTCTGCATCTCGTCGAAGTAGTGGGCGGGGCAACTGATCTCGCCGATCGGGAGCCCGAGCTCGATCGCCTGCGCGAGGATCTCGCTGTCGAAGACGTAGTCGTTGCGGTTGCCGGCGAGCGGCAGCGCCTGCAGCGCGCGGCGCGAGTACGCGCGGTAGCCGGTGTGGAACTCGGAGAGGTGCGCGCCCATCGCGGCGTTCTCCACCGCGGTGAGCACGCGGTTGGCGACGTACTTCCAGCGCGGCATGCCGCCCGCGAGCGCGCCGCCCACGAGCACCCGCGAGGCGAGCACCACGTCGTAGCCCCCGTGCGTGACCATCGCGGCGATCGCGGGCACGAGCTCGGGCTTGTACTGGAAGTCCGGGTGCACCATCACCGCGACGTCCGCGCCGAGCGCGAGCGCCTCGCGATAACCGGTCTTCTGCGCCGCGCCGTAGCCGAGGTTCTTCGCGTGCGAGACACACGCGATGCCGAGCTTCCGCGCGACCGCGACGGTGTCGTCGGTGCTGCCGTCGTCGACGAGCACGATGGTGTCCGCGGCGCCCGCGGGGATCGCGCGCACCGTGCGCTCCAGGGTACGCGCGACGTTCAAGCCCGGCATCACGACCACGACCTTCGGCGACGTCATCGCCCCGCTCCTACCGTCGTTCGCCCCACAGATCCAGCCGGCAGGGCCTCGGCGGCTGGGGCATGAAGCCCGTGGGCCCACGAGCGTTCGCTCATTCTCTTTCAGCGGATCGCGTCGTCGCCGAGGGCTTCGAGGTCGGCCTTCAATCGGGTCGCGTCACGGTGACGCTTGCGCTGATCGACCGACACCGCTTTGCGCAGGATCGCGATCACCTCGGGATGCACCTTGCGTCGCACGCGCTCGTGGCCGGGAAAGGGCCACTCGTAGGGCCAACGCGGGAGCTCGCCCGCGAGCATGCGCCAGAGCAGGAGCCCGAGGCTGAACACGTCGCTGCGGAAGGAAGGAAGACCGAGCGCTTGTTCGGGCGCGACGTAGCCGACGGTGCCCGAGCCGCTGCCGACCACCTGCGTGCGCTGCGCGATGCGCGCGATGCCGAAGTCGATGAGCTTCGCCTGCGGCCCGGGAAACAAGATCACGTTGTCGGGATTGATGTCGCAGTGGATCACGCGCCGCGCGTGCGCGTACGAGACCGCGTCGAGCACTTGGTGCATCAGCTCGAACGCGGTGCGCGTGGAGAGACGATGACGAAGACGCAGCGCGAGCGAGCGCTCGCCGAGCGGATACGCCATCACGAGGCGGTTGCCGACGAACATCGCGTTGCGGAGCTGGAGGATGCCGGGGTGCTCGAGCTTCCCCATGATGCGCACTTCGCGCAGCACCTCTTTCAGTCCGTCTTTCATCAGGTGCTCGTGCGGCACCTTCAACGCGACGTCGCGACCTTCAACGGTGTCTTGCGCGTGGTAGACGCGCGCGAAGCCGCCCGTACCGAGCAAGCGAACGATGCGGTACTTCCCGAGCTCTTGGCCCTTCGCGTACTGATCCGGGCTGCGAGCGCGCCGCGTCATCGAGGGCCCACTCTACCAGCAGCGGATCGTAAAAATCACCGAGGCGCGCGAAGAAAAACGTGCTCGTCGACGGTCGGCTTCCGAGCGGGCTCGAGCCGCGCTTGCGCGTCTCGGAAGTCTTGGCGCGAGAACCTGGGGTCTACAGACCCCAGCGCGACCCCCAGCGCGACCCCGCACGGGCGCAACGATGGGCACGAAGGCGCGACGTCTGGGTGTGGGCGGGTATGCTGCCGACCCATGTACTGCCAGTCCTGCGGCGCCTCGAACTCCGACGACGCGAAGTTCTGCAATCAATGCGGCGGTCGCATCGCGCGTCCGGGCGATGCGGGGGGACCCGCGCCCGTCAGCGGACCGAGCGCGACCGCGGTCGGGATGGGTACCCCGGCGTCTTCCGGGATCGCACCTCCGTCCGCGGCGGGGAACGCGCCTGTGAACGTGTGGGAGCAGCAACAGACGAGCGGCTCGGGCGGCGGCCCGTCGATGATGAGCGTCTCGCTCGACACGATCGGGGTGCGCAGCACCAAGAAGGTCTGGGCGGGGATCGCGTTCGTGGCGCTGTTGCTCGTCGGGCTCGGTGCGCTCGGGAGCTGGCTCTTGCGCGGCGAGCCCGAGGTGGTCGCGGAGGCGGGCCACGCGCAGCCGGAAGATCCTTTCGTCATCGGGACGCCGCTTCCCCCCGGCGAGGTGCCGACGACACCGGCGGAGGCCGTCGAGCCCTCGGACACGACGGGCGCGACGTCGATGGCCGGCAGCGCGATGACCGGCACGACGACGATGACCGGCACGACGATGACCGGCACGACGATGACCGGCACGACGACGACGACCGGCACGACGACCGGCAGCGCGACGACGACCGGCAGCGCGACGATGACCGGCACGTCGACCGGCACCACCGACTCGACGATGACCGGTACGACCGACTCGACGACGATGACCGGCACGACCTCGATGACCGGCACGACGACCGACACGAGCTCGATGAGCTCGACCGGCACCTCCACGGACACGAGCACTTCGATGGACGCGACGGACACGAGCTCGATGGACTCGAGCTCGATGGACGGCTCCTCGAGCACCGGAACGATCCCGAACCTCGGCGGCGATCTGCCCGAGGAGCGCGATCTCGAGCTCGAGCTCTACGGCAGCCGCGTGCGCTTCGTGGTTCAGCGCTATTACGCCGCGCGCGCGCAGACCTGCTTCGACCGCGCGACGCGCAACAACCCGAACGTGAGCGGCACCGTGGTCGTCAACATGACGATCGGCGCCGACGGCAACGTGAGCGACACGAGCGTCGCGCGGAACACCACGGGCGACGAGGTGCTCGGCAACTGCCTGCGCAGTCAGGTCGCGTCGTGGCAGCTCCCGCCCCCACCGGGCGGCAGCTTGCAGATGCAGATGCCTTTCTCGCGCTGAGGATCAGAGCGCGGCGGCGCGTTCGCGAATCACCGCGGCGTCCGCAGCGTTCGGTGCGAGCTGCAGGTACCGCTCGAACGCGCGTTTGGCCTCCGCGTTCTGCCGCAGGCGTTCGTGCGCGATGCCGAGCCCACGCCACGGCACCGGGTAGCGCGGCGCGAGCAACGTCGCCTCGCGGTACTTCTCGATCGCGGTGGGCAAGAGCCCCCGCAACGCGAGCGACTGGGCCTCGCGGTTCAGCTCCTGGGCGCGCGCGAGCGCGTCGTCGCTCGTCATCGCCGACTCGGTGGGAGTCGGCACGGCCTCCGTCATCGTCGCCCCGGTCACCGAGCTCGTCATCGCGCTCGCCATCGCGCTCGTCGTCACGACGGTCGCCGCTTCGGGTGTCGATTCGGTCGATCGGGCGTTCGGTCGAGGACGCCGACCCGGAGGCTCGATGGGCTCGGACGGCGCGATGGGCTCCGCGACGGGCTCCGCGACCGCGACGGGCTCCGTCGCCACCGTGGGCTCCGTCGCGGTCGCGGGCTCCGACGGGGTGTCCGCGGAGGACGACGTCTCCGGGATCGGCGCGGTCGGAGTCGGCACCTCCGCGCTCGCCACCGTCGAGCCGCCGCGCATCATCCAGAACGCTCCGCCACCGATCGCCACCAGCAGCGCCACGACGATCGCGATCAGCGGCCCCCGCGAGCGCACCGGCGGACGCCCTGCGGCGTCCATCGGTTCCTCGGGAGGATCCTCCGACGTGAGCTCCGCCTCCGTGCCGACCGCGCCCGAGAGCCCCGTGACCGGTCGCTCCTCGCCACGCCGCTCCACCGGCGACGGTCCGTCGAAGAGCGCGTCCGCCTCCGCGGTCCCGAGACGCTTCTTCGTGGTCGCCTGCACGAGCCGTTCGATCAACGCGCCGCACGTCTTGGGGCGTCGCTCCGGATCGCGCGCGAGCGCGTCCACGAAGATCGCGTCGAGCTCCGGCGAGGACGCGACGTGGCTCGAGAGCAGCGGCGCGTCCTGCACGAGCTTCGTCGCCATCAGGCGCACCGGCTCGTCGTCGTCGAAGGGCAACGCGCCCGCCATCAGCTCGTACGCGAGCGTCGCGAGTCCGTAGATGTCGGCCGCCGCTTTCGCTTTGTTCCCGCGCGCGACCTCGGGGGCCATGTACTGAGGCGTCCCGAGCACCATTCCGTCGCGCGTCATGCGCGAGCCGTGGCCCGCCATCGCGGCGAGCCCGAAGTCCATCAGGCGCACCGCCTCGTGTCCGTCGTCGTGCTGCTCCAGGAAGAGGTTCTCGAGCTTGATGTCGCGGTGGACGATCCCTTGCGCGTGCATCGCGTCGAGCGCCGCCGCCGGGCCCGCGAGCAGCTTCGCGACCTCCGCCGGCGGACGCGGCCCGCGCTCGCGCAACATGCGCTCGAGATCCATGCCCTTGAGCAGCGGCATGACCATGAACGGACGCCCGTCGTCGAGGCGACCGAGGTCGAAGACGTCGACCACCGACGGATGCTGCAGACGGCTCGCGGTCCGCGCTTCTTGGAGGAAACGATCGACCGCGTCCGGCGCGTGCGCGACGAGCTCGTGTTTGATCACCTTGATCGCGACGCGCCGTCCGAGGTCCTCGTGCTCGCCCTCGTAGACCACCGCCATGCCGCCCGACCCGAGCTCGCGCACCACGCGGTAGCGCGCGCCCACGAGCTGGCCGACGAGGGGATCGGGCCGCGAGTCGAGCAGCGTGTCGTTCATCGGCAGACCCCCATCACACAGTTCTGGCGGAGCGCACCGAGCAGACCGTCGTTGCACTCGCGTCCGCACTGGCCGCAGTGATCGCGATTCGTCTGGGTGTCGACACACGCTCCTCCACACGACGTGAGCCCCGCCGCACAGCAGTCTCCGTTCGAGCAGATCTGGGTCGGCGCACAACGCACCAAACACCCACCGCAGTTCATCGGATCGTTCTGCAGCTCCACGCACGAACCGCCGCCGCAGCAGGTGCTGCCGCAGTCGGTCTGCGCTTCGTCGACCGTCCCGTCGCAGTCCTCGTCCACCCCGTCGCAGCGCTCGCTCGCCGCCGCCGGTCCGGGGTGACACGTCCGCACGGCGC
The DNA here is from genome assembly GCA_937982655.1 of uncultured Sandaracinus sp. Classification (GTDB taxonomy): domain Bacteria; phylum Myxococcota_A; class Polyangia; order Polyangiales; family Houyiibacteriaceae; genus JACKEH01. The sequence continues at coordinate 17,036 of CALJLK010000289.1, forward strand.
CGACACAGATCCAGGTGCCTTGTCGACACGCACCCATCGCCGCGGCGTCGCAAGGGCTGCCGACGAGCGGGATGTCGTCCACCGTCCCGTCGCAGTCGTCGTCGGCGCCCTCGTTCGCACACGTCTCTTCGCTCGGAGTCCGCTCACCGACGCACTCGCCCCAGCTTCCGTCGGTGCAGGTCTGCGTTCCGCCCACGCAGACGCCCATGCCTTCCGTGCCGGCCGGGCCGCCGTAGCAGTCGCGCGTCTCCCCCGTGGTGCAGGGACAGCCTTCGTCGATCGCGCCGTCGCAGTCCGCGTCTCCATCGGTCGTGCACTCGTCCTCCGAAGGCACCGGCATCACCGCGCCCACGCAGCTCAGCGTCGTTCCGTCACACGCGGTCAGGCCCGAGCGGCAGGTGCCCACGCAGTCGAAGCCGGCTTCGGTCGCGGTGCAGCCGAGTCCCTCGAAGCACGGCAC
>CALJLK010000290.1 GCA_937982655.1 uncultured Sandaracinus sp.
GCGGCTGACCCCGCCGACCCGGTGGAGAAGTCGGCGGCTGACCCCGCCGACCCGGTGGAGAAGTCGGCGGCTGACCCCGCCGACCCGGCAATGAAGTCGCCATCACGCGCCCCCTTCCGCGCCCACGCGGCGCGCGTAGACGTCGCGCTCGAGGTCTTCGAGCGGCTCCCACGGGCTCTCCTCCGCGAAACGCACCGCCGCCTCCACCTCGGCGCTCACGTCGCCCTCCAGCGCCGCCCGCGTCGCGTCGTCGAGCCAGCCCTGCTCGCGCAATCGTCGATCGAACAGGTCGATCGGATCGCGCTCCTTCCAGCGACGGACCTCGTCTTTGTCTCGGTAGAGCTCCGCGTCGTACATCGAGTGCGCGCGGAAGCGGTAGGTCATCAGCTCGAGGAAGCGTGGACCGCTGCCTTCGCGCACCGCCTCGGCCGCGTAGCGCACCGCGCGCTCCACCGCGACGACGTCCATGCCGTCCACCTGCTCCGCCGGCACCCCGAACGCCGGGGGCCGATGCACGATCTGTGGATCCGCCTCGTGGCGCTCGAGCGCGGTGCCCATCGCGTAGAGGTTGTTCTCGCAGAGGAAGAGCACCGGCAGCTTCCAGAGCGCGGCGAGATTCAGCGACTCCGCGAACTCGCCCTCCGCCGTCGCGCCGTCACCGAAGAAACACGCGGTCACCGCGCGTCGTCGCTGCATGCGATCGGCGAGCGCGAGCCCCACCGCCAGCGGGAGGTGTCCCCCCACGATCGCGTTCCCGCCGTAGAAGCGTCGGCTCGCGTCGAAGAGGTGCATCGAGCCGCCGCGCCCGCGCGAGCAGCCGGTCGCCTTGCCGTACATCTCGGCCATCACGGCTCCGGCGCCGAGCCCCCGCACGAGCGCGTGGCCGTGCTCGCGGTAGGTCGCGATCACGTTGTCCTCGGGACCGATCGCATGCAGCGAGCCGACCGCGACCGCCTCTTCACCGATGTACAGATGCAGGAACCCGCGAATCTTCTGCTGCGTGTAGACCTCCGCGCACTTCTCCTCGAAGCGCCGGATCAGCAGCATCTCGCGCAATCGCAGCAGCGCCGCCTCGCGGCCGAGCTCGACGAGGGTCATGCCTCCTCCTTCCGCACGCCGCCGACGTCTTCCACGAGCGTCGAGGTGTCGCCTTCGGGCAAACCGAGCTCACGCGCGCGCAGCAGGCGCCGCATGATCTTTCCGCTGCGTGTCTTGGGCAGCCCGAGCACCACGTCGATCTCGCGTGGTGCCGCCGCCGGCCCGAGCTTTCCGCGCGCGAAGCCGAGCAGCTCCTTCACGAGCTCGGGGCTCGCGTCGTGCCCCGCGTGCAGCACCACGAACGCCTTGATCAGGTTGCCCGCGACCTCGTCGGGCTTGCCGATCACCGCCGCCTCCACGACCGCCGGATGCTCCACCAGCACCGACTCGACCTCGAAGGGTCCGATGAGGTGACCCGCGCTCTTGATCACGTCGTCCGCGCGCCCGACGAACCAGAAGTATCCGTCCGCGTCGCGTCGCGCGAGGTCGCCCGAGAGGTACCACTCGACTCCGTCCGCGTCCTTCGCGAAACACTTCCGATAGCGCTCTTCCGCGTTCACGTACGCGCGGAACATCGACGGCCAACCAGCGCGCAACGCGAGCTGCCCCTCCACGTCGCCCGCGCACGGCTTCACGAGACCGTCGTCGCCGACCTCGACGATCGCCGCCTCGATCCCCGGCAGCGGCTTGCCCATCGAGCCCGGCCGCACCTCCATCGAGGCGTAGTTCGCGACCATGATCCCGCCCGTCTCGGTCTGCCACCAGTTGTCGTGGAAGGGCAGCCCGAAGGCCTCGCGTCCCCAGACCACCGCCTCGGGATTCAGCGGCTCGCCCACGCTCGCGAGGAAGCGCAGCGACGAGAGATCACGACCGCGCAGCGGCTCGAGCCCCGCGCGCATCAGCATGCGGATCGCGGTCGGCGCGGTGTACCAGACCTGGACCTTCTCCTCTTCGAGGATGCGGTACCAACGCGGCACGTCGAGCTCGGCCTCGTCGACCAGCATCGTCACGCCGTTGGTGAGCGGCGCCACGATGCCGTAGCTGGTGCCGGTGACCCAGCCCGGATCCGCCGTGCACCAATAGACGTCGCCCGGATGCAGATCGAGCGCGAGCTTGCCGGTCGCGTGGTGCGTGACCACCGCGCCGTGCACGTGCAGCGCGCCCTTCGGGGTGCCCGTCGTGCCGCTCGTGAAGTGGAGCAGCGCGGGCGTCTCCGGAACCGTCTCCGGGATCACGTGACGATCGCTCTGCTCCGCCATGCGCGCGCGCCAATCGATCGTGCCTTCGACCGCGGTCGCGCGCGGCGCGCCGTCCGGATCGCGCGCGTCGCCGATCAGGATCACGTGCTGCATCGCGGGCAAGCTCGCGCGCAGCTCGACGATCTTGCGACGGTAGAGGCGCTCGTTGGTGACGAGGAAGCGCCCCTCACCGAGCTTCAGACGTTGCGCGAGCGGTTCGGGTCCGAACGCGGAGAAGAGCGGCGAGAAGATCGCGCGCACACGAAGCGCGCCGAGCGCGGCCACGTAGAGCTCCGGGATGCGCGGACAGAGCCCGAAGACGCGATCTCCCGTTCGCACGCCGAGCGTCTGCAGCAAGTTCGCGAAGCGCGCGGTCTCGCGCTCGAGCTCCGCGTAGGTGAGCTCGATGCGCGCGCCGTCCTTGCCGAGCCAGCGGATCGCGACCCGCGACGCTTCGGGCCCCCGCGCGTGCCGCGTCACCGCCTCGTGCGTGACGTTCAGACCGCCGCCCGGTTGCCCCTCCAGCTCGGCCCGCGCGTCCTCCCAACGGAAGCTCGCGCACACCCGCGCGTAGTCGTCCAAGTTCGGTGCCGCGTACCCCTCGCGGAGCACCTTCGGAATCGACGCAAACCCCATGCACGTCCTCCCTCGGGGGCCGCATGTGCAGTCGACGTGCCGCGCAGAGATCGCACCAAAACGAACGGCGAACGAGCGCGCAGTGCAGCCCCTGCGTGGACCGCGCAGAAAGTGCCTCGCGACGTGATGCGATGGTTCGGTTGCCGGACGACGACGCACACGTGACGTCGGATCGCCGACCCAGCCAAGAAGTCGGCGGCTGACCCCGCCGACCCAGCCAAGAAGTCGGCGGCTGACCCCGCCGACCCAGCCAAGAACGTCACCTGCGAGCGCGCGCCGACCCGCGGACGAGAGCGCCCAGCCGAAAACTCGGTTGCCAGCCCTCCCCTCGGTTCGCAGTGGCCTCGCTCGAGACTCCGGCCCCGCAAACCCGCGAAGTCGAACGATTCCGCGTCGATTCCGAGCCACGATCGAACGCGAGCACGAGCTCCTCTCCTCGGCACGATGCTCGCTCTGCTCCCGCGCGTGCGCGCCCTACTGCAGATCCTCCTGCCGATCCTCTCGGTCTCCCTCGCCTGTTCGCCTGGCGCGGGCGCCCACGAGCCCTGTCTCCACTCGGAAGAAGAGATCAGACGGACCGCGATCGGGCCGGGCGCGCTCTCCGTCGTCTTCGTCACCCACCGACTCGACGACGTCGCCCACGCGCAGCTCGCGCGCCACGCCCCCACGCTCCTCGACGCGCTGCGCAGCGGGGATCTCGACGCCGACGGAACGCGCGACTTCCCGCCGCCTTCGATCGTGCGTGTCGCGGTGACCACCGCCGATCTCGGAGGTCCTCCGGAGCTCGGCTGCACGTTCGAAGGCGTGTCACTCGTCACGAACGGCGGCGCGCGCTTCGTGACCTCGACCGAGCCCAGCTTTCTCGACGACGTGGTGTCGCGACTGAACGCCGCGCGCTCGTCGTGCCCGATCGGCCAGGTGCTCGAAGCCGCGCGCCGCGCGCTCGAGCCCGATCCGCACGCACCGCTGCCGACGTTCGTCGACCCCGGACAGCGCCTCGTGCTCGTGCTCGCCACCGCCGCCGACGACTGCTCGGGCGCCGACCTCTTCGGCTCGTCGGCCGCCGACCCGGCCGACCGAGAAGCGTTGGCCGACGTGGAGTGCGTGCGAGCCGAGCGCACGCCGCTGTCGGAGTACGTCGAGGAGCTCGCTGCCTACGACACCTTCGCGCTCGCGCTCACGGGTCTGCCGCGCGACGTCGACGGCCTCTCACGTCCGCTCGACGGCGCTGCGCTGCTCGCGCGCCCCGAGCTCGGCGAGCGCGTCGTGGACGGTGAGCTCGCGCCTTCGTGTGTACGCGACGATTGGACCGCGACCCCTCCACGACGCGTGCTGGAATGGAGCGACCTCTCCGCCACCGCACGCGTCTTCCCGTTGCACGCGTCGATGTGCGACGACGATCTCTCGGACGCGTTCGACGCGCTGGCCGACCGCATCGCGCGACACGAGCTCGCGCGGTGCCTCCCGCCGCTCGAGCTCGCACGTTCGGCCGATGGTCTGGTCCCGTGTCGACTCGTCGAGCGCGACGACGCCTGCGTGGAGCGACCGGGGCGCGAGCTCACCGAGGACGGCTGCGTGGTTCCACAGCGCGCGCCGGGCGGCGAGGGCGTCGGTTGGTGGTACGAGTCGCGCGAAGACGCGGTCGAAGGCTCCGACCTCGCGTGGATCTGCGCCCCGTTCGCGCGCCTCGGCGGCGACTTCGCCGAAGGCGCGGTGCTCCGCTGCCCAGTCTCGACCTGCGAGTGAAGGCCTCCGGCGCCGACGCGCGAATCGGCGCGTTCAATCCTCGTCGATGCGCACGTCGATCTTCCCGCGCGCGTCGGGGAAGACCTCCATCGCGTCGAGCACCGCGGGGTGACTCATCGCTTGGCGCTTCTTCGCGCTCCGCTCCGCCTCGCGGCGCGTCGCTTCGACCGCCGCCACCGTGCGGCCCTGCACCTGCTGGTCGAAGCGGATCTCGATCGCGGGCTTGGCGCCGAGGAGCTTCGAGGCGGCCTCCGAGATCGCGTCCTTCGCGGCCGGTGCTTCGGCTTGGCGCCCGTAGAACGAACCGTGCTGGAAGGCGAGCACGATGCGCTCGCGCGAGACCAGACGCGGCACGCCGTGCTCGAGCACCGCCGCGAGCGCGGGCTTGGCGTCGCGGAGCGAGAAGACGATGCGCTCCCACTCTTGCAGCGCGGGTCGCAGGAGCTTCGCCGCCGGGCCGTCGACGGACGCGCCTTCGTCGGAGCCTTCCAGCGCTCCTTCGCTCGCGTCGCTCGGACCCTCGCTCGCACGCGCGTCGCTCGGACGCTCGCTAGTACGCGCTTCTCTCGAACGCGCCTCGCTCGAACGATCGCCCAGCTCGTCTTCGTACGCGTCGTCACGTCGCGCGCTCGCGGGCTCGCTCGCCGAACCTGGTGGGCTCTCGTCGTCGTCGGCCGCTCGGCTCGCGCCCGCACGCGGGCTCGACTCGCGCCCGCCGTCGCTGCGCGCCATCGCTTCGCGCGCCAAGATCTCCCACGGCTTCTCGGCCGGCGCGCCCTTCCCGCGCGGCGGAGCGCCCGAGGGTGCGCGAGAGTCTGCTCGCTCCGGTGCACTGCGGGCGTCGGATCGCGACGGCTCGCGCGACGTCTCCGCGCGTACGTCCGAGCGGGCCTCCGTCGGCGCCGCCTCCGCGCCCCGCGAGGGCTCCCCGCGCGATGGGCCTCGCGGCTCCGAGCCACGCGCGCCGCTCGGACGCGCGCCACCACCGCCGGACCCGCCGCCGCGCTCGAGCCGCTCCAGGCGCGCGAGCAGCTCGCCCACGTCGCGCAGGGCCGGCCGCGTCGCCGCGCGCACGAGCCCCATCTCCAACATCAGGCGCGGCGAGCTCGCCTTCGCGACCTCGTCGACCAGCTTCGAGACGATCGCGAACACGCGCTGCAGCTCGAGCGGGTCCTGCGCGCGCGCGAGCTCGTGCGCGGCCTCGCGCTCCTCGTCGACCAGATCGACGAGCACGCGGTCGTCGCCCGCCACGCGCAGCACCACCAGGTCGCGCAGCGTCTGCACGAGCTGCTTCACGAAGTGGATCGGATCGGCGCCCGTCGCGAGCGTCTCGTCGATCGAACGCAGCACCTGCGCCGCGTCGCCCGAGAGGATCGCGCGCAGCGACGCGTGCAGCGCCGCGCGCCCAGCGATGCCGAGCTGACGCGCGACCTCGACGCCCACGAGCTTCGATCCCCCGAACGCCACGAGCTGATCGAGCAGCGTGAGCGCGTCGCGCATCGAGCCCGCCGACTCGCGCGCCACGAGCGCGATCGCGTCGTCGTCCGCCTCGATGCCTTCCTTCGAGAGCACGCGCCGCACGTGGTCGGCCACGACCGCCTGCGGGATCAGACGAAAGTCGTAGCGCTGACACCGCGAGCGGATCGTGACGGGGACCTTGTGGCTCTCCGTCGTCGCGAAGATGAACTTCACGTGCGGCGGCGGTTCCTCCAGCGTCTTGAGGAACGCGTTGAACGCGCCCGTCGAGAGCATGTGGACCTCGTCGACGATCACGATCTTCGAACGATCGCGGCTCGGCCGGTATGGAAGCGACTCCTGTAGGCGTCGCACGTCGTCGACGGAGTTGTTCGACGCGCCGTCGATCTCCTGCACGTCCATGTCGACGCCGGCCGTGATGTCTTTGCAGATCGCGCACTCGTTGCAGGGCGTCGCGGTCGGCCCTTTCTCGCAGTTGAGCGCCTTGGCGAGGATACGCGCGGTGGTCGTCTTGCCGACCCCTCGGACGCCCGTGAAGAGGAAGGCGTGCGCCACACGATCGGCCGCGATCGCGTTGCCGAGCGTGCGCGCCACGTGCTCCTGGCCGACGAGCTCGTCGAGCGTCTGCGGGCGGTACTTCCGAGCGAAGACGGTATACGCCATGGGGGGCGCAGCCTACGCGGAAACGGTCCGCGACGCGATCGCGGCGGAGCTCGAACCGAACGTCGCGTGTGCGTGGTCGCCGGGTCCGACGACCCTACGACGTGAGCCATCGCGGCGGACCGCGCGACGTGGAGCCGCGCGACGTGGAAACGCGCGACGTGGAAACGCGCGACGTGGAAGCGCGCCACGTGGAAACGCGCGACGTGGAAGCGCGCCACGTGGAAGCGCGCCACGTGGAAGCGCGCCACGTGGAAGCGCGGCGCGACCAACCGCGACGCGCGTCAGACCATCAGCGGCGCGAGCGGTCCGCGGTACGCCGCGCGCGACCCGAGATCGCGGTCGCCGAAGTACTCCACGTCCGAGAGCCCCATCGCCTGCGCGATGCTCGTGAGCAGACGGTTGTGCGGCACACGCTCGTCGCTCGCGATGTTGCGCAGCCGCAGGTAGCGACCGAGCCGCAGCGTGCGACCCCCGCCGCCCGCGATCACCGCAGGATGCCGGGTGTGCTGATTGTCGTGACCGTCGTGTCCGAACTCGTTGTGCCAAAACACGATGGTGTTGTCGAGGATGGATCCCCCCATCGGATCGAGCGGATCCGGCATGGAGTCGAGCTCTTCCAGCACCGCCGCGACGTGGCCCGCGCTCCAACGAAGTCCCGCACAATAACCGACCCGGAGCTCGGCGCGGGCGGTCCCGGACGCGCCCCAGTAGTCGTGCACCAGGTTCTCGTGAAAGCGGAAGGTGCTCCCGTACCGACCGAGGATCTGCGGCGTCCTCACCTCGGGTAGATCGCTGAAATAGTTCGGGTAGTCGTTCAGAATCTGGAGCGTCCCGACCCGCGCACGACCGCACGCGAACGCCTGCGCGATCACCCGCGCGTGGGCCCGCGTCACTTCCTCCACGCCCGCGACGTTGCCCACGTTCCCGCTTCGGGTCGGCACGTCCATGCCGCTGGTCGTGCAGTACGCGGGCGGGAGCGTCGGCGTGCCGGGTGTGCCCGGTGTGCCCGGAGTCCCGGGCGTGGGTGAGAGGCGCAGCATCGCTTCGAGGTGTGCGTCGAGCTTCACGCGCTCCGCTCCGTCGAGTCGCACACGCATGCGCTCGATCGCGGCGATCCCGTACGCGCTGATGCGCGCCTCGCCACGCGAGTAGTCGATCACGGGCGGCGGAGGCTCACCCGGCTCCGGCTCCTCCGGCGTCGGCGGCACGAAGTCGGCCGGGAACGCTTGGCGGAAGAGGGTGCGCGGATCGGCCTGTGGATTGCGCGGACGACCGGCGTCGTCGTAGCTCATGCACTTCCAGTCGCCGGTGCCCTCGACGCACGCGGTGAGCAGCGCGGGCGCAGGGAGCCGCGCGTGCAGGTAGAAGTCGAGCGAGGGGTGTCCGTCGTAGTCGGCTTGCCGATCCTCGGGCGGCTGCGCGCCGGTGAGGAGCGAGCCTTGCTCCTGGTGACCGTGGAAGCGTCGCCGATCGGCGCGCGTGCCTTCTTTGCAGACCTGGGTGTCGAGCCCGTCGAGGATCGTGATCTTCGAGCGCCACGGCATCAGCGGCGTGAGCACCGCGTCCGGGTAGTCGAAGGTCAGGCCTTCGAGGTCGTCGTCCGCGCTGCCGGGCTCGCTGCCGTCCGTGCGCCGCGGGATCCAGTAGTCCCGGTCGACGCCATGGGGCGTGCGCAGCGCGAGGAAGCGGACCGGCGCCGAGGTCGGCTGCGCGATCGCGGCGCGCATCCACGCGGGCAGGAACGGAAGCGCGAGCGCCGCGCCTCCGACGAGGGTGCCGAACTGGCGACGGGAGAGGTGCTTCTTCGAGCTCATCTTCAATCGGCCTTTCGTCGCTCGATGAACGCCGGATGTCGAACCAAGGCGACCACCATCTCTTCGAAGGAGGTCCCGCTCTCGACGAAGCTCGCGTACGCCTCGGAGGTCCACGCGACGGCCGCCGGCGAGCCGAGGTCCGCGCCGACCGTGAAGTGCGCGAAGCGGCGCACGAAGCACTGCTGGAAGCGTCGGTCGTCGGCGAGGGCCACCGAGAGGTCCGCAGCGTTCTCGAAGCTGACGTCGTCGAGCGTGATCTGGGTCTCCACCGGCAGCCCGTCCGCGTACGTCGTCTGCCAGCTTCCGTCGCTCGCGAAGCTCTCGAACGCGAGCCCCACCGGGTCGGCGAGCTTGTGGCAGTTCCCGCACGTCGGCGCGTTGCCGCGCGCTTCCGTCACCTCGCGCACCGTCGCGTCGGGCCCGACGAGGCGATCGAGCTCCGCGATCACGTCGAGATCCGCGGGCACGCGGATGTCGTTGCACATCGCGTCGATGAACACGCCCATGCCGCGCCGCACGACGTTGTCGCGACCGCGCTTGCCGTGGGCGACGAGCCACGCGCCGCGCGAGAGCAGGCCCGCGCGCTGGGTCGGATCGAGCTCGACGCGCGCGAGCCCTTCGCCCGGATGCGACGCCCCGTAGTGTGCCGCGAGCTCGGGCCGCGTCCACGAGTAGCTCGCGGTCATCAGGTCGCGCAGGGTGCCGCGCTCTTCGACGACCACGCGCCCGACGAAGGCGCGGGTCTCTTCTTCCATCTGCGCGACCAGAGTCGGGTCGAGCTCGACCTCGTTTCCCTGACTCTGCAGGGTGGACATGCGCAGCCATTCCCAGAAGAAGCGCGCCCAGACCTCGCCGGAATCGTCCATCAAGCGCCGCGCCTGCGCTTCGCGCTCGTCCGCACGCGAGAGCCGACCTGCGTCCGCCGCCGCGAGCAGCTCCGCGTCGGGCGCGCGATCCGTCAGCGCGAAGGCGAGCAGCGTCGCGATCTCGTGATCGTCGAGCTCGATCGCGTCACGCGGCTCGGACGCGCCGCCGAGCTCGGTGCGGTAGAGGAACTCGGGCGAGAGCAGCACCGCGCGGATCACACCCGCGAGAGCGTAGGAGGGCTCGTACTCGGCCGCGAGGTCGTCGTAGAGGTTGCGCAGCTCTTGGCGTTCGTCGCTCCCGACCGGACGTCGAAACGCCGCTTCGGGGAGCCACGCGAGGACGTCGTCGATGCAGCTCGCGGCCGCGGGGTCCGCGCAGCGCGTCGCGCTCGGGCTCGTGGCGGCCCAGGTGCCGACCACCCGCGCCGCTTCGACGAAGGTCGACGCGTTGCCGAGGTCGACGCGCGCGGTGCCTGCGATGTCGGTGATGCCGTGCTCCGCCGCGCCGGGCGGGATCACGACGTCGGGCACCCCTTCGCCGAAGAGACGGTCGAGCTCGCGCTCGTAGTGCCCAGGGCTGAGGCGCCAGACCCGCGGCTCGAGCCGCACGTCCACCGGCTCGCCGGGTCGTCGTCCCGGACCGTCCGGGCCGGCGCCGGGGTCGCCGATCGTTCCGTCGCAGGCGCCGAGGAGCGCGATGCCGACGAGCCAGCGGGAGAGCGTGGAGGTCACGTCATTGGGGTTCGCAAGCCGCGGGCCACCCGAGATCACGGCGGATCTCGGCGAGCGGCGAGACCGTGAGACGCAGATCGGGTGGGGACGCGCGACCTCGGTGGGGGCGACCGTCCCCAAGGCCACGCAGAGCTGGGGGCTAGAACACCCGCCCACGACCTCGCTCCAGGATTGCCGTGGATGATCGGAGGTCGTTCGCCGCGCCGACGAAGTGCCGACCGAAGCCTCGTCGAGGAGGTCCGAGCGAGATCCGCGTGGAGGGCCGCGGATACCCGGAACGAGCTTGCGGGCGGGTGTACTGGAAGCCGCGGCGCCTCACGGAGACGATCCGTTCCGCTCGTGTCGCTGTATCGATCGGCGGGCGTCTGCGACCCTGCCTCCATGAGCTGGCAACCCGCCGAGTCCCCCGAGTGCACCGAACGCGATCACGCGGCGGTCGCGATCGTCATCGAAGGTCGCGCCCGCGACCTCGGTGGCTTCGACGTGCGACGTGTCCTTCCTGCCCCCAAGCGCCGCATGGTCGGGCCCTTCGTCTTCGTCGACGAGATGGGCCCCGTGCGCTTCGCGGTGGGGCAAGGCATGGACGTACGCCCGCATCCCCACATCGGGCTCGCGACCGTCACGTGGCTCTTCGAGGGCCGCGTCACGCACCGAGACAGCCTCGGCTCGCTCGTCGACATCGTGCCGGGCGAGGTGAACTGGATGACGGCGGGGCGCGGCATCGTGCACTCCGAACGTCTGCCGCTGGGCGAGCGCGAGAAGGGTGCGTCGCTGCACGGCGTGCAGGTCTGGGTCGCGCTGCCAGCCGAGCACGAAGAGGTCGAGCCCGAGTTCCACCACCACGAGGCCCACGAGCTGCCGACGGTCGAGCGACCGGGCGTGCGGATGACGCTCATCGCGGGCGAGGCCTACGGCGCGCGCTCTCCGGTGAAGACGTGGTCGCCGATGTTCTACCTCGCGGGCGACGCGCTCGAGGAGACGTCGCTCCACCTCCCGAGCGAGCACGCCGAACGCGCGATCTACGTCGTCGCGGGGCGCGTCCAGGTCGGCGGCGCGAGCTACGAGCCGGGGACGATGGTCGTCTTCAACGAAGGAACGGACCCCACGATCCACCTCGCGGCCGGCACACGCTTCATGCTCCTCGGCGGCGCACCGGTCGGCGAGCGCGTGCTCTTCTGGAACTTCGTCGCGACCACGAAAGAACGGCTCGAAGCGGCGAAGATCGCGTGGCGCGAGGACCGCTTCCCGAAGGTGCCAGGCGAGCACGAGCGCATCCCGCTGCCGGAGTGAGCGACCGAGAGTGCGGTCGATCGTGCTCGTCAGCGAGCGAGCACGCGGCGAAGCGTCCTCAACAACGCTTCGACGGAGTAGGGCTTCGCGATCACGTGCTGGGTGTCGACGCCGACGAACGCGAGCTGCTCCTTCGCGTCGTGCCCGCTCGCCGTCACGATCGGGAGCTCGGGCGCGCGCTCGCGCAGCACGCGCACCAACCCCGCGCCGTCCATCACCGGCATCGCACCGTCCGTGACGACGACGTGGATCTCGAGTCGATGCGCGTCGAAGACCGAGAGCGCGGCCACCCCGTGCTCGGCGGTCCAGACGCGGTAGCCGAAGCGCTCCAAGGCGCGAGACACGACGCTGCGGATCGTGGCGTCGTCGTCCACGAAGAGCACGCCCTCCCCGTCGCCGCGTGGCATCGACGACGTGACGGTGCTCGTCGACTCGGATCGGGTCGCTTCGTCCGAGGCGGGAAGACAGATGCGAAACCGCGTTCCGCGGCCGAGCTCGCTCTCGACGCGTACGAACCCGCGATGAGCCTTCGCGACCGAGTGAACAGTCGCCAGTCCGAGCCCGGTGCCTTTTCCCTTCGTGGTGAAGAAGGGTTCGAACACGCGCGTGAGGAGCTCGGGCGACATCCCCACGCCGGTGTCCTCGATCGCGATCACGACGTGCTCGCCAGCCGTGCTCGCTTCAGCGTCGGGCGCCACGACGTCCATGCGCTCGATCCGAACCCCGAGCGTTCCACCCTCCGGCATCGCGTCGCGTGCGTTCACGAAGAGGTTCAGCAGCAGTTGCCGAAGCTGCGCGGCGTCTCCGCGGACGCGTCCTCCGCGCGAGAGATCGAGGTTCCACGCGATGCTCTTCGGAAAGGAGTCGCGCACGAGGCGTACGACCTCGCCGATCACCACTTCGACGTCGATCGCGCTCGACGGAGCCTCGTATCCGCGCGCGAACGCGAGCAACTGACCGACCATCTCGGTGCCACGCTTCGCGCACTCCTCGATGGTCTCCAGATCCTCGGAGGAGGTCGTCATGGAGGCACGAAGGAGGTCGACGGAGAAGACGATCGGGGTGAGCACGTTGTTGAGGTCGTGCGCGAGGCCCCCTGCGAGCGTCCCGATGCTCTCCATCCGCTGCGCGCGTAGCATCACCTGCTCCAACCGACGCGACTCGGTCACGTCGGTGTGGAACGCGAGCACCCCCTCCGCCGACCCATCGGAGCTTCGCAAGCGGCTCCAACGACCTTCCAGCACGCGACCGTCGACGAAGGGCACGAGGTCGCCCCGCCAGCTCCCGTGCTCCCAAGCCTGCCGCGCCGCGGCGCGAACGGCGTCCGACTCTCCGAGCGCGAGGTCGTCGAGGCGACGGCCGAGGACGTCGTCGCGCACCCAACCGAAGAGCTTCTCCGCCGCGCGGTTGACGTAACGAAGCCGTCCTTCGGCGTCTTGCAGAAAGATCGCGTCCTGCGTGCGGTCCAGCAGCGCCGCCTTCTCGCGCTCGCGCTCCTCGGCGGTGCGGGTCTCGTGGACGTCGAACGCGGTGCCGTACCAGCGCGCGAGCAGCCCACGTTCGTCTCGCATCGGTGTCGCGCGAACGAGGTGCCATCGATACGAGTCGTCTGCGGCGCTTCGAAGCCGGAACTCGAACGCGTACTCGGAGCCCTCGCGCATGACGCGCGGCCACGCCTCGACCACGGCGGGCACGTCGTCTGGATGGACGGCGGAGAGCCAGGCCGCCGTCCCCTCGGAGTGGAGACGAGCCGTGGTCACGCCCGTCAGCTCGGTGAATGCACGATTGACGAAGTCGACGAGTCCGTCCGCGGTCGACGTGAAGACGACCACCGGCAACGCATCCGAGACCTCACGAAACGAACGTTCCGATTGGGTCGCGGCTTCGCCACCGTGCTCGAGCTCCACGATTCGTCGGCGAAGTCGATCGACCTCCCGCACGAGCTCGGGCAGCTGGTCCTTCGGTCCCCGCTGGTCCGCCAACGTTCCCCCACTCTGCGCGCACGCGACGCCAGGATGGCACGGATTCGCGGAGCCGTGCCGATTCGACGGTTGGCAGCCCGGGTGTCTCCGATGCGATCGGTGGAGATGCGCTCGCGATCAGTCGTTGCGTGAAACGACCGATTGTCGATTCAGGCGTCCTCGTACTTCACCGAACAGCCGTACGGCTGGGTCTGCGGCGTCGGGACCTGCCCGCCGTCGAGCAGCGCCTGCACCGCTTCGCGCACGTAGTTGCGTGGGGTCTCGACGCGGCCGCGCGGGTCGTCGTCGATCGCGCCCTGGTAGCGGAGCACGCCCTGCGCGTCGATCACGTACATGTTCGGTGTGGTCGTCGCGCCGTACGCGCGGCCCACCGCGCCGCTCGCGTCTTGCAGGATCGGGTACGTCATCCCGTGCTCGGTGCGCCACGCCTCCGAGCCCTCGGGCTGCACGAAGTGCGAGCTGTCGATCGCGAGCCAGACCACGCGGTCGGCCGGGAACGCGCCCACGAGGCTGGTCATCGTCCGCGCCTGATAGTGGCGTTGAACGTACGGACATTGCGGATTGATCCACTCGAGGACGACGATCTTTCCGCGCAGATCCGCGAGGCGATGGGTCTGCCCCGCTTGGTCCGTGAGCTGGAAGCCCGGCGCCGGCTGGCCGACCACCGCGGTCAGCGCTTCGCCTGCGTTTTCCGCCGCGTTCTGCACCGCATTCTGGGCCGCGTTCTCCGCCGTCGTTCCCGGCGTCGCCGCGTTCGCCGCTTGCTCCAGCGCGGCCGTCGCCGCGTTCGTCGCTTCGTTCGCGGCATTCGTGGCTTCCCTCGTGGCCTCCGTCGCGGCTTCGCTCCCGCAGGCGCCGAGCAGCGCCGCGGCGATCCACCAGTTCTTCATGTCGCTCTCCTCGAGGTGGCGCTCTGCAGCGCCTCGATCACCTGATCGGCCCCGAGCAGCTCTGGCCAAACCTCCGGACGCTCGGCACCAGGCACGTAGAGGAGATAGAGCGGAACGCCCGCACGTCCATGCCTGGCGAGCTCGGCGCGGATCGCTTCGTCGCGCGCGGTCCAGTCGCCGACCAGCACCGTGACGCCTTCGAGCTCACGCTTGACGTCGTCGCGCCCGAGCACGAGCCGCTCGTTCGCCTTGCAGGTGAGGCACCAGTCCGCGGTGAAGATCACGAGCACCGGACGGCCTTCGGCGATCGCGGTCTGCACCGCTTGCTCCGACCAGGCCGCCTCGTGGTTCGCGATCGGGCCGCCACCTTCGCGCGGCGAGATCCACGTCGCGTACCCCGTCGCGGCCACGAGCGGGAGCGAGAGCAGCGCCGCGAGCCAGCGCCGCGAGCCGTTGGTGATCCACCACGTCGCGAACGCCGCAGTGAGCAAGAGCCCGAGCAGCGTGGTCAGACCGTTCACGCCGGTGAGCTGGCCGTGGACCCAGCCGAGCCAAACCACCGTCGCGAGCAGCAAGAAGCCGAGGAAACGCTGGAGGTTGACCATCCAGGTGCCCGGCTTCGGCAGGCGCTTGGCGAGGGCGGGGAAGATCGCCACGAGCACGAAGGGGAGCGCGAGGCCGAGGCCGATCGCCGCGAAGACGAGGAGGATCGTGAGCGCGCTGCCCGCGAACGCGAAGCCGACCGCGGTGCCGAGGAAAGGCGCGGAGCACGGCGTCGCGAGCACCACCGTGAGCACACCTTCGCCAACGCTGCGGGCGAGACCTTCGCTCTGATCGACCTTCTCGCTGAGCTTGTTCGCGCCGACGTGCAGCTCGAAGACGCCGAAGAACGAGAGCGAGAGGACCACGAGGAGCACCGCGAGGAACGCGACGAAGCGCGGCTCTTGGAGCTGAAAGCCCATGCCGGTCTCGATGCCGGCCGAGCGCAGCGCGAGCACCACGCCCGCGAGCAGCTCCATCGAGCCGATGACGCCGATCGTGTAGCCGACGGAGTGCCGGCGCAGCGATCGCGCGGCCGCGCTCGCCTCTTCGCCGCTCGCGCGTACGAGGCCGAAGACCTTCAAGCCGAGCACCGGCAGCACGCAGGGCATGAGGTTCAAGACGAGCCCGCCGAGCAGACCGAAGAGCAGCGCGAGCGCGAGCGAGAGATCTTCGTTCGCCGCCGCGGCGGGAGGCGCGACCTCGCTCGGGTCCGCGGAGTCGTTCGTGGCGGGCGGGAGCTCGAGGTTCGCGAAGAAGGGATGCTGCTCCGCGACCTCGGGCGGCCAGTCGAGCGCGATCGTCGCCGCACGCGCTTCGTCGCCTTCACGCCACGTCACGACCGCCTCGAAACGTTCGAGCGTGTCGCGCGGGGTCGCCGTCTGATGGAGCACCAGGCCGCGGTTCGCGGAGGGATGCGGCTGCACCGTGGTCGCGCCGAGCTCGAGGGTGAGCTCGGGGACGAGCGGAAAGAGCTGCGCGCCTTCGAGCGCGGGCGCGTCGCAGGGTCCGTCGCAACGCACGAGGCCGAGCGCGAGCGGCGTGGTCGTGTCCTTCGCGGGCGCGGCGTTGCTGACGAGCTGCACGCTCACGCCGAGCTCTTCGAGCGAGCGCGGCAGACGCGCGGTCGCGGCGTCGAACTCCGCGTGCGCTTCGGAGGGCGCGCGCTCGCCGCGCGGGATCGAGAGCGAGAGCGTCGCGTTGCCGGGCACACACGCGTCCTCGCAGACGAGGAAGTCCGCGCTCGCTTCGAGCTCGAAGGGTCCGTCGCCTTCGGGGGCGCGGGCTTCGGCGAAGAGCAGGACCTCGTTCTCGTAGCCGAAGGTGACGATCGGCCCCGGGGTCTCGAAGCGTGAGGGCGCGGGCCATTGGAGCTCGCCCGTCTCGGCGCCGCGGAAGGTGACCTCCGTCGGCAGGCCGCTCTGACCGGGGTTCTTCCAGTAGACGTGCCAGTGCGGATCGAGACGGAAGCGGACGCCGACGAGGAACGAATCGCCCGCCGGCACCGAGGCGACGTCGGTCAGGAGCTCGAGCTCGACGCGCGGATCGCCGTCGTCGACCGCGGCCTCGGCGCGAGGTTCGGCGCGGGCGACGGAGGGCGCGAACGCAGAGGCGAACGGAGCGAAGACGAGGGCGAGGACCAGGGCGGAGACGGCGCGCGGTGAGGTCACGATGTTCCTCCGTAAAGCCAACCGCGACCCGTATGCAAGCAGAGCGCCCGTTCGAGGCGCGGCGCGGATCGCACGGACGGGTGCGTCGTCGCGAGCACGCCGCGATGCACGGACGTCGCGCGGCGCGACCGCGTTACGGCCGGGGCGAGCACCGAGGACTTCCCTCCCCAGGACGGATTCTCCGACCCCACGTCGTGCGGGCGCGGTGTCTCGTCACGCGATCCCGACGACGGAGGGCACGCGCCGACACTGCGGCGCGCCGACGCCACTCGACGCCCGCACGATCGCTCACGACGTGGAGTGACTGCCGACGACCTCACTCCCCGGCGGCGCGTTGGATCTCCGCGAGCAAGGTCCGGTACTCGTCGCGGCGACGGCGCAGCCGGATCGCGTGGCGGGCCCACAGCTCCGCGAGCTCGAGATCGCCCTGCGTCTGCGCCTCGCGCGCGAGGTGGAACGCCACGTGTGGGTTGCCGGGATGCGCGAGCGCGGCCTCGAAGAGCAGGTCACGGCGCTCGGGCCCTTCGGTCGCGAGGGCCTCCGCGAGCAGCGCGTCGGAGCGCTCACGATCGCGGGAACGAGAGGACCAGACGTCGCCTGGAGTGAAACGCTCGGGTGCTTCGACCGATGCGGACACGACGGCGGGGACGGCACGAGCGTCGGTGGGCTCGTCGCGGTCGTGATCGTCGACGTGCTCTTCGACGTGGTCGTGGTCGGCGACGTGAACGACGACGTCGGCGACCGAGCCGGTGTCGGTCACCGTATCGGTGACCGTGTCCGAGCCCGTGTCGGCGACCGAGCCCGTGTCGGCGACCGAGCCCGTGTCGGCGAGTGAGCCCGAGCCCGTGACCGTGTCGACGACCGAGCCCCTGTCCGCACCACCAACCGGGTCGCCCGAGACGGCGCCAGGAACCCCGACCGCCCCG
>CALJLK010000291.1 GCA_937982655.1 uncultured Sandaracinus sp.
CGCATCGATCGCGCTCGCATCGATCTCGCTCGCATCGATCTCGCTCGCATCGATCGCGCTCGAGTCGATCGTTCAGCGCGCGTCGGCGAAGTGATCGAGCAGCGTGCGGTGGAGGAAGAGGTAGCCGCCACCCACGCGCCGCATGAGGCGCAGCTCGACCGCACGATCGAGCGCGCGCTGGAGGTCGAAGGGCAGCGGCGTGCGCCACGCGAGCCAGAGCCGCAGCACGCCGTGCATGAGCACCGTGAAGCCGCCGTAGATGAGGAAGAGCGCGGTGAAGACGAAGAGACCGACCGCGACGCCGATGACCAGGCTCGGGTTGCCCTGGTGCTCCACCACCTCGATGAGCGGCCGCGTGACGTAGGGGTTGATCACGAACGCGAAGGCGAGCCCGACCGGGATCCCGAACCCGAGCGACACCCCGAGCGCGTAGGCCAACGAGCGCCGCACGCCGGCGTTGGGTCGCACGCGCGTCGCGCGGTCCCCGGACTCGAGCGCGAAGGTCACGGCGAGGATCGCGCCCGTGATCGCGGCGCCCGTGATGTTGGCGGCGAAGTTCACGCGGAGGGCTTCGGCGAGCCCGACGAGGGTGGCGCACACGGTGGTCACGGGAAGCAAACGGAGCATGCGGCGCCACGACCATCGCAGGCGCTCGACCGGCTTGATGCGCCCACGCGTGAAGGCGAACGACGAGAGCGAGACGCCGATGCCGAAGGTCAGCGCGGACGGAAGCGGGTCGCCCGTGAGCGGCACCTGCGCGAGGTTGAGCCCCACCCCGAAGAGCAGCACCGCGAGGACCCCGAGCGCGTAGCCGACGCGTCGTTCCCAAGGTCGCTCGAGCCACGCGAAGGTGAGCTGCTCGAGCCAGAGATCCGACACGCTCAAACGACGCATCGTCTGCGCGAGGAAACCGAGCTGTGCGCCGAGCTGGTGACGCTCTTCGTTGGAAACCCCCGCGAACGCGCGCTCGACGTAGCGTTGGTACGCGCGCGCCCACGAAGGGTCTTCGACCTCGGCGTCGCCTTCGCTGCTGTCCTCGCTGCTCGCGTAGAGCGTGAGCAGCAGCGGGTTTCGCAGCTCTTCGCGCAGCTCGGGGTCGCGCGCGAGCTGCGCCATCAGACGCGATGCGCGTTTGGACTCGACGAGGCTCGTGACGTTGGCGTCGTCGAGGGGCTCGAGACGAAGCGCGGCGCCGAACGACAGACGCTTCGTCGCGGCTTCGTACTCCGAGTCGCGGCTCGTCACGACGAGCGGGGCCGGATGGGTCGCGCGGAAGCCGTCGATCGCTTCGATGACGCGGTCGCGCTGGGTGGGATCGGTCTCGTCGAGCCCGTCGAGGAGCAAGGCGACCGAAGCCTCTTCGAGCCACGTCTTCGAGGCGCGCCGCGGCAAGCCGTACTTCGCGACGAGCTCGTCGACGACCCAGGCCGCGAAGTGATCTCCGAGCGCGGCGCTCGTGCTCGCGCGTGACGCCGGCGGGGGCGCGTAGGTGCTGAGGCTCAACACCACCGGCGCCGGTGCGTCCGCGCTCCACGTCGCGGTGCGCCAGAGCTCGCGCCCGAGCTGCAACAGAAGCGTCGTCTTTCCCGCACCCGGTCCTCCGACGAGCAGCAGTGAGCCGTGTGCGGCTTCCAGAAGTTGCGCGACCTCGTGGGACCCGAACGAACGTTCGCTACCGAGCTCCCACGTCGTCGGCATTCCCGACGCGCGCGGTCGTACCAGCTCCGGTGCGTTCGAGAGCGCGATCGTGAGCGCGCCGATTTCACCGAGCGAACGATCGAGCACACCTTGCAGCCAGAGGCGATCGACACGTGCGAGGAGCACGGCGCGAGATCGTTCTTTGGTGGCCTCGAGCACACCCTGCAGCACCGCGAGGAGCTCGTTCAGGTGGTGATGGCGATCTTCGGGATCGGCGAGGAGGCCTCGGCTCAGGGAATCCGTGAGCGCTGCGGGCGGACTTCGGGTGGCGAGCGCGTCGCCGAGCGCGCGACAGAAGGCGTATTGATCGCTTCGTGGCGACGGAGGAGCTCCGGTGCCGAGCTCGGGGGCCATGTAATGCGGTGTGCCGCCCGTCTCGTGGCCGCCCGCGTCGGCGTGGAGCGGACGCGAGAGACCGAAGTCGACCACTCGGACCCTTCCGTCGTCGCCCACGAGCACGTTCTCGGGCTTGAAGTCCCCGTGGACGAGACCTCGGTCGTGCGCCGCGACGAGCCCACGCCCCGCCTGCGCGAACCACTCCGCGACGTCCCGCCAGCTCGCGGACGGGTGAGCGTCCAGCCAGGCGCGGAGCGTGCGGCCCGGCACGTACTCCATCACGAAGTAGAGCTCGTCCTCGCCTTCGACGATCTCGTGGACGGTCACGACGTTCGGGTGGTTGAGCTGCGCGAGCGCTCGCGCCTCCGCCGCGATGACTCCGCGTCGTTCACGCGGCATCCAGCTCCGGAGGAGCTTCACCGCGACGAGGCGCCCGAGGTTTGGATCGTAGGCGCGGTACACCACGCCCATCCCACCACCACCGAGCCGCGACTGGACTTCGAGCCGACCCAAGCGGGGCAGCGCCTTGGCGCTCCCAGAAGCTCCCAGGATGGACGCGATCGCGAGTCGTCGTTCGATCGAGCCGCCGCTCGGCCCCTCGGGACGGAGCCGACGGATCGACGCGTCGAGCCCGTCCTCCTCGGGTTCCGACCGGTCCACCACACGGGGTTCTATGTCGTTCGAGGCGTGGGAGACCAGCGCAATGCGTCGGGGTCCGCCTCACACGGCGATCTGGGGCGCGCAGCGAACGTGGCGGCGCTCGCGACGACGTCGTGTCGCTTCGAGGCAACGCCGCGCTTCAGGCGTTGTCTTCCGCGACGCGTGCGAAGCAACTCGAGATCGCCCGATCGTCCTCGAGCCCAGGTTGCGCGAGCGCTTCCTTGAGGCGCTCGCGGGCTCGGTGCAGGCGACTCTTCACGGTCCCCACCGCGACCCCGACGGCCACGGCCACTTCGTCGACCGAGAGCTCCTCCCAGTAGAAGAGCTCGAGCACGATCTGAAACTCGACCGGCATCCGCTGCAGAGCCTCGACGAGCGCGCGCTCTTCGGCCTTGCGGAACACCATCGTCGACGCGCGCGGCTCGAGGTCGAGGATCGAGCTCATGCCGAAGTCGGGGTCGACCTTCCCGTCGCGCACGCGGCGGCGGATGTGCTCGAAGAGCACGTTCCGCGCGATGCCGAAGAGGAACGCGCGGAAGCTCGACTCCCCACGGAAACGCTCGCTCGCCTCGACGCAGCGAAGGAACGTGAGCTGCACGAGATCGTCGGCGTCCTCGCCCACCTTGGTCCGAAAGAACCGTAGGACGGAGCCGTAGTGGCGCTCGATCAGCGCGGCGCCTGCGTCTTGGTCGCCGGCTCTCCACGCGTCGAGCTGAGCTGCGTCCTCGGACACGGAGCCTTGTTAGCACGCGCGGCCCTCACGCAGAACACCCGACGAAGACACCGTCGCGAGCACCCGACGAACATCCGGCAACATCGACGAAGAACACCCGAACGAGCGCGCGGCTCATCCGGGTGTTCGTGTGTTCCTCGCGCGTCGTCACGTGCGCGCGAAGAGCGACGGCGTCAGGGCAGATTCCACTTGGCGCGGAGATACGACGTGACCTCCGCGCGTTCGTCGACGCTCAGTCGGCGCGTGTAGATGAGGATCTCGTAGACCTTGCCGTTCATGCGCCCCGCCTGCGTGCGTCCGATGCGGAGGTTCAGGTTGCCGGCGATCGGCCCGCTGGTGCCGAGGAGAGACACCCCCGCGGCCTGCATCGGGTCGTCGCTCGCGAAGATGGCCAGGCTGTCCGACGGACCGCTCGATTGGTGGGTGGCGACGACGTACATCGGCCGTGCGGGTGCCATCCGGTCCACCACCACGGTCTCACCGCCCGTGGTCCCGGGCGGTCGTCGGAACGTGAAGCGGAAGTCGTTCGACTCGTGTCGGTCGATCATCACCGCCCAGTCGGAGGTGCCGGAGAGCGCCCCGACGAGACCGATCGGCGTGGCGCCCGAGGGCTCGCCCGCAAAGAGGATCTCGAAGTCCGTCGCGCTGAGGCCGTTGTAGCCGTTGAGCGCGAGCTGGTCGTCGACCCCGTCGAAGTCGACCGCGCCGCGGCCGTTGCGGCCCGTGGGTTGGAACGTCGGCCGTGCGATGCCTGTCGTCGGCGTCGCTTCGAGGGCGATGAAGCTTCGGCGGTCTGCCCAGCCGAGCACCTCGTTCGACGCGCCGAGCGTGAGCGAGTCGGGTGCGTCGGCGTCGAGCCAGAGCGAGAGCCCGAGCGCGGGTGGATCGGGGAGCTCGCACTCCCCGCCGACCGAGTCGAAGCCTTCCTCGCACATGTCGCACGAGGCGCCTTCGTAGCCGGAGTCGCAGTGGCAGAGGAGCGATCCGTCGAGCGGACTCTCCATGCAGGTGCCGTGATCCCCGCACGCGATCGCGTCCTCGACCTCGCACGTGGGGAGGCACTCGCCCATCCCGAGGCGATCGACGTAGCCGGGAGCACACTCCTCGCAGTCCGGGCCCGTCATGCCGACCGGGCAGCCGCCCGCATCGGACCCGCCGGCGTCGGTCTCGCCCGCGTCCGTTTCGCCTGCGTCTTCGGGGGTTCCCGCGTCCATCCCCATCGCCGCGTCGTCGCGCATCCCCGCGTCACCCATCGGGCTCCCGCCGTCGAGCATCGGGGTGCTCGCGTCCGTCGTGCCGTCGTCGTCTCCCCCGCATCCCGCGATCGCGGCGACCAACCCCAGCGACACGGCGGCCATGCGGCCCCACGAGCTCGCTCCACGCGCGGTCGTCCCCCAGCCCTCGACGTTCGTTCGGTCCATCGACTCCTCCTCGAAAGGCCGTACCGAGCCTCCCGAAAGGACAAGTGACGTTCGGCGGTGTCCGGTTCCCGGCCGATGCAAAGAAAGCTCGCGACGGATGGATCGACGCTCCGTCCGCTCGCACGGCTCCGAAGCGTCGGCGGAATCTCGGCGCTTCGCGGCCCGACTCGATTCGTCGCGCACCCTCGCGAAAGAACGGTAGGGTCTACCCGTGCGCTCGTGGAACGCGCTCCTGTGGCTCGCCTGGCTCGTCTGGATCGGCATCGGGACGTTCGCGACCGCGTTCGCGCAGGCGCAGGCGTGGTCGCGGCACGTGCCGTCGTTGCGCGCCGCCGAGCAGCTCCAGAGCGGTGACGCGCTCGAGCGTCGGGCCGCCGCGCGCGCGCTCGGTGTGCGAGGCGATGCGCCGGGAGCCCGCGCGGCGTTGGTCGAGGCGCTGCGCACCGAGCGAGACGGTTCCGTCCGCGCGGAGATCGCGCGCGCGCTCGGTCGTCGCGCCCATCCTGCGCTCGCCGACACGCTCGCGCGAGGGCTCGCCGAGTCGTCCGCGCTGGAGGCGGAGCCCTTCGCGCGCGCGCTCGTCGCGGTCGGCACCGGCACCGCGCTGGAGCACCTGGTCGAAGCGCTCGGTCGCGACGAGCACCGCGCCGTCGTGGCGGCAGCGTTGCAGGAGGCGGGGCTCGCGGCCGCGCCGGCGCTCACGGCGCGATTGCGTGAGACGCCGACGTTCGTGCCCGCGATCCAAGTGCTCGGCGCCCTGCGCGACGTCGAGGCGGTGCCGTTGCTGACCCGCATCGCCCTCGGCGAGCACCCGCCGCCCGTACGACTCGCCGCGGTCGTCGCGGTGCGCACGATCGACGACGGGCGCGCGGCGCCCGCGCTCCGTACGACGCTCGACGGGCTCTCGGACGCGCTCGTGGTGGCCGACCTGCGCGACGCCACGCTGGAGGCGCTCTCGTTCGTGGGAGACGCGCGTGACGCGCCGCGGGTGGTGGCGCGCCTCGAAGGCGCCGAAGGCGCGGAGCGGCGTCGCTGGCTCGCCGCGCTCTTGCGCGTCGATCCCGACACCGCGGAGCGCGAGCTGCGCGCCGCGGTGACCTCGGACGATCCGCAGCGCGTGCGCGACGCGAGCGACGTGGTGCTCGCGAGCCCGCACCCGGCGCTGCTCGCGATCCTGCACGGGTTGCTTCGCGAAGGCGCGCGGGCCGACGAAGCCGCCACCGCGCTGGCGGAGCTCGGGCCCAGCGGGGTCGCGATCCTCGTCCACGAAGCGGAGCGGCCGGAGGCGCGGCGCGAGCTCGCGGTGGCGTTGCGCGCGGACCGCGCGGGCGAGCACGAGGACGAGGCGCTGACGATCCTGCGGCGACACACCGACGCGACCGGCCTCGCGTGGCGTGCGGTGGTGCGCGATCGGAGCGTCCGCGAGGCGCTCGAAGCGAGCCTCGCGTCGACGGAGGGCTCGTCGAGGAGCTCGGAGCGCGCGCTCGCGGCGCAGTCGCTCGGCGTGCTCGGTGGTGCCTATGCGATCGCGTTCTTGCGGGAAGCGCTCGAGCACGAGCGCGACGCCGACGTGTGGGTCGCGATCGCGGTCGCGCTCGCGCGTCTCGAAGTTTCCGTCGATCCCGAGCTCTGGCTCGCGGCGCTCGACGATCCACGCCGCGCGCTCGCGGCCACGCTGCTCGCGGCCGAGCATCGCGGCGACGCGCGTTCGGCTCGACGTCGCGATCGTGCGCTTCGTCGGGCGCTTCACGTCGAAGATCCCCGCGTGCGCGCCAACGCGGCGTGGGCGCTCGGCCGGGTCGGCGATCGCGCGGCGATCCGAGTGCTCGAGGATCTGGAGCACGACGCCGACGCCGACGTGCGGCGCGCGACGCTCCACGCGCTCGCGACGCTGGATCCGAGCCGAGGTCCCGCGGTCGCCTCGGTGGGCACGGAGGCGGCGCGATTCCGTGTCGCGAGCGCGCGCGCCGAGCCGATGCCGGTGGACGTCGCGCTGGCGGACGGCCGCACGCTGCGGGTGTGGACCACGCCGAGCGGCGAGGCAGTGGTGGTCGACCTGCCTTCGCAGACCGTGGACGTGCGGGTCCGCGCGGACGACTGAACGTCGAGCGCCCGGAGCCGCCCCGAGGCCGTCGGGCGCAGGCGCGACACGGACGCGCTTGCGTGAGCGCCGCGCCTCTGGGAAGTAGGCGCCATGCCGAGTCTCTCCGCCGCGCTCACCGACGAAGCCAAGAAGCCCGCGATCGTCGAGGATTGTCTGAAGCTCATCGACGCCGAGGTCGCCGACAAGGGCGGCCTGTCGGGGATGGCCGTGAAGGCCGCGTACGCGACCGTGAAGGGCATCAAGCCCGGCTTCGTGAAGTCGGTCGTCGAAGGGCTGCTTCCGGAGTTCGCGCAGGCGCTCGAGCCGCTCGCCCAAGAGGCGAGCTCGAAGGGCCAGGACGTGAAGACGTACCTCGTCGCGAACCAGGGCCGCGCGGCGGACGCGTTGCTCGCGGTCACCGACGCCAAGGCGCAGAAGAGCACCAACGGTGTCGTGAAGGGCACGTACTCGAAGCTCCGCGGCTCCGCGAAGAAGAACGTCGAGGCCGCGATCCCGCGCCTCGGCGAGCTCATCGTGCGCCACGCGGTCTGAGGCGAGGGATCGCACGTTCCGCGCGGCCCGGAACGTCGTGCGGCCCGGAACGTACGGTTGCGCGACGACGTCGTGATCGTGATCGTGATCGTCGACGTGGTCGTGGTCGTGGTCGGCGACGTGAGCGGCGACGGTCTACGATCCGACGCGACCCCATTCCGCCCACCGAACCGAGGGGGAATCGATGAGCCTGAACGACGTCACGCTGGACGAGCTCTGGGACGACGTCCCGCCGCCGACGCGGGTGTTTCGCGCGGCGGAGCTCGATCCGAACCTGCCCGCACCTGCGCGCCGCTACCTCGTGCACGCGATCGCCGAGGGCACTCCGCTCGCGTCGGCGGTGCGTCTCCGGATGCACGGGTCGATCAAGCTCGGCGACTGGTTGCCCTTCGAAGCCGAACAGGTGATCCGCTGGGATCGCGGTTTGATCTGGAAGGCGACCACCAAGAAAGGCGTGATGCGCATCTCGGGCTCCGATCGTCTGATCGACGGAGAAGGCGCGATGCGCTGGAAGCTCTTCGGCATCGTGCCGGTGATGCGCGCCGACGGACCGGACGTGTCGCGGTCCGCGAAGGGGCGGCTCGAGTTGGAGTCGCTCTGGCTCCCGTCGGTGCTGGTGGGAGATTCCGTCGCGTGGCGCGCGGAGGACGACGAGACGGTGCACGCGTGCTTCGAGGTCTTCGGTGACGAAGCGGACGTGACGCTGCGCGTGGGGCCGGACGGGCGGCTGCTCGGCAACCTCACGCAGCGCTGGGGCAACCCGGAAGGCCGAGAGTTCCACGCGTCGCCCTTCGGCGGGCTCTGCCTCGAGGAGCGCACCTTCGACGGCTTCACCATCCCGACCGAGGTGCGCGTCGGTTGGCACCTCGGCACGCCGCGCTTCGAGGACGAAGGCGAGTTCTTCCGCGGCACGATCACTTCCGCGATCTTTCGTTGATCACCGCGAATTCTTCTCGCGAGCTCGCGGGTGGCCCGCCGATCGTTCGTGATTCGAGGGGTTCGCTGGTGCGTTCATTCGTGGATCCAGGTCGCGACGAGCGAAGGTTGCGTCCACGACGGTGCGGTGTCTTTCGTGATTCGAGCAGGCGGCCCGGCACGGTCATTCGTGGGTTCGGGCAGTGACGAGCGAAGGTCGCGCCCGCGGCGGTGCGGGGCCTCCGTCTCGAGCGGCTCGGTCATCGGGCCCGTGCTATCGCCGCGCGCCCGATGACCGTCGCGACGCCCGCGCCCGCCGACCTCCGTACGCTGCGTCGTGCGCGGATCGCGATCGCGGTGGCGGTGGTCGCGATCGCGTTCGCGGCGATCTTCTTCCGCCGCACCGCGCCCACCCCGCCTCTCGTCGCCGCCGGGCTTCGGCTCGTGCTGGCGGCGCTGCTCTTCGCGCCCTTCGCCGCGCGTCACCTCCGCACGCTCTCGCCCGCGATCTGGCGCGACGCCGCCCTCGGCGGCCTCTGCTACGCGCTGCACTTCGGCGCGTGGGTGACCTCGCTCGCGCTCACCACGGTCGCGGCGTCGGTCACGCTCGTCACCGCGACGCCGCTCCTGCTCGCGATCGTCGCGTTCGCGACCAAGCGCGATCGCCCGACGCCGCGGCAGCTCCTCGCGATCCCAGTCGCGCTCGTCGGAACCGCGATGCTCGGCGGCAGCGACGCGTTCTCGTCCGACGCGCTCCTCGGCGACGCGCTCGCGTTCGTGGGGGCGATCGCGATGGCGGGCTATCTGCTGCTGGTGCGTCGACACGGCGAGCAGCTTCCGGTGCTCGCGTTCGCCACGATCGCGTGCGGCACCGGCGGCGTGGTGCTCCTCGGCACCGCGGCGTCGCTCGGGCTCCCGCTCGTGCCGCCGACCGCGGAGGCCACGCTCTTCGTCGTGCTCGCGACGCTGCTTCCGCAGCTCGTGGGCCACACCGCGCTCACCTGGGCGCTGCGTCACGTGCCGCCGACCACGATCGGCCTCGCCACCGTCGCCGAGCCCGTCGGCGCGACCTTGCTCGCGTGGCTCTGGCTGCACGAGGTGCCGAGCGCCCTCGCGCTCGCGGGCTGTGCGGTCACCCTCGCGTCGGTGCTGCTCGCCTTCCGCCGCACGAGCGCGTGAAGTCGCCGTGATGGCGATCGCGATCCTCGTGGTCGCGATCCATCGTGGTCGTGGTCGTGGACTTGGACGTGGTCGCTCGCGGTCGTGGACGGTGACGCGAGACGACCACGAGATGCGACGACCTGGAGCTCAGCTCGCCGCGAACGGGAGCTCGACCGCGGCCGTCTTCGGCGGACGTCCACGACGCTTCGGCGCTTCGGGTGTCGTCTCCTCGCGGCGGCGTCGCTTCGCGGCGGGCTCGGGGCGCAGCACGATCGTCTCGAGCGTCGCCGCGAGCTCCGTGTCCGTGCGCGCGAAGATGCTCGCGTACTCGTGCGCGCGTTCGGCGAGCGCGCCGAGCTCGCGTTGGCCTCGACCGAGGTCGGCCTCCGCTCGCGCCAGGAGCGCTCGCGCACGCTCCACCTCTTCGGCGAGCGCACGCACGGACGCCGCGCGCGCCTCGAGCACCTTCGCGTCGACGCCCGGGAAACGCAGCTCCGCGCGCGACGCGAAGAGCTCGATCAGCGCCCGCTGCGGGGCCGACACCGGATCCACACACGGCGTGCGATCTTCTTCGATGGACTCCGCTTCGTCGGCGTCGTCACGCAGCACCGCAGGAAGGGCCTCGGGGGTGCCTTCCGACGACGCGTCGACCTCGAACGTCGGCTCCTCCCACTCGGGATCGGCATCGAGGAGCTCGGCCGGCTCGGACTTGGACGAACGACGAGAACGAGACGCGAGTGATCTGGACATGCGTTCAGTGATGTCCCGAGAACCCCACGTTCGTCAAGGTTTTCGCGTCGGGTTTCGCGCGCGCACGTCGCTCGCTCCTTCACGCTCGGGTCGTGGCGCTCACGCTCTCGTCGCCGGGCTCACGCTCGGGTCGGCGTGCTGAGGTCGTCTCGCGCGCTCACTCCACCCGGGTCGGGAAGAGCTGCAGGTTGAACACCACCGCGCGCTCCGCGCCGTCCGTGGTCGCGATCGATCGCACGCGTTCGTACAAGGCACGCGCCTCGCGCTGGAGCTCCACGAGCTCCTCTTCGCTGCACGAGAGCGCGACCCACTGGAAGAGGCCTTCGTCGCTCTTGCCGATCGCGTCCGCGCTGCGGCGCGTGATCCAGCGGCGCATCTCGTCGCGCATCTCCGGATCGCGCCGCAGATCGACCTCCGCGTCCGCGTCGATCGCCCAACGTCGCCCGTTCCAGCGGATGAGCTCCGCCTTCGCCATCGCTTCGAGCCCCGACTCTTCTTCTTCGATCGTCAGCCCGAGCTCGCGCGCGAGGAAGCCCGGCTCGTGCCGCGTGAGCTCGCGGTAGGAGGTGAGCCCGAGCCCCACGAGCAAGAGAAGGAAGTGTGGGTGCGCGCGCACCACCGCGTCGGCGGCTTGTTGGCGCTGCCACTGCGTCTTGGCGGAGGGCAGCTTCGTCGGCTGCACGAAGCACGCGATGAAGGTGAGCGCGCCGCGCGCGGTGCTCTGGAGCATGCGCAGGAAGTCCGGCAGACGCGGCTCTGCGGTGCCGCTCAACCAACGTGACACCGCGAAGCGGCTGCGCTCGGCGCGCTTGGCGATCTCGGTCGTCGGCGTCGAGGCCGCGAGCGCCCGCAGGAGCGCGGCCATCGTCGCGGGCTCGCGTGGATCGCCGCCTTCGAAGAAGGGCGCGTGCACCTTCGCGAAGCGCGTCAGCGCCTGATCGACGTCGAAGCCGACCAGCGCGGCCGCGCGCATCGCTTCGGCGGCGGTGGGGAAGCGGCGACCCGACTCCCACGCGTACGCGACGTTGCTCCGTCGACCGAGGCGACGGCTGAACGCGACCTGCGATCGTTTGCCGCGCAAGGCGCGAAGGAGCTCGCTGGCGAGCTGCTCGTAGTCCACGACGGCGGAGAGTGCCTCGTGTGGGTCGGCGGGGCCAGGGTCGGGGAACGTGGTGTGGTGCAGATCCATCGGGATCCCTCGTTTGGGTGAGGCGTTTGGGCGGTGTGTGCGTGGGTGCACGAACCGCGTGCGTGGGTGCACGGGTGCGGGGGGGCGTCGAACGATGTCGTCGAAGGGAGCGGAGAGGAGGAACGAAACGCCGAAGATCAAATGCGCAAATCAGACGTGAAAGATCGCGGAACGTCGGAGCCGTGCGTCAGAGCAGCACGATGCGCTCGAGCTCGAGACCGGCGGGGTACGCGTAGCTGGTGTCGAGGCCGAGCCCGAAGACGAGCACGCCCACGTTCTCGTCCGACTCGACGCGGTGCGTGCCGCCTTCGACCGGCACCCGCACGACTTCGTGCGTGGCGTCGATCGCGGTCCAGTCGTCGTCGAGCGTCGCGTCGTCGAGGAGCACGCCGTCGAGCCGCACCGAGGCGCCGACCGGGCGCGTGATCACCACGTACGACTGCCCGGTCGCGCCGCGGTACGAGCTCGGCGTCACGAAGGTGTAGTCCGGGCGGTGTTGCTCTTCCGGCACCAGCGCGACCAGCGAAGGATCGCCCTGCGTCGCGCGCGGCTCGACCTCACCCGCGCCGAGGAGGAACTGCGCCGCGAGCACGGGGCGCGAAGCCACGAGCGAGAAGCCCGAGTCGACGCGCACGTCGTGCACCTCTCCCGCGCCGAGCGTGATCGACTCTCCGTCACCGAAGGTCACCCGGGTGTCGTCGAACGCGCCCACCAGCCGCAGCAGGTTGGTGGCGCCCGTGCGCGGCGCGACGAGCGGCATGCCTTGGTAGCGCGTGCCGAGCGTCTGCAGTGGGGGGAGCTGCGTCTCGAGGTGATCGCAGGTGCCGACGTCGGTGGTGACGTTCGCGCAGACGTGGCCGCCGAAGCTCGCGATCGGTTGGGTCGCGTGGATGCGCGTGCCCGAGAGATCGTCGTCCGCGTCGCCGCCGACCACGAGGTGCGCGACCTCGCCGCGCGCGAGCATGAAGGTGAGTGTTTCGCCCGCCGCCACCGACTCGAACGCGCCTCCGCGCTCGGCGAGGATCGGCGCGCTCGGGGTGACCGTGACCTCGGCCGCTTCCTCGGTGGTGCCGACGAGCGCGAGGTAGCCGGAGAGGCGCTGCGTGTCGGGCGTGCCGGCCGCGGCGTAGCTCACGCCCAGGTAGTCGCCGGTGAGCGCGTGCGCGGGGAAGAGCAGGCTCGCGTCGTTGGTGAACGACTTCGCGCCCTCGCTCTCGTACTCGAAGGGGTTGAACTGGAAGGCCGCGATCGGGCGATCGCTCGTGATCCGGTACGCGCCTTCGGGCTGCACGAAGCTCTCGAAGCGGCGGGTCGAGATCGCGTCGCTCATGCCGTCGATCCAGGGGAGCACCACGACCTCGAGGCGGCCCGGTCCGACGACGACGTCGCGCAGGCGGCGCGTGCCCTGCGCGAAGGCGACGCGCGCGGGCTCCGCGTTCGGGTTCACGACGACCACGCGGAAGTCGAAGCGCTCGGGGTCGAGCTCGCCGCCGCCGAAGAGGTTCGCGAGCGGGCTCGCCCAGAGCTCGCAGCCGACGTTGCGACGGCGCAGCTCCGCTTCGCCGCAGGCGTCCTCGCAGACGCCGACGCCGCAGGTGCTGCCCCACTC
This sequence comes from uncultured Sandaracinus sp., assembly GCA_937982655.1. GTDB lineage: Bacteria > Myxococcota_A > Polyangia > Polyangiales > Houyiibacteriaceae > JACKEH01. The sequence continues at coordinate 13,108 of CALJLK010000291.1, forward strand.
GCCGCAGTCGCGCACGACCACCCAGCGCGCGTCCTCGGTGCAGACGTAGGAGACGTCGCCCTCGCAGAGGCGATCCCCCGCGCTGCAGGGGCGGCAGCCGTCCTCGGGATCGCAGCCGCTCTCGCACTGGACCTCGTCCTGCCGCGAGGTACCGTCCGCGCCGCAGACGAAGTGGGTCCGGCCGTCGCAGTAGCCCCGCTCGGGCACGCACGAGAATCCGCCGTCCGTGGGGGGCCCGCCGTCGACCGGGGGCTGGCGGGTGTCGCCGCCGCAGCCGGCTGCCGACGCGCGTCGCCACCGACACGAGCCCACCGAGACCTTCGACGGAAGTCGGCCGCTGACCCCGCCGACTCGGTCGAGAAGTCGAGCTGCCCGATCGGCGGGCGCTCGCGCGTACACGCGCAGCGCACAGCAGGGCGAGGGAGCGAGCGAAACCGATGGAGCCGACCATGCCCCTAGGGTGGTGCGCTCCCGCGAGATGCGGCAACGTCGGCAGTGCACATTCCGTCGCCTGTGGCGAGGTTGTATGTGCGATTCTGACATGGTCGAGATCGTATAATCTTGAAAAATCATGGGCTTGCAACCCTCGGTCTCGATGGTTCGCTCTGCTTGCGACATCGCGCTCTAGCTCGTCAGATTGTGCACGTACGCTCGAACCGCGGCTCCGACGAGTCGGCGGGATGGCACGCGAGGTCGGACGAAAAGCGCCCGGCTGAGCCGCCGTCGCGATCGAGCGGAGGCGACCCATGACCCACCGGACCGCTCACCGACTTCTCCCCGTGCTGCTCTCCCTCGCGTTCGCCTGCGGCGACGACGACGGCGGCGCGATCCCCGACGGCGGATTTCCCGTCCGCGACGGCGCGCCCTCGGTCCCCGACGCGGGCCGGGGCACCTTCGAGCCGCCACCCGGCGAGCTCGCCTGCGATCCAGCCGCGCTGCCGATCGAGGCCGATCCCACCCGCGGCGCGTGGGACGGCTCCCTCTACGTGCCGGGCGTCGGCGGTCGCTCCGACCTCGCGGTCACCGCGCTCGCGTCGCTGCCCGACGACGACGACGCGGTGCTCGTGGGCGGCACCTTCGACGCGGTCGGTCGCGTGCGCACCCGCAACGTCGCGCTCTGGACGGGCGAGCGTTGGCGCACCTTCGGCGAAGGCGTGGATGGCGACGTCACCGCGCTCGCGGCCGGCGCGGGCGGGGTGTTCTACGTGGCGATCCGCGATCCTGAGACGTGGGGCGGGCGTGTGCTGCGCTGGTCGGACGACGCGTGGACCTCGATCGGCGCGACGCCGGCCGAGATCGCGGCGATGGAGCTCGCTCCGGACGGACGGCTCTGGATCGGCGGCTGGTTCGAGACGGTCGACGAGGTCGTCGCGCCCTACCTCGCGGTCTGGAACGGCACCGCCTGGAGCGCGCCCGACGACGACGCGCCCGACGCGGGCGTGAGCGCGATCGCGCACCACGAAGGCACCACGTGCATCGCGGGAGACTTCGGCTTCGTCGGCGCGTTGGAAGCCACGAACGCCGCGTGTCTTCGCGAAGGTTCCTGGGAGTCGCGACCCTTCGTGCACCCATTTTATCAAGTGAACGCGCTCGTCTTCGACGACGAAGGCGAATTGTACTCGGCGGGCACCTTCCCGATCGAAGATCCGGAGAACTACGACTACGGCGGCGGGATCGCGCATTGGGAGGGCGGCGCGTGGCAGCTCGTCGGCGACGGCGTGCACTCGGATCCGGCGGGTCCGGGGCGCGTCGAGGGCATCGGCGTGCTCGACGGACAGCTCTACGCGACGGGCGGCTTCGTGGCGGCGGGCTTCCGACCGGACGCGGTCTTGGTGAACGACGCCGCGCGCTACGACCTCGAGCGCGGCGTCTGGGACGACGTGCGCGGCGGGCTCGGCAAGATCCGCGGCGTCTCGCTCATCGGCACCAACGCGCTCGCGCTCGAGGTGACGCGCAGTGGGCTGGTGTACTTCGGCGGGCTCTTCTCGCTCGCCGGCGATCGCGCGGCCTTCGGTGTGGTCGCGTTCGACGGAACGTATTGGCGTCCGCTCGCGGAGGTCGACGAGGACGTGGTCGGCGGCGTGACGGGCGAAGTGCTCGCGCTCGCGGCGCTCGGCGACTGCGGTCTCTACGTCGGCGGACGCTTCACTTACGCGGGCGATCGCCGGGTCGACAACGTCGCGCGCCTCGTGCCCGGCGTGGGTTGGGAGCCGATGGGCGAGGGCCTGCCGGGCATCGTGCACGCGCTCGCGGTCGGCAACGATCCGATCCCGGACGTCGCGCCCGCGTCGCTTCCGCTGCGGCCGGGTGGCTTCGTCTACGCGGGCGTCGAGAACGAGGACGGCGCGTACCGTGGCCTCGCGCGTTGGGACGGCGTGGCGTGGTCGACGCTCGGCGGCGGCACCAACGGCGCCGTGCGTGCGCTCGCGGTGGACCCGGCCAACTGGCACCTCTACGTCGGCGGCGACTTCACGCGCGTGGGTCCGGACGGAAGCTCGCTCCTCGTCTCGCACCTCGCGCGGTGGGACGGCGTGCGCTGGCATCCGCTCGGCACCGGCCTCGACGGCGCGCCGCGCGCGATCTTCCTCGACGGCGGCGACGTCTTCGTGGTGGGCGACTTCTCCACCGCGGGCGGGATCGCGGTCGACGGGATCGCGCGCTTCGACGGCCTCTCGTGGCACGCGGTCGGCCCGAGCGGCTTCGAGGGCTACCCGAGCGCGGTGCTTCGCCACGAAGGCGAGCTGATCGTGGGCGGCGACCTCGACGCGGCCGACGTGACGCCGATCGCGAACGTCGCGTGGCTCTCGCCGGACGGTTGGCGTGAGGTCGGCAACGGCCTGCCGGGCCTCTTCGTCTCGGACCTCGCGAGCGTCAACGGCGTGCTCTTCGCGGTGGGTTGGTTCGTCACCGATCGCGACGGCGAAGAGAGCGAGCAAGGTGTGGCCTGGCTCGACGGCGATCTCGAGACCGGTGTGTGGCGTCAGCTCCAAAACGGCGTCGACGACATCGCGGAGGACGTGCACGCGCTCGCGGACGGCCTCTACGTCGGTGGTCCCTTCGCCAGCAGCGGAGACGGCGTCGCGTCGGCCGGCCTCGCGCGCTTCGTCTTCGAGGGAGGTGCGCGATGAACGAAGAAGGACTTCGCGCTGCGGCCCGTGTTTCACCCGTTTTCGATGAGCGATCCATGCGACTTCGTTCCGTGCTCGTCCCGTTGCTCCTCGCCTTCGCGCTCGCGTGTGGAGACGACGACCCTCCGACCACCATCCCCGACGGCGACGTCACGCTCCGTATCGAGGTCGAGCCGGCGGTGATCGTCGCGGAGGACGGCGCGCTCGGCGCGGGCGTCGCGACCGCGTGGCTCGACGGCGTGCGCGGCGGTCCGCTCGCGCTGCGCGTCGATCGTTGGTGGCTCTCGAGCACCCGCGCGGCAGAGGTCGACGCAGAAGGTCTGATTCAATCGACCGGTCGCGCGGGCGGCACGGTGCGGGTCTACGCAGAGGTCGCGTTGCCGGATGGCCGCGTCGGGCGCGGCGAAGGGCTCGTGCGGGTCGAGGTGAAGCGCAACGTGCTCGCCTCGCCGAGCGCGCCGCCCGCGATCGTGCGCATCCTCGACGAGACGCCGGTGGCGGACGATCCGGTTGGTGGTCCACGCGTGCTCGCGCCCCTGCCGGACGCGCTCCTGCCCTCCGACGTCGCAGCGCCCGAGGTGCATTGGGACGCGACCTCGCCGGGCGACACCGTGCGCGTGCGGGTGTCGGCGGATGGCGTGGAGATCCGCGGTCACCTCGTACACGAAGGCCCCGGCTTCCCGGACGCGTGGACCATCGACCCGCAGAGCTGGGCGATCCTGCGCGAGAGCGTGACCGCGCCCGGGCTGCGCTCGCCGATCGAAGAGCCCGAAGAGCGCGGCGCGATCCGCGTGGTGGTCGAGCGCTTCGCGCCCCGGGCAGCGGCGGGTGTGCGAGGCGCTCCGCTGCGCTTTTCGGTCGCGGGCGGTGCGCTCCACGGCGCGCTCGCGTATTGGGAGGTGCAGACCGATCCCGCGACCTCGCACCTCGCGCGCCTCGATCTGCGCGCAGGCACCCGCGAAGCGCTGTCGGTGCCGTCGCGCGACTGCAGCGGCTGCCACGCGGTGAGCGCGGACGGCGCGACGATCGCGGCGACCTTCGACCTCGACACCAGCGCCTTCGTCGCGACCGACGGCAGTGACGACGTGATGCTCGACCGCGTCTACGATGCGTTCGCGTTCGGACCGGATGGGCGCGTGCTCGCGAGCTTCCGCGAGGAGCCGGGCGCGTGGCCGGCGGGGCCTTCGCGCCTCGCGTTCCTCGACGCGGACGGTGCACCGGTCGCCGCGACGGGGCTGCCGACGGAGACCGCGAGCTCGCCCGCATTCTCGCCCGAGGGGGACCTCGTGGCGTGGGTGCGTGGCGGCACGGATCACCCCGACGGCACCGAGGACACGACGGCGATCGTGGTGCAGAGCCTCGAAGGCACGACGTTCGGCGAAGCGCGCGAGCTGCACGCGGGCGATGCGCTCGATGACGCCCCCGAAGGCGGCGTGACGGACGCGCGGCCGAGCTTCGGCCCGCGCGGCGAGCTCCTCGTCTTCGCGCACGGCACCGCGAGCGGCAGCCAAGGCGGCGCGACCTCCGCGCTCTACGTGGTGCGCGTCGACGACGGCACGGTGCGCCGCCTCGACACCGGCATGGGTCCGGAGGGATCGACGGCGGCCTTCTGGCCGGTCTTCCTCCCGGTCGAGACGCGCGAGCTCGGCGGGCGGCGCTTGCAGTGGATCGCCTTCTACTCGCGGGCCCCGCACGGCAACGCGCGCTTCGGCACGCGCGACACCACGCCGCGTCAGCTCTGGCTCATGGCGATCGATCCCGCGCAGATCGGCGAGGGCGATCCCTCCTTCGTGCCCTTCCGCCTCACGGGGCAGAGCGCACGCCACCACGCGATGGCCGCGCAGTGGATCGCGGGGAGCTGCGTGAACGAAGGCGCGACGTGCGAGACGAGCGCGGACTGCTGCGCGGGCACCTGCACCGACGGCGAGTGCGTCGCGCCCGAGTGCGCGGCGATCGGCACCGAGTGCGCAGGCTCGCCCTGCTGCGGCACCGCGACCTGCGATCCCGTGACGTTGCTCTGCTTGGAGGAGGTCCGATGAGCATCGAACCGCGACGCGGGCTCCCGCAGATCACGGGCGTCTCGGTCACGAGCAGCCCCGAACGAGCGGACACTCAAATCCAGTTCGACTCGAACGCGTGGCTCGAAGTGCGGCATTTCTCACGCCCAGGTGGTCTCATGAAACACGTATCTCTGCTCGCGCTCGCGCTCGCTCTGGTCGCTTGTGGCGACGACGACCGACCGATCGGTCCGTGGATCGACGCCGGCCCCCGCACCGACGGCGGCTTTCCCTTCCGCGACTCCGGGCTCGACGGGGGCGAGCTCCCGGACTCGGGCACCGACGCGGGCGGACCCCCGCGGGGTCGGGTGCGCTTCGCGAGCCTCTCGCGCGCGCTCGGTCCGGTCGACGTCTACGCACCCGAGAGCCCCATCGCGCTCGCGCGCGGCGTCGCGTACCGCGGGGCCTCCGGCTACGCGCCGCTCGAAGCGGGCGAGCACGAGCTCTTGCTGCGTCAGACGGGCGACGCGCCGACCGCGGAGCCGATCGCCACGATCGCGCTCACGATCGCCGAAGGCTCCGAGCAGCTCGTCGCGCTCGGCGGGACGGCCGACGATCTCGTCACGTGGATCGTGGACGACGTCGAGGTCGAGCCGCCGCTCGGCTTCGCGTCCGCGACCGTGATCCACGCGATGGACGGCCTCGGCGTCGCGGCCGCCGATCTCGACGCGGACCGCGCGCTCGATCTGGAGGACCTCGCGCCAGAAGGGCGGGCCGACGGAATCTCCGTGCCCGCCACTGGCTCCGGCTCCGCGATCGTCGCGGGCGACGCGCGCACCGAGCTCTCGTTCACGTGGTCGAGCGGCATCGAAGAGGGCAGCACGATCGTGCTCGCGTTGGTCGGTGAGGTCGGCGGCCGCGGCGTCGACGCGCCAGGCCTGCTCGCGATCCTGCCGGAGGCCGCGGGCGCCACCGGGACCTCGTTCCTCGGTGTCGATCCGGAGGTCGCGCTGCTGCAGGCGTCGCCGAACGTGCTCGACGCGGAGGTGCAGGTCGGTGAGATCGCCTTCGGGACGCTCGCGTACGGCGAGCTGATCGCGCCGCGCCGTGTGGCGCCCGGCAACGCGTACGTGAACGTGGTCGGTCGCGACGCGGAGGGCGAGCTCGTGTTCGCGGGCAACACCGCGGGCGATCTGGTGCGCGGCGAGCGTTACCTCGTGGTGCTCGGTGGGCCGGTGGGTTTCCGCGACACGCGACGCTTCCAGGTGGTCGCCACGCGCCTCGCGCTCGAGCCCGCGGGAGCCGACGCGCGGGTGCACGTGGTGCACGTCTCGGAGGACGCGCCGGAGCCGCTCGCGCTCTTCGTCGACGACACCGAGCGCGACGTCGCGGTGCGCTACGGGAGCCGCACGCCGATCGCGGGCGTCGCGATGCCCACGGGCGAGCGCACGCTCGGCTTCGGCACGCCGGAGACGGTGCCGAGCTGGCGCTTCTTCGCCGACGTCCCGAGCGCGCGCGTCGCGTGGGTGGTCGCGGGCCGCTACTTCGCGGGCGATCCCACCGAGGGGAGCGCGCTCTCGCTCTTCGGGATCGACCTCGACGCGTGGACGGTCACGCGCGTGGGCGCCGAGCCCGGCTCGGGACCGCGCGACGGCGAGGAACCCCCGTCGCCGCCGAGCGATCCGGGCGGCGGGATCGGGATCTGAGCGAGCTCCCACGCTTCACGAACGTTTCGCGGGTCCGCGGCTGACCCCGCGGACCCAGCGACGCCGTGCTCGGTCTCCCGGGCACGGCGCGTTCGTCTCCGTTCGGGGTTGGACCCTTGAAATCCCTCGTGATTCCGGGGGTTGGCAAAAAGGGTGGATCCTTCGAGCGAGGGTCGGTCGACCCTTCTTGCGAGGTTCGGTCGCGGTCGATCGCTTCGAGCGAAGGTCGGTCGCACGCGATCGATCGTCGTCGCGCGTGACCGACCGGTCGTGATCAGTCGCGCGTGAACACGCAGCTCTGCTGGCTCGGCACGCGCCCGCCGCTGCAGTTGCCGAGCCGGTCCGTGAAGCCGCTCGGCGGCGACCAGGTCTTGTCCGCATCGCGGTTGAGCGCGACGTAGACCTCGTCGCCCATGTGGCTCACGCGGTAGACCCAGAAGTAGTCCTCCACGACCACGGTGTTGCGGCTTCCGCGGCGGAGCGCGACGTGCTCCTCGCGGAGCTGCCCGACGCGCCGCGCGTTCTCCAGTGACGCCATCTCTTCCGCGGAGAGCCCCGTGAAGCGCTGCATGCGGCGGTTGTCGGGATCGGGCCCGCCCTCGGTGCCGATGTCGTCGCCCTGGTAGAGCATCGGGACGTTGTAGGGCGACGTGAACAAGAAGGTCTGAGCGAGGCGGAGGCGTCGGTACGCGCCGTCACCCGTGCGGCCACCGGCTTCGGTCAATGCCCGAACTTGGTCGTGGTTGCCGAAGAAGTTCCCCATGATCGCGCCTGGATAGCCGCCCGATCCGCCCATCGTGGACTGCGCGGTGAGGTACGCGGTGTCGTTCGGGATCGAGAAGTTGGCCAGGTTGCGCAGCGTGCCCGTGAAGGTGAGCAGCGCGGCCTTGGTCTGGTTGTAGTACTCCTCGTCGACCTGTCCCTGCACCATGTCCGCGCGCACGTGGTAGCGGGCCCAGCCGCCGAGCGATTCGCCGACCATGTAGAAGATCGTCGGCTCGACCGTGCGCGAGTGATCGTCGACCGTGGTCTCGATCTCTTCGACCACCGCCCGCTTGAGCGCGCGCACGAAGACGTCGTCCATGTGCTTGAGCGCGTCGGCGCGGAAGGCGTCGAAGTTGAACTCCTGGATCATCCAGAGCGCGTGATCGACCACCGCGGTCACCGCGTCGGGGTTGGCGCCGTAGTGGAAGTCCGGCATGTCGAGGGTGAACCAGCACCCGATGCGCGCCTCGTCCCAGCGGTTGTGGCATTGATTGTAGCCGAAGAACCAACCCTCGTGTCGCGCGAAGATGTTGGCCTCGCGCTGGACGTGGTTCGCCACGAAGTCCGGCATGATGCGGATGCCGCGCCGGTGCGCTTCGTTCACGAGCTCGTGCAGCTCCTCCGCCGTCCCGAAGGCGGGCTCGATCGGGTTGGCGTAGCCGAAGTCGTTCAGGTGCGTGTAGCCCGTCGCGATTGGGTGGTAGCTGTGGTAGCTCGCGAAGCGGCGCGTGTCGCCGGGATCGACGCCCGGCTGGCTGTTGTGGCTGTTCAGGATCGGCGAGGAGATCCAGAGCGTGTTGATGCCCATGTCCTCGAAGTATCCATCGCGGATCTTCTGCGTGATCCCCGCGAAATCTCCGCCCTGCCACTGGCTGCGCATGTCGGTGACCTGCGCGAGCGTTCCGGACGAATTGTTCAGGTCGTTCGACGGGTCTCCGTTGAGGAAACGGTCCGTGAAGATCTGGTAGACGATGCTGTCGTTCCACGTGAAGTCCGCGTAGCGGATGCCCTCGCCGATCCACATCGGGACGAAGAGCGGGCGAACGTTCGTGCCAGTCGTGGTGCGCAGGCGGAAGAGGTAGCTGTACTTCGACGGCGGGAGCCCACGCGCGCGGATCGCGAAGGTCTTGGTCGCGGCGTCGTAGGAGCCGGCGAGGTTCACGCGCGCGCCGTTGAGCTTGATCTCGCTGCCCGCGACGTCGAGGTCGCCCGCGCCCTCGTAGCGCACCACCACGTCGTAGCCGTCGTTCGTGGTGTCGAAGCAGAAGCGGAAGTCGCCGACCTCGCGGTCGGGGGTGCAGCCGGGGGCCTCGCACTCGCCGCTGGTCTCGTTGCAGACGGTGCCCGCGCCGCACTCGCCTCCGCACGCGTCGGCCACGCAGGTGCGCATCGCCTCGTCGTACTCGTAGCCAGGGTCGCAGTTGCAGGTGCGTCCGCCTTCGTTGCAGGTGCCCATCCCGCAGGAGACCTCGCTGCAGAACGTGGGACCGCCGTCGACGCCGATCACGCCGCCGTCGTCGTCCGGGACCTCGCCGTCCTCGAGCGGCATGCCGGCGTCGCGCGGCCCTGGATCGACGGGCGGCAGATTGAAGCCCGGTCCGTCGTCGCAGCCGACGACACCCATGACCCACGCCACGCACACGACCGCGCGGATGGCACCCCGAGACAGACTCTTCATCGCGACACCCCAAGCCCCGTCGCGCACCCGAGCGACGGACAACGTGACTCACGGTAGAGCGACGCGGCGGATTCGGCAAGCGACTGGGCGCACGGCGTCGGCGTGGCAGGCACGCCATCAGGGCGGCGGGCTCGCAGTGACCGCACGGCGGTCGTCGCCGACCACGTCGCCGTTCACGCCCACGTCCACCACGTCCACGTCCACGATCGCGACGACGATCGCGGTCACGGCTTGCGCACGTCGTTTTTTCGCGCGTCGGCCCCGTGCCTTCGCGCGGAGGTGTGTTATCGATTCCGCCCGTGCGCGCCCTCGGGCCGCCAGGATCCGGCGTCGTTCAAAGGCAGGACAGCGGACTTTGAATCCGCGAATCGTGGTTCGAATCCACGCGCCGGAACCGCCCCTGCCTTCGCGCAGGGGCTTTTTCGTGTGTTTCTCGGCGGAAGCGCGGCGCAGCTTCACGAGCCATCAGCTCACGAGCAGCGCGATCAGCGAGCCCGCCGCCACGAGGAGCACGCCGGCGCCGCGGAAGAACGCCGCGAGCTCGTCGCCCGCGAGCACCATCTCGGGCTCGGTCCGGTAGCTCACGCGCGGCGCGCCGTGGGCGTCGGCCCCCACGCTCCACACGCTCGACACGCCGCGGTACGGCCCGCCCTCGCTCTCGACCTCGAGCCGCCGAAACGCGCCGACCACCTCGACCTCTTCGCCGACGCGCAGCCGTCGCTCCGCGGTGAGCCCGAGATCCTCGCGCACCGTGACCGCCTCGATCTCCGCCTCGCGCGGATCGACCCACACGAGCCCGGTTCCGTCGTCGACGAGGAACGGCGTCGCGCGGATCTCGCGCACGACCTCTTGCGCCAACGCCCCACCCCCGAAGGTGCGGAACTCGCTGACGTCGACGTAGACACAGGGGCTCGCGTCCACCGCGCTCGACACCGTCTGCATCGCGCCGATGCGGCCAACCACGCGGAACCGCCCTTCGGTCAGATCGACCACGTGCCGCGACTCGACGATCTCCTGCGGCGGGCGCGCGCGACGCACGCGCCACGCGGCGGCGCCGAAGAGCGCCACCGCACCGGCGAGGCCGAGGAGCAACATCGTCAGGCCCAACGGATACCTCCGCACGCGACGCGCGTTCGTCGCGAGCTTCTACAGGCTGCGGGCACGCGCGCGCGTCGGCAACCGTCGGGAGCGGATTCGTCCAGGGTCTGTCGCCAGACCCGGGCGCCTCGTGCCCGCACGAGGGAGGGATCTCCCCGACATCGCGGACAACGCGTGGCAATCCGAGGGGAACCGCAGAGAACACGTGTTGACCGCGAGGGTCGCGGTGCGGCATCGTCCGAGCGTTTCGACCCTCTCGCGCGCCTTCCCTTCGGTCGGCTCCGGAGGCGTCGACCCGCCGCATGAGCCAACGCGCGAAATCCGAGAGAACGGATCCCGACGGGAACGCCGCCGCGTCTGCGGAAGCGTCGGTCGAGAAGTCGGCGGGGTCAGCCGCCGACTCGGCGGAGAACGTCTCGTTCGAAGAGCTCGTGCGCCGACTCGAAGAGGCGGTCCGCAAGCTCGAAGGCGGAGAGCTTCCCCTCGACGAATCGCTCGCGGTCTTCGAGGAAGGCGTGCGCCTCGCGCGCGCAGGGACGTCGCGGCTCGACGAGGTCGAGCGACGCGTCGAGCTGCTTTTGGCTGGCGAAGGCGCGCCTCGCACGCGCCCGCTGCACGACGGATGACGAGGAGCCCGGTACTCGATGACGACGGAAGTCCTGACCGTTCCCACCGCCTTCGGTGATCTCTCCGAGCTCTCGGAAGGGCTCGCCGATCGCGTCGACGAAGAGCGCATCATCCTCTACGGGCCCACGCCCTACGACGAGGGGGAGCTCATCGGCTTCTCCGTGTTGCTGGTCGACGGTACGCCCGCGCTCGAAGGCGTCGGGCGCGTCGCGGCGGCCGTCGACGGAGGCGACGAGCGCGCACCCGAGACGCGCTTCGACATCGTCTTCGACTCGCTGCAGCTCGATGGCCGCTCCGAGGTCGTCTACGAGCGCATCGTGCTCGCACGCAGCTCGCTCTACGGCACGGATCCCGCGACGGGCGAGGTGTCGATCGAAGAGCTCGAAGCGCAGAGCCGTGAGCTCGAGGCGCCGCCGAGCGCCGACCTCCCCGACGATCGCGACGAGGTCGCGGCGGATGCCCCGGCCGAGGTCTTCGCGAGCTTCGACGAAGGCGACGACGCGAGCTCGGACCTCGATGCGGTCATGGCGAGCGTGGACGCGGACGCGGGCGCGGACATCGACGCGAGCGCGTACGTCGCCGACGTCGCGTTCTCGGAGCCTCCGCCTGCGCCCGCGTCGGTGCCGCCGGCGTCGGTGCGCCCCTCGGCGCCCGCGGACGCCGTGTACGACGACGAAGGCGCGTACGACGACGAGGGGTTCGAAGCCGACTCCGGCTCGACGATGGTCGCGGACCTCGACCAGCTCCGTGCGGCGGCTCAGCCCGCGCCCTCCCTCGCGCCCGCGCCCGCGCTGCCTTCCGCGCCGCCGGGCTTCGTGCTCCAGGCGCCGCCCGGTGGTGTCCTCACGCGCCCGATGGCCCCGCCGACCTGGTGGCCCGAGGCCAGCGCGCCCGCCCAGCCGCGTCCCTCGACCGGTTGGTTCCAATACGGCGACACCCTGCCGGTCCCGAGCGCCGCGCCGCGTCCGGAGCTCGACCCGACCCAACGCGTCGCGCGCGCCCCGCGTCCTGGCGACGCGCTGCAGCCCCCTTCGCCGCCCTCGGTGATGCCGCCGATGATGGTCGGCCGCGTCGAGGAGCCGGAGGAGACGCCCGCGTACATGAGCGACGCGCCGTACGAAGCGGAGGCCGATCCGGCGGCCGAGGTGAGCGAATCGCCCAACGACGGCTACGGCGAAGAGCCGGAGAGCGTCGAAGCGGACGCGAGCCTCGACGACGCGGACGATTGGAGCGGCGTCGACCTCGACGGCGACGAAGACCTCGCAGGCGACACGCGCCACGCGGTCGAGCTCCCCGAAGACGATCGCTGAGCGCGCCCGTCCGAAGCGATCGTGGTCGACCTTTCGTGCGCTGCGGACGTGCAGCGCAAACGTGGTCGTCGACGTGGTCGTGAACGGCGACGTTCTCGAACGGGAGCGCATTGCTCACGTTTCGCGCTCGAATCTCGAGACTGTGATCCCACCGATCCAACGCGGACCGGCTGTCGCCAGGTCGGCCGCTCACTCGTGGACCGGCTGCAGCCGCACCATCCGCTCCACCGTCGCGATGAGCTCGGTGAGCGGTGCGCCCTTGCGGACGTAGGTGCCGAGCTTCGTGCGACGCGCGATCTGCTGGAGCTCGTCCTCGGGCAACGCCGACCAGAACACCACCGGGAGCGGCCGATCGCCACGCGCGAAGAGCCGCGCGAGTGCTTCCCCGCCGAGCCCCGGCATCGACACGTCGAGCACGATCACGTCCGGTGAGTGACGCTTGATGAGCGCTCCCACTCCGATCGGGGAGCCCGCCGACACCACGTCGAAGCCCGCGTGTCGCAGCGCTCGCGTCGCGAGCGCGAGCAGGTCCGGCTCGTCGTCGACGACCACCGCGCGCAGCGGTCCGGGGCGCAGGCTCACGCCCAAATCCTGGGGCAACGCGGGCGGGGTGTCGACTTCGCGGCATGGCGCGACCTCTCGTCCGCCGCCCGGCGTACGAGGCGGGGTGACGCGCGCGCCGGCTTGTGGTCTGTACCTCCCATCTCGGCGACGAGGCGCGCGGAGCAAGACGCAGGTCGCGTTCGCGCGGCGAGGAGGGCCTGCGTTCACGTGGCGAGGAAGGCCTGCGTTCGCGTGGCGCCTGCGTTCACGTGGCGAGGAAGGCCTGCGTTCGCGTGGCGAGGAAGGCCTGCGTTCGCGTGGCGAGGACGCGTGGCGAGGAAGCCCTGCGAACGCCTGTCGCTTTGTTGCTCACTCGATCTTACATGTAGGATGTTGTGTGGACCCGTTCGGATTGGACCCTTTGGATCGGAGGCCGCCATGCTCGACACCCTCGAAGTGGATCTGGATCTCGCCTCGTCGTTCGCGGACTTCGCCGTCCTGCGCGCGGCGGATCGCAAGAGCCTGCGCCGCGCGGTGCGCACCGAGTGCGAGGTCGTCGCGGAGGATGGCTTCCGCCTCCTCGGTCGCTACACGCTCGACCTCTCGGAGGACGGCCTCCTGCTCGACGCCGGCGCGCCTTGCGTGATCGGCGAGCCGGTGATCGTGAGCCTACGGATGCCACGCGGCACCTCGTGGATCGACGCCGAAGGCCACGTCGCGCGCGCGATCGACGGCCAGCGCCGCGAAGACTGCGGCTCCGCGCTCGGCATCGCCTTCGACGCCATGAGCGCCGTCGACCGCGCGATCCTGCGCGCGAGCCTGCACGGCCTCCCGCCGCCCGTCCCGCGGCGCCATCGGCGGATGGACTACGCGTCGACGATCGGCGCGCTTCGTCGCTGAGGGCGTGCGGCGAGTCGGCCGCCGCGCAATGTACCGTCGGGCTCGCTCGCGAGCAGCGTGGTGCCGTCCGACGGGCGCCCCGCCGTGTCGCGAAGCTCCGGACCCTCCGAGAACGAGACGATCTCGTTTCTCGAAGCTCCGGACCTGTCGAAAGCGAGACGATCTCGTTTCTCGAAGGTCCAGACCTTCCGAAAGCGAGACGATCTCAATTCGATGGTTCGGTCGCCTGACGGCGACGCTCACGTGACGTCGGGTCGCTCGGCCTGGCGGCCGGCTCGAAAAACGTCAATTCTCAAAGGTCCGGACCTTCCGAGAACGAGACGATCTCGATTCTCGAAGGTCCGGACCTTCCGAGAACGAGATGAGCTCGTTTCGTGAAGGTCCGGACCTTCCGAGAACGAGATGAGCTCGTTTCGCGAAGCTCCGGACTCTCCGAGGAGGAGCCCTCGATGTGCGAAGGCCCGAACCTCGGAGAACGCGAGATCCAAGTGTCGATTTCGTTGGTTCGGTCGCCTGACGGCGACGCTCACGGTACCGCGGGTCGCTCGACCTGGCGGTCGGCTCCAAAACGGCAATTCGGCGCCTTCGTGAACCGAACCGAACCGATCTCACGTTCCGGTCGGGATTCGACACGTGAGTGGCAAGGAGCGTGCACTCGCGACCTCGGATGAGTCGAACCGTGGCCGCCGCGTCGATGGCCGCCTCCGCACGTCGTCGAGCCATGGGGGGAGTCGCAAAGAGACCGCGCACTCGCGAGCTCGGAGGAGTCGAATCGTGGCCGCTGCGTCGATGGTCGCGTCCGCACGTCGTCAAGGCGCGGCGGCGATCGGCGTACGGCGCGAAGCGGCCACTGAAGGCCATGAGAGGCGCTCACGCCTCCTCCGTACGAAGCGAGCATCGCGACGCAAGAGCGTCGACTGAATCGCGCGTCGTGACAGTCGATCATCGACTGAGCTCGCCGCTGCGTCGCGGACGGGTCGCGTGCGGGTGCTCGTGACCCTGGCCTAGCTGGGCAAGAAACGCCCAGGCAAAATCGACCGCCTTCGGAATGCCGCCCGCGATGCGTAAATGCTCGTAATCACAGCGTTTGCCAGAAAATATCGCAACAATTCGCATATTGCCCGCGCCGCGGGCATCCGACAGGTTCCAGGGCATCGTGCCCAGGAAAAACCTGACGTTGGCCTCGACGAGCCTCGCACCCTCCGGTGCCCAGTCCCCTCGCGACGCAAAGTCGCACCGAGAGCGGACAAACACGGTTGTGGTCGCTGAACGAACGCGAACAGCGCTCTTTCCTGTGACACGGGACGCCGGCGCATCGTGCGAAAGCCGTCACCGCAGACCCGATTCGGCCTCGCTCGCGACGCTGGCGAACGACCGGCGACGCGGTCCCACTCGTCCACGAGCGCACCTTGCGACGCATGGCTTCGCGGTGCCGACCCGAGGCAGGGCCGCAGTGGCGTCATCGCTCCGTCACGACCTCGCGTCGCCGTGCGCACCCGCAACTCCCGTCGGCCTTCACCCCTCTCCGGTGTGCTCTCCGCGAGTCCGCCACGGCTCCGCGCGTCTCGCTCCCGAACCGAGGAACTCCATGTCGCTCCCGCCCTTCCTCCGCTCCTTCGTGCTCTTCGCTCTCGTCACCGTCATCGGCTGTGCCTTCGGTGGCGAAGACGACGTCGCTTCTCACCAGCAGGCGCTCACGGCTGAGCTCGCGCCCACCGACTCGGTCGGCGCGCTCCCTGGCAGCCTCTCAGTCGACTTCGACGGACAGGCGCACTACACGATCCCGATCGAGGTTCCGCCGGCCCGCGCGGACCACGTGCCGCAGCTCGCGTTCTCGTACTCGAGCTCCGACGCGGTCGGCGCGCTCGGACGCGGTTGGTCGCTGTCTGGGTTGTCGGCGATCACGCGCTGCGCGCAGTCGATCGCGATCGACGGTGCCTACCGCGCGGTGGCCTACGACGAGGAGGATGCGTTCTGCCTCGACGGTGCGCGGCTCCTCCACGTCGGCATGGTCGACGGGGTGCGCGAGTACCGTACCGAACAGGAGTCGTTCGTGCGTGCCTTCGCCTACGAGGACCACGGCGTCGAAGGTCCGTCGCGTTGGGAAGTGCGTCGCCCCGACGGCACGGTCGCGCTCTACGGAAAGGGCTCGAACAGCCAGGCCCGCATTTCGAGCGAGCCGCGCGTCGCTTCGTGGCTCGTCTCGCTCGTGCGCGACCGCTTCGGGAACCTCATCGAGGTCGAGTACGACCACCACTACCCGACCGATCCCGCGCTCGATCCGGCGGTGACGGGAGCGCGCGGCTTGGTCCCGGAAGTCACGCTGAAGCGCATCCGCTACGGCTCACACGAGAGCGGGCTCGAGGCGACCGCGGAGCTCACCTTCGAGTACGAGGAGCGCCCCGACATTCGATCCGGCCACGCTGCCGGCCTCTCGTGGAGCCAGACTCGACGCCTGGTCCGCGTTCACACCTCGGCGGGCCTCGAGACCAAGGCGTTCCGGACGTACCACCTCGACTACGAGACCACCGGCGCGACCGGCGCCTCGCGACTCGTCGCGATTCAGGACTGTGTCCTGGCGACGCCCGGCTCGGGAGCGTCGGAGCAGCGCGACGGGAAGGTCTGCCGGCCCAAGACGACGTTCGAGTGGGAAGTGGGCGACCTGGACGCGGAGAACGAGACGATCACGCGGTCCTGGGACTTCGAGCACCTCGCAGATGCGGGTTACTTCGGACCCGAAGGTGGTGTTCAGTCGTGGTTCGAGCACACCCCACTGTTCACACTCGACTTCGACGGGGACGGTTCCGACGACGTCGGATACATCGTGGACGGCAACGTCGTGATCCACGCGTCGAGTGAATCGCATGAGCGTCGCGTCGTGTACGATAACGCGGCCGACTTTGCAGCAGAGGCACGCCAATACGATGTGCTGGACTACAATCACGACGGAAGGGATGATCTAGGCTTCTTCTCACGCGGATCTCTCAGATGGATCTCCGGTATCGCGTTCGAGCTCACGTACGTGATCGCGCTGTCTGATGGTGACTCGTTCTCGTTCATGAATACGGGGATAACGAAGCCGTTCTCGTGGTTCGCGTTCGCGCCAGGCAGTCAGTTTTGGCCGATTCATGTCGCTCAAGCTGGCGGTATGACCTACATGTCGACGGTCGATTTGCTCAATCCGAACGCCAACAACTCGTTCTGGAGAATCGCAGACTTCACCGGGGACGGTGAGCTGGACATGCTTGCGTGCGAGGTCCAGTCACGAATCGATTTGGAGCCAGTTATTGGGAACCGGTGCATTCGGCAGGCCGAACACTTTGACTGGGATCCGACGGGAGCTGGTCTTGGGGTTCCGGCCCACTGTGGCGGAGAGTTGTCCTTGCAGGGCCTAATGGACGGGTCGGGTGAGAGCCCAATGTTGGATGTTGGAGCCTTCTGTCGAAACGCGCACAACCCGATGCTAGGATCCGTTGTCGCTGACTTCACAGGTGATGGTGTCGCTGACTTGATGTTCCTGGACGTGTATTCCGGGCGAGGGAGTCACAGTTCTCTCGTTCCGCTGCCGAGAAGTCGAGTTGACGAAGGCTGGTTCTTTGCAGATGATAGCGACCCGAACTGGAAGATTCTGACGTTCGATCGGCGACTTGGAGTGGGTCATCAGATGATCGATACCGGCATCAATGCCCGGTATCACGTAGCGCCCGCCGCGGCAGATCTCAATGGAGACGGTGTCGCCGACATCGTGACTCGCGAAGACGACGCGCGGGTGGGAGACCCAGCGACCGGCGGGCTCGACACGCTCGACGTGTTCCGCGATGGTCGGTGGGCGCGCCTGGTGAGGCACGGTTGGATCTCGACGGGTCGTGGCTTCGTTCACGTGAACCCCGACGAGCTGCTTCCGGACGCATCGGCGGTGGGAGATGAGCACTCGAACACGACGTATCTCATCAAGAACTGCCGCACCGGCATTGCGGGAGGATGCGGAAGGGAAGCAAAGAGATACGTCTGGTACCACCAGCCAGATACGTGTAGCGATTTCGATCTCGACGGGCGAACCGACTGTGTCAGCAGCGGAGTCCCACTGGACCGCGCACTGGACCCCGAGCGAGGTGGGGGGCTGGCTCGGTGGACACCGGAGCCCGGTGTACTCGAGTTCGACACGTTCTGGTGGAGGCCTGGTTCCGACCACGGCGGTCGCTTCGTCGAGGCAAGCTCGTTCAGCGAGTCACAGACTCTTCGTGTTCGCACGTTGGACGGTCACTACGGCGAGATCCAGAGAGCCCCGATCGCGCGCGCCTTGGACGCCAACGGAGATGGCGCGCCAGACATGCTTTCTGCGGACGTTCGGAACCGCTATCCGTCGGAAGACCGCTTCCCTGCCCGATTCAAGGTGGTCCTCAACAACAAGGGCGCGCCAGAGCGCATCACCGAGTTCCGCGACGGCCTCGGCAAACGCTCGGTGGTCACGTACACACCGATGACCAACCCGGACGTCTACACGTCCGACCCGACGTGCGAGCGAAGTGACCCCGACCGCGTCCGCTGCGACATCGACGCGCGGCGTGTCGTCGCCAGCGTCGTGACGCACGGGGGGGAGCTGCCGGCGGAGACTCGCTACCGATACTGGGACGGTCGGACCGCGCTCGACGGGCGTGGCTGGCTCGGCTTCCGGAAGGTGGCGGTCACGGACCTCGCGACGCGACGAGTCTCGACCTACCGTTTCAACCGGAGCTTCGACGAGGCGACGAACGCCTACTACACCGCCCGACGCCCCGTACACGTCACGCACCTGGTCCAGGGGCGCAACCTCAAGCACGACGGAGACTCGTCTCGGACCATCGGGACCGAGCTCTTCATCGACTACGCCATCCACACGCACGATGGGCGCTGGTCCACCGTCGTCGACCAACAGTACGTCCGACACTACGAGGACCTTCGCTACTTCCCGCTCGACCCCTACGCGGATCAACCCTTCGCCGGGCTGACCCCGGTCCACACGGGCACCACGGCCTACACCTACCGCGACGACGTTTCGTGGTCGCAGCGCGATCTTCCTTTCCGAACGGCATCTGGCGTCGACATCGAGCGCGATCGGGTTCGCGAGTACTCGGAGCGGGAGTACGAGCCAGAGCCGACGATCCGGCCCGATGACTTCTCGACGCCCTGGATTGTCGGCCGCGTCAGCGCGGACCGGTCCTGGGTGGAAGGCGACGACTGCGAGTCCGACCTCTCGGTCCGGATGAAGTACCACCCGCACCACGGCGGGCTCGAGTACACGATCCGCCAGCCGGACGACCTCGCGCCGCCTCGCTCGGACGAAGACCGCCGCGCCGAGGTTCTGGAGAGCATCGTCTCGCACGACGCGTACGGAAACCTCGAGTCCGCGATCGAGCGCGACCTCGACGGGAACGAGCGCACCACCAAGCTCCACTACGAGTACCCCGGCGCGACGTTCCCGTCCGCCGCGGAGAACGCGCTCGGCCACACCGTCAAAGCGGCTTTCCATCGGGAGAACGGCGCCCCCTTCGCCATCATCGACCCCAACGGACGGATCGAGCGCACGAGCGTCGACGGCTTCGGCCGCGTGGTCGGAGGATCGAGCGCGACCGGTGATTCGTTCACCGTCCGCTACGTTCGCGTCGACGGAGACCCTGTTCCACTTCGCGTGATCACGAGCACCACCAGCGGGTCCCTCGCCGCCCAAGGGATGAACGCGGCCGGCCAGGTGGTGTGGTCCGAGTGGCGCGAGCTCCGCAACGCGCTTCCGGTCACGGTTCGTGCGCTGCGTCGTTACGACGCGGCGGGTCGGGTCGTCGAAGAGTCGGAGCCCTTCTTCGAGGGCGAGTCCGCGACCCACTGGACCCAACACGAGTACGACGAGGTGGGGACTCTGCGCGTGGCTCGAAGTCCGGCGGGGAGGTTCACGTACCGACGTACGCCCGACCATCGCATGGCCACGGACGCCCTCGGCTTCGAGACGACGTTGGTGCTCGACGGCCGTGGGAACGTCGTCCAAGGCATCGAGCCCGCCCCCGGCGGAACGATTCGGCACGCTTACTGCGCCGACGGTCGCCTTCGCCAAACCGTCGATCCCCACGGCAACACTACGACGATCGAGTACGACACCCTCGGTCGACGTCGCTACCTCGACGACCCCGATCGGGGCGCGGAGTGGACGGACTACGACGCGTTCGATCAGGTCGTCCACACGCTCGACGCCGGAAACCGCGACGTCTGGCTCGACTACGACCCACTCGGGCGCCTCATCGTACGCAAGGACGTTTCGGGAGAGACGACGTGGAAGTTCGACGTCGCTCCGCACGGACTCGGTGCACTGGCGTCGACCCAGAGCCCGGACGGGATCGCGACCGAGTACTCGTATCACCCGAACGGGCTGCTCGAGTCGGAGAAGCTGTACGCGGACTCGGTCACGCTGAAGCTCAGCTACGGCTACGACGCGTTCGGCCGACCCGAGACGATCGAGAGCCCCGTGATGCGCACGCGCGCGCAATACGCCGCGGGCATGTTGCTCCACGTGCGCGACGCGGCGACGGGGGCATCCCTCTGGGAAGGCCGCACCTACAACGCGCGCGGTGACCTGCGCGAAGAGCGCTTCGGGAACGGACTCGTCGCCACGCGCGAGTACCAGCCGGGCACCGGCCGTCTCACGCGCCAGCTCGTTCGTCGGTCGACGACCCGTCTCCAGGAGTGGTCGTACGGCCACGACGCAAACGGCCGCGTGACCTCTCGCCACGACCGGTTGAACTCGTTCCAGGAGATCTACGACTTCGACCCCGTCGGCCGCCTGGTGAAGGTCACCTCGTCGCACGACCCGACCTTGGGTCTCGACTACGACGTCATCGGAAACCTCATCGCGGCGAGCGACGTGGGGGTGCTCGACTACGATCCTTCTTCCCGCCCCCACGCGGTTCGGAAGTTCCTCGGCGTCGAGCAGCACTACGACTCGGTGGGCAACCACCTCGGTGACGAGACGCGCCGTCGCGTCGAGTACAACGCGCTCGATCTCCCGAACAACATCTTCCGCCGCTCGGACGGAAGGTCGATTCAGATCCGCTACGACGCCGAAGGGAATCGTGCCGCCACCCATGGCCCCGAGGGCGACCGCTACTACCTAGGCCCCCTCGAGATGCGCGGCGGACTCTTCGTGCACCGCGTCCAAGTCGGCGGCCGAACCGTGGCCCAAGCGATGCGGAAGGACGGTGATCCGAACGTCGAGATCGCCTACGTCCACGACGACCACCTCGGCTCCACCGACCTCGTCACCGACAAGAGCGGCAACGTCCAAGCGCGCTTCAGCTACGACGCGTGGGGCGCCCGCCGCGAGCGAGCCTGGACCCGAGCTCCCGAGGGACCCGACGGCACTCCGCTCGTGGACCACGGCTACACCGGCCACGAACACGACGACGAGTGGGGCGTCATCCACATGCGCGGGCGGGCCTACGACCCCGCGATGCGCCGGATGACCGGGGTGGACCCGTTCGTCGTGAACCCGTTCGGAGTTCAGGCGTTCAATCGGTACAGTTATGTGTTGAACGATCCGATCAACTTCATTGATCCATCAGGTTTCAGCGCAGTTCCCAACAGTGGTGAGCCACCTTCCATTGAGTATGGCGTCGATGAGTGGGAGGACGAGCTGGTTCTCGTCGGTCGGCCCGAGAAGGGTCCGGCCACGCCTGATGCGGGCGAACCCGCGCCCGGTACTCCAGATCGATCGCCGGTCCCCGAGCGCACGGACCCTCGACCAGCGCCACGCGAAGCAGACCAAGGACCGAGCCTCGTCGAACGAATCGCACGGCTTCGAGATGAAGCTATCAACGCCGGTGCGACCACCGCGAGAGATTGGGTTCGGAGCATCAACGATCGTGGGCGGGTGACCGTTGGTGGGCAGCAGCTGCCGGCGTTGGACCACGCGAGCATGGCCGCGGAGGGTGCATCTGAGTTCTTCGACAGCGTGGTCACCGTGCATACGCCCGGGGCTCCGGTCGTATCACAGGCGACTGCATGGGCTCAGATTCTCCTAACCGTTGGTACCGTTGGGTCCGGAACTGCTGTTGCGGCTACGGTCCGAAGGGGGTCTGCGGCCGCAGTCCTAGCTCGAAATCTACTTCGAGTCGGGGCCGACACTTGGTTCCGCGGCGCTACGGCCCACCATATCGTGGCAGGATGGGCCCCGCGCGCAAGACAGGCTCGTCGAGTTCTTGCAAGATTCCGCATTGACATCAACGATGCAGCAAACGGTGTCTTCTTGCCAACGCATCGCACCCCAGCAGCGCTCCGGACATTGAGTACACGCGCGTACCACAATACCTTGCATACACGGCGATACTACCGTTCCGTCAACGATCGACTGGCTGCCGCTCAGACTCGAGACGAAGCGCTTGAGATACTTGAGGATATCCGTAACGAGCTTCGCGCTGGCACGTTTCCGTTCTAAGGAGTGCATGATGTTTGCAGTTCGGTCCGATGACTCGCAGGACTACATGGATTTCGGGATCGTGGATACGGGCCTCGACTGGTGGGACACCCTCGGGAAGGGTGTGCCTGTTTCGACAGCATGGAAGCCGATGCGGCTCGAGGCGGAGGGCGAAGTTGTCTCTGACTCGCCGTCGGTGTGGTCGGGTACACTGGCGCTATCGCGGCGAAGTTGGGACACCATGAAGAGCTTGATCGCGCCGTACGGAGAGGTGTTCGATTTGCCGCCTCCTGCGGATGGCTACGTGCTGTTCAATCCCACTTGCTGTTGCCTCGAGCTATCCATCGAAGCGGTTGTGAATCGCTTTCAGTCGGGCCGTATCAAGCATCTTGTGAAGCCGGTCGTTCGCCGAAGATCGGCCGAGAGGCTCGTGATAGGGAAGCTTCGGGAGTCGCCCGCAATCGATATATTTGTCGGCAAAGCGTTTGTGGAACTTTGGGGCAAGGCCGGCTTTGTTGGACTCGTGTTCGAACCCATTAGGGAAGCTGAGGAGTGACGCGAGCTGGTGTTAACGGCCGAGGTGACGTCGTAGCCGGATCCAAGATTGACGTCGTAGCGAGGATGCAGGCAGCCAAGGGAGGATGCAGGCAGCCAAGGTGCCACCCTTTTTGCCCAGACCCTGAAATCAACGGGGAAACGGCCGGCCCGATGAGCTGGCATGTCTTCCCAGGCAGGCAGGCAGGCAGGCAGGCAAGGTGCCAGCGAGCTCAATCGGTCAGCGCAACAGCGTGGGCCTGAGGATATCAGCCGGCGGGCGGCGTGCACGCGCGCAGGCAAGGTGCCACCCTTTTTGCCCAGACCCTGAAATCAACGGGGAAACGGCGGGCCCGATGAGCCGGCATGTCCACCCTCAGGCCCGCGCGCCGCTCGCGTCCGCTCCGCTGTGAAGACCCGGACCACCTCTTCTTCGTGACCACGCGGACGCTCGAGGAGGTCTTCTGGTTGCACCCGCTGCTCTGCTCGAAGCTGGAGCCGGTGAACCGGGAGGCGCGACGGGTCGTGGCGGCGAAGCGGGCGCGTCTTCGCGCGCGACTCGAGCGTCTGGTCGTGAGCGCGAACCGCCGTCGCCCGGAGAACCAGCCGAAGCTGACGGTGGAGGATGCGGAGAAGCTGGCGGAGGGCCTCGTGAGCTCGGCGCTCGGCCGCGCCCAGGAGTACTGCGCGAAGCACGGGCTTCCGCCGGTCGAGGTGTTCGCGGTGGTGGTGATGAGCAACCACCTGCACCTGGTGGTGCGTGCACCGGGCAAGAACCTCGCGGCGTTCATGGGGTACTTCCTCGCACGGGTCGCGCAGACCCTGAACCTCTTGCTCGGACGCGTCGGCCCGGTCTTCCCGAGGCGCTACGACGCGCAGCCCGTGCTCGACGAGGAAGCGGCGGCGGGTCGCATCCAGTACGTGCTCGAGAACCCGAAGAAGGCCAGCCTCGTGCGCTGCTTCACGGAGTGGCCGGGCTTCGTCGCGGTCGCGGGGCTGCACGACGGCGACGAGCTCGAGACGAAGTACTTCGACCGCACGGGCTGGCAGCTCGCGAAGCGCCCGAACGAGCGGGCGCGCTTCTGGCGCCGCGGACGGCTGCGGCTGAGCCGGCTGCCGGGGATGGAGTCGCTTTCGCGCTCCGCGTACCTGGCGACGGTGAAGAGCTGGTGCGACTCGCGGCCCGCGGATCGCTGCCTCGGCGTCGAAGGCGTGCTCGACGCCGACGTGAACCAACGGCCGAAGAAGCCGAAGCGGTCGCGACGGCCGTACGCATTCGGGCGCCCCGAGAACGTCGACGCGCATCGCGAAGCCAGCCGGCTCCGGTATGCCGCGTACGAGGCGACGCGAGCGCTCGCGAAGATCGGACAGCGCGTCGAGTGGCCGGAGGGGATGTACCCGCCGGGCGGTGCGATCGCGGCGTGACCGGTGACGAAGTGAGGTGAGCGAGCGCGACCCGGTCGGTCGACGGGCCTCGGTCACCGTGCGTCTGCGTCGTGACGGCGCGTGCGCGATTCGTTGGGTGACGATCCACGACCCGGGAACGAGCGCCCGACGGCGGGTCGTGTCCGGCGCGCGTCCACGGATACGGGGCTCTCCGTGGGCTAAGCGGTCCGTTGCTCGGCAAGATTGGTGGCACTTCAACTCACACGGGCCAAGCGGTCCGGGCGGAGGCGCTCGCAGGCGGGTCTCTGGGCAAGATTGGTGGCACGTTCACAGCGGTGGTCCGGGCGGGCACATCGCGGAGGCCTGCATGGAGGATCTGCAGAGGCCTCCCGGCCTCGACCGTCCGCCAGCTCGCGACGGGCGCGTGGATCGGCGAGCGCCTCAACGTGCTCGTCAGCGGGGCCACCGGCGTGGGCAAGAGCTACCTCGCCTGCGCGCTCGGTCAGATGGCGTGTCGGCAGGGCCTCGGCGTCCTCTACCGCCGCGTGCCCCGCCTCTTCGAGGAGCTGCGCATCGCGAGGGCGGAAGGCTCCTATGCCCGCAAGCTCCTCAAGATGGCGAAGGCCGACCTGCTCATCCTCGACGACCTCGGCCTCGGCCATCTCGAAGAGGCTCAGCGGCACGACCTCCTCGAGGTCCTCGAAGACCGCTACGGCAAGCGCGCGACCGTCGTCACCAGCCAGCTCCCGATCCGCAAGTGGCACGAGTGGATCGGCGACCCGACCCTCGCCGACGCGATCTTGGACCGCCTCGTCCACAACGCCTACAAGGTCCAGCTGAAGGGACCCTCTCGACGAAAGACCGAGGCCACGGACACGAACTGACAACCGCGACGACCACCGTCACCCTCGCTCCGATCACGACGGCGATCAGCTGATCACGAGGCGGTGGATCGAGCGATCACACTTCGTGGAATGCGCATCTGGCGCCGCGGACGGCTGCGGCTGAGCCGGCTGCCGGGGATGGAGTCGCTTTC
>CALJLK010000292.1 GCA_937982655.1 uncultured Sandaracinus sp.
CGGGTGCTACGCCCGAGGTCTGCACGCCCACGCCCGGTGTCGCGAGCGACGAAGACGGCGACGGCGCGATCGACGAAGGGTGCGAGTGGCACTTCGGTTCGCCCCACCCGGTGCTCGACGTCGACCTGGGGATCTTCGAGCATTGGAGCCCGGTCGTCGTCGCCGATCCCCGGCGGCTCTACTACGCGTACTCGGGAACGGATCCGAGCGGCGAGGATCAGAGCGGCGTCTACCTCGCTCAGCGGACGTCGACCGAAGCACGCTTCGCGCTCGATGGGCTCGAACCGGAAGCGGTCTTCGAGCCTTCGACCAACGACCCCGTGTACACCTTCGCGATCACGCCGGACGAGCGCGTGCTCGTGGCCCAGGTCGGCGGCGAGCTCGTGATCGCGGAGCGAACTTCGCCCGAGGTCGCGTTCGGCGCCGCGCGGACGATCGCGAACGGTACGCACCCCACGATCCGCGCGGATGGGCTCGAGGTGGTGTTCGTCAGCGGGACGCAGCTCCGCCGGATCGTGCGTGCGGCGCGCGGTGAAGAGTTCGGCGCGGGCTCGCTCGCGGTCAACGACACCAGCCCCGAGCCGGCCAGCTTTCCCCGCATGACCCCCGACGGACGCGCGCTGATCTTCACCAGCGGCGGATCGGTGGTGGTCGCCACGCGCGCCGCGACGGACGTTCCCTTCGGAGACGTGACCGGCCTTCCGCCGGTGATGGGGCACTCTCTCTCGGTGTCGTTCGCCACGCGTGAGATCTACTTCAGCGTGCCCGCGTCGGACCGCTCCCCCAGCGCCCAAGGGGTCTGGCGCATGGAGCTCTGCCGCGACGGCGCGTGTCCGAGCCGCGAGCCCGTGTGCCCGGCGGGGCTGGAGGCTGTGGGCGAATTCGGCTGCTACGCACGTGGCGGCATGCACCCCACGCTCGGTGCAGCGACGGATTTCTGCACCACGATCGGCGAGACGAGCATCGGCGCGTCGCTGACCAGCCTCAACTCGTTGGGAGAGCGCGAGGCGCTGGTCGCGGCGGGGCTCATCACGCCGACGCCGCGGGTGTGGACGGGGGCCGTCACGGATTCTCTCGCGGCGGGTCTGGTGAGCTACACGTGGCCGACCGACGAGCCCTTCGTGGAGTACCGCGAGCTCTGGCAGACTCGACCCGCCGAGGAGGATCTCGCGTCGCGTTGCGCGGAGTCGGACGAGCGCGGTCTCGTCGCCCGGAGCTGCACCGGCGGCACGACGATCCCGGCGCTCTGCGAGGTCGTGCACTGGCCCACGTGGTGAAGCCCGGGCTCGACGAGCGCGGGTGCGGTTTCGGACGCGGAACGCTTCGGCGCGGGTTTGTCGATCGAACGGCCGTTCGCCGAGCGGTGCTCAGCCGAGGAGCTCGCCGAAGACGTCGCTCGTCTCGCCGCCGTTCCAGCCCCACGACGCCTCGGAGAGGCCGATCGAGCGCAGCAACGTGAGCTGCGCCTTGCAGAGGTTTCCGCGGGGCTCGCGCGCGTGCACGCCCGTGCGCAACCCGCCGCACGCTCCACCCGCGATCACCACCGGCATCTCGGAGGTCCCGTGCTTCCAGCCCTCGGAGTACTCGCTCGTGCCCCAGATGGCGCAGCGATCGAGGAGGGTGGTGCCGGTGGGCTCGGTGGTGCCCGCGAGCACGTCGAGGAACCGCGCGAAGAGCTCCATCTGATGGGCCTGCGTCACGCGCACGCGATCCCAGAGGCCGTCGTGGCAGGTCTTGTGGAGGCCGTCCGTGACGCCGAGGTTCGAGAAGACGTGCGTCGTCGCGGGCGAGGTGAGCATCAGCGAGAAGACGCGCGTGAGGTTGCAGCGCAGCGCGATCGCGAGCAGCTCGCTCATCGCGTCGAGCTTCGCGGTGACGTCGCCGGAGTCGACGGGACGCGCGGGCGTCTCGCAGGTCGCGGCCGCGAGATCGAGGCGCCGTTGGATCTCGGAGAGGTGCGTGAGGTGCTCGTCGAGTCGCGCCCGATCGCGCGCGCCGAGCTGGGTCTGGAGCGCCCGCGCGTCGTCCATCACCGCGTCCATCATGCGCGCGCGACGTCCGAGCGCGACGAGGTCGTCCGGCACCGAGAAGAGCTGATCGTGGAGCTGAGTGGGCCGCAGGATGGGCAGGTTGAGCGAGTCGGGCCCGTTGTAGCTGATGGCGTTCCAATGCCCGTAGTCGTGGAAGCGTGCCTCGGAGATGCCGATCTGAACGCTCCGGAAACGCGAGGGCTGATCGCCGTAGAACTCGGCGTGGCGGGCGACGTATTGATCGAGGGTCGGGCGCAGCGCGGTCAGCGTGTGCGAGGGATGATCGAAGCCCTCCGGGCGGATGCGGTCGCCCGTCATCGCGACCATGAAGCCGCGCATGTGGCCGTCGCTCTGGCCTGGCGGGTTCGGGGGCACCTCGGTCTTGGGCTCGAGGCCCGTCACCACGCTCACGCGATGACGCGCGAGCGGCATCAGCAGCTCGCTGGGCGCGAAGCCCGCGCCCGTGGCGGTCGGGGTCCAGAGGTCGGGGTAGGTCACGCCCGCCGTCTCGCCGCCCATGCCGGCGTGCCAAGGGAGGCCGTTGGCCCAGAAGAAGACGCCGAAGATGGGGCCCGCGGTGGTGCCGTCCGCGTGGGCGCCGCTCGGCCCGAGCATCGCGTCGAGGGTGGGGAGCGCGAGCCCGATGGCCGCTCCGCCCACTGCGCCGCGTAGAAACGTGCGTCGTTTCAAGGGTTTGAGCCCAGGGCCCCAAGGGAAGGATCGCGCCTTCTCCAGCACACCCTTCTCGACCTCACGTCCACCCTTCGGCTTCTTCGGGGCGCTCATTCCTCCACCTCCGCACCGACGGGCTCGACGGGCGCGACCGTTCGGAACGCCTCGCTCGTGGCCAAGGTCAGCAGCAGCTCGCGGAACCGGTACCCGCTCGCCTCGAAGTGCTCCGTCAGCGCACGCAGCGCGCGCGCTTCGCTCGCGACCTCCAGGCGCCCGCTCGCGTGCCGGAAGAGCTGCTTCACCATGCACGCCGGCACCCGCGGATCCTCCGCGAGCACGATCGCGAGGTCGCGCGCGTCGTCGAGGGGCACTCCGTCGAGGTCGCCGCTCGAGTCCACCGGACCGCCCGCCTCTTCTTCGCGCCAGACGCCCACGCTGTCGAAGTGCTCGAAGAGCATGCCCGGCGGATCGATGTCCGCGTGGCACGCCGCACATTCGGGGTTTCGGCGGTGCTGCTCGAGCCGCTCTCGCAGGGTTCTCGGGGTACCGCTCGGGTCGCTCAAATCGAGGTTCACGTTGTCGGGCGGCGGCGGCACCGTCTGGCAGAGCACACGCTCGCGCACGAACTTTCCGCGCAACGTCGGCGAGGTCTCGGTGGGGTGCGCGTTCATGGCGAGGAAGGCGCCGGTGGTGAGCACGCCGGCGCGTGGGCTCGACGCGTCGAACTCGTAGGGGACGAACGCCACGTCGGAGGCGCCCGGCGCGTCGATGCCGTAGAGAGCGGCCAGCTCCGCGTTCACGAAGGTGCGCGGCGCGCCGAAGAGCTCGCGCACGTCGGCGTCGCGGCGGAAAACGAGGTCGTCGACCACCAGCTCGATCTCGCTCCGCATCGAGCGGGTCATGGTCTCGGTCCAGCCGGGGTAACGCGCGACGTCGCGCTCGACGTGATCGAGGCGCCGCAGGTCGAGGTACTGCGCGAAGAACTGCTGCGTCGCGCGGCGCGCGCGGGCGTCGTCGAGGAGCCGCGCCGCGTGCTCGAAGACGCCCTCGTCGGTGACGAGCTCGTTCCGATCGGCGGCCGCGAGCAGCTCCGCGTCCGGCGTGGTGTTCCAGAGCAAGTACGAGAGCCGCGCGGCCATCTCGTGGCTCGTGTAGCGGCGGCGTCCCTCGTTCGCCGGATCGGCCTCTCCGACCTCGACGCGGTAGAGGAAGCTCGGCGCCTGCAGCATCGCGGAGAGCAGGAGCTGCGTCGCGCGCCCCGCGTCTCCCTCCGCGGCTTCGGTGGAGGCGTCGAGCCAGCGGCTGATCTCGGCCTCCGAGAGCGGGCGGCGGAAGGCGCGGCGACCGAAGCTCTCCACCACCGAGCGCAGGCACGCGTCGCCCGGCGCGGTGGGCTCGCAGCCGAGCACGCTCGCGCGCCGCGCGGCATCCGCGAGCACCGCCTCGACGGCCTTCTGCGCGGCCTCTTCGTAGAGCTGCGCGCCTCGCTCGGAGAGCGTCGTGCTCGCGGCGCCGATGTGGAAGAAGAGGTAGGGCGCGGTGTCGGGCTCGAGCTCGAAGGCGGGGAGCGGAGAGCCGAGCAGATCGACGAGGGTGTTCCGGTATTGATCGCCGGTGAGCCGCGCGAGCACCGGGCCGCCCGGCGCGTACTCGGGCAGGCGATCGATCGGATCGAGCGGGTCGTCGTCGCGCGGCTCGCCGGTGGGGCCGTCGATGGAGCCGGAGCACGCGAGCGAGCCGGCCAGGGTCAAGAGCAGGGAGAGCCGGAGCAGGGTGCGGAGCGCGTGCACGACAAGAGCGTACACAAGAAGCGTACCGCCCCGAAATCGCGGGGAATCCGGACACGACGATCGGGGAGGGCGACCAGAACGGGGTCGGCGGTCACCGCGATCGTGCGGACAAGCGACCGCAGCGGGGTGAACGTCGGCGCTCACCAGGTCGCGATGGCGCGCCCGACGAGCCCGAGACCGCTGAGCGCGGAGAGCCCGAGGATGCCGAGGCGCATGGGTCGACCTTCGACGCGGCCGGTGAGGAAGCGGCTGGCCCACAGACCGAGCGCCACCGGCGGTGACGCGATCGCGGTGAGCGCGACGTCGCGCATCAGCATCCCGTCGTCCGCGAAGAGGCGGCCCACGACGGAGAGCAACACGCCGATGAGGAAGATGAGCGAGAGGGTCGCGCGCACCGTGGGACCGCGCGCGCCTTCGTAGAGCAGCGCGACCGGAGGGCCGCCCATGGCGGAGACGGTCGACGAGATGCCGCTGAGCACGCCCGCGAAGGACTCGGTGCCGACGTTGCGCTTCAGGCGCAGGCCGAAGGCGAGCGCGGCCACGCCGCCGAGCACGATCACGCCGTTGAGGAGATCGAGCGCGGCGCCCGTCGCGACCGCGAGCAGCCACACCCCGAGGACGGTGCCGGGGATGCCGCCGACCGTGACCCAGATCACGCCGCGCCACTCGGCGTCGCGACGTTCGCGCCAATAGAGGTACGCGCAGAGGGGCACCTGCACGAGCAACTGCGGGACGGGCGCGAGCCGCGGATCGAGCAGCACGAGGAAGGGCACCGACACGATCGCGAAGCCGAAGCCGAGCGTGCCTTGCACGAGCGCGGCGAACGCGTTCATCGCCACGAAGGCGACGAGGACGACAACGGGGAGGTCGAGAACCTCGTTCACGGGGCGCGGACGATGCCACGGCGCGGGTACGAGTCGAGGCGGACGGGAGGAGGTGTCCAGATGATGCGACGGGCTTCGAGGGCGTCGCCACGCAGCGTCGAGGTGCTGCGCCTCGTGGCAGGAGCGCGCCGAACTGCCGTGGGGCGTCACACGCCGACGAACGTCCGAGCGCGCTACGGTCGGAGCATGCCTCCGCGCTCGCATGGGACCGGGCTCTTCACCATCGACCAGCTCGCGTCGTGCGGCGAAGGCTGCGTGATCGAGCCCGAGGTGCTGATCTTCCACCCCGAGAACGTGCACCTCGGGCGCGAGGTCTACGTGGGGCACCGCGCGATCCTGAAGGGCTACCACGACGGCGTGATGCGCATCGGCGACCGCACGTGGATCGGGCAGCAGTGTTTCTTCCACTCCGCGGGCGGCATCACGATCGGCAACGACGTGGGCGTCGGGCCGGCGGTGAAAATCCTGACCTCCACCCACAAGGAGGCAGGCCTCTCGGTGCCGATCGTGCGCGCGCCGATCGAGCGCGCGCCGGTGGTGATCGAGGACCACGCGGACATCGGCATCGGCGCGATCCTCTTGCCGGGCGTGCGCGTGGGCCGCGGCGCGCAGGTGGGCGCGGGCGCGGTGGTCACGGAGGACGTGCCGGCGTTCGCGGTGGTCGCGGGCGTGCCCGCGAAGGTGTTGCGGCTGCGCGCGTCGGACTGAGCGCGTTCGACGAACGTGTTCGAAGGAGCACGTCGGCGGAGCGCGTTCGACGGACGCGTTCGAAGGAGCACGTCGACGGAGCGCGTCGACGGAGCGCGTTCGGGGCAGCGCATCCGTGAGAGCGTTCGGGAGACGCGTTCGACGGTGCGGGTGGATGCTGCGGGTCGAAGCGCCGACTTGCTCCGACGCGCCGCGCGGGTATGGCGCGCCGCATGGACGCTCCCGTGCTCAGCATCGTGATGCTCGCGTACGACGAAGAAGAGAACGTCGGACCCGTGGTGGGCGAGCTCTTCGGCTGGCTCGACGCACGCGGCATCGACGCGGAGCTGATCGTGGTCGACGACGGCTCGCGCGACGGCACCGGTGACGCCGCGCGGCGCGCGCTCGAAGGACGACGCGGCACCGTGCTGCGCCACGAGACCAACCGCGGCATGGGCGCGGGTCTGAAGACCGGCTTCTCGGCCGCGCGCGCGGAGTGGGTGACCTTCCTGCCCGCCGACGGACAGATCCCGCCCGACGCGGTGGGCACGCTCTGGGACGCGCGCGACGGCGCCGACGTGGTGCTCAGCGTCTACGACCACCGCGACGACGGTGCGCTCCGCACGGTGCTCTCGTTCGGGGTGCGCGCGCTCATCACCGCGGTGCATGGCGTGCGGCTGAAGAGCGACGGCCCCTACCTGATTCGGCGCGCGCTCTTCGATCCCGATCAGCTCGCGCCCGACACGTTCTTCCTCAACTTCGAGCTCCCGATTCGCGTGCTCGCCGCGGGTCTCTCCGTACACACCGTGACGGTGGCCTGCCGCCCTCGCCGCGCGGGCGTCTCGAAGTCCGCCAGCTTCGGTCGCGCCTTCGGGGTCGCGAAGGATCTCTTCGCGATGCGAGGCCGCGCGGTCCGCGAGCTCCGCCGCCGTTGGTGAGGCGCGAACGAACACGATCGACGACCCACGCTGTGGTGGGTCCGCGCGAACCAACGTGGTCGATGGCCCGCGTCGTCGTGGCCAGCGCGAACGAACGTGATCGATGGCCCCGCATGGGTCGGCGCGAACGAACGCGCGTTCCACACGAACCCGCGCACCTGCGCTATGCGATGCCCTCCTCCCAACGCCGCACTCGATCGCGCACCGTGCTGCGCGGCATGCCGAGGGCGCGCGCGGCCGCCGCGACGTTGCCGTAGTGGGCGCGCACCGCTTCGACGACTTCGTCGAGCGGGACCTCCGGCTTGTCGACGCCCGAGCGTCGCAGCGCGTCGAGCACGTCGTCGTCCGTGATCACGCGCCCCATGCAACGCGCGGCGGCCGCGACCACCACGTTGCGGAGCTCGCGCACGTTGCCGGGCCACTTCTGCGCGACCAGCACCGCGACCGCTTCCCGCGAGAGCTCGCGGGGACCGAGCTCGCCCTCGTGCGACGTGAGGAAGTGGCGCGCGAGCGGCTCGACGTCCTCGGGGCGACAGCGAAGCGGCGGCAGCGCGATCGGGAGCTGATGGATGCGGTAGTAGAGGTCTTGCCGAAAGCGACCCTCCGCGACCATCGCGCGCAGGTCGCGGTGCGTCGCACAGACGAGGCGCACGTCCACGCGTCGCGCGCTCTCCGAGCCGAGTCGCCGCACCTCCCAAGTCTCGAGCACCCGCAGCAACCGCGCTTGGAGCTCGAGGGGAAGCTCGCCGATCTCGTCGAGAAAGAGGGTGCCTCCTTCGGCCTGCTCGAAGAGGCCGCGGTGCATCGCGCTCGCGCCCGTGAAGGCGCCTTTCTCGTGGCCGAAGAGCTCGCTCTCGACCGTGCCGGCGGGAAGGCCGCCCGCGTTGAGCGCGACGAAGGGACGCTCGCGTCGAACGCTGCGTGCGTGGATCGCGCGCGCGATGCCTTCTTTGCCGGCGCCGCTCTCGCCGTAGATCACGACCGGCAGCGAGAGCCGCGCGACCTGCTCGACCTCCGCGAGCACCTTCAGCATCGAGGGCGAAGCGGCGACCAGCGTCTCGCGTGCGTCGCCGATCAGACCGCGCGGCACGAGGCGAAGGTCCGTGCGGCCGATGCGAAACGCGCCGCCCGGGCCGAGCTCCACCGCGCTCACGCGTTGACCTTGCACCCACGTGCCGTTGCGCGAGCCGACGTCGCGCAGGACGACCCCACCGCGCACGGGCTCGAGGCGGCAGTGGCGGTGACTCACGAAACGATCCGCGATCACCACGTCGACATCCGCGCCGCTGCCGAGACTGAGGGTGCGACCGTCGAGCGGCACGCGGCGCGCCTCGAGACCATTGCCGATCAAGAGCGCGAGCGGGATCTCGAGGCTCGTGTGGGTCAGCGGCTCGGTCTTCCCCTTCGCCGGCAGCGGCGGGAGCTCGCTGCGCACCCGCACCAGCGAGTGGTGCCGACCGAGCCCGAGCGGCTCCCCGAGCGGCAGCGGAACGGGCTTGGTGTGATCCAGGAAGTCGACCGCGGGGGCGCCTCGCCAGCGCACGATCCGACAGAGCGCGTCCGGCACCGACGGGTCGTGCACCACTACGTCGCAGTCGGCGCCACGCCCCACGAGGAGCGGCTGGTCGGTGACGAGGTATTCCCGGAGAGGCTCTCCGTGGAGGCGAAGGATCAGGGCGTCTTGCATCGGGCCCCCTCCTCGGTGCGCCGCGGCGCCGGTTCGCTCGAAGGGATCGGTCCGAACGCGACCGCCGTGACCTGGCCGAGCGTGCGCCGGAGCGCTCTTCGACGTTCGAACCTGTGGACGTCTCGTTGGGCGGTCGTTCTTCTCGCAGTGGCTTGGACGGGACGCCTCGACAGTGCGGGGGCCCGCCAGTATCGTCCGCCGCCGTGAGCCAACCGAGCGACCCGAGCGACGCCGCCACGCCCTTGAAGCACACGTCCCTCCACGCGATCCACGAGTCGCTCGGCGCGCGCCTCGTGCCCTTCGCCGGCTGGTCGATGCCCGTGCAGTACGAGGGGCTCGTCAAAGAGCATCAAGCGGTGCGCGAGCGCTGCGGGCTCTTCGACGTCTCGCACATGGGCGAGCTCGAGCTCGAAGGTCCGGGCGCGGTCGCGCTCGTGGACTCGCTCGTCACGAACGCGATCTCGACGCTGCCGGTCGGCCGCGCGGCGTACACCGTCTGCTGCAACGCGCAGGGCACGATCCTCGACGACCTCATCATCTACCGCCGCGGCGAGTCGAAGATCCTCGTGGTCTGCAACGCGAGCAACCGCGACAAGATCGCGGCTCACTTCGGCAAGCACGCCGCGGGCAAGGATCTCTCCTACCGCGACGCGAGCGACGAGACGGCGCTGCTCGCGATCCAAGGGCCGCGCGCGGTGGACGTGGTCCGCGACGCGGGAGCGCCTTCGCTCGGGGAGCTCGCGAGCTTCGCGCTCGGCGAGGCCACGATCGGCGGCGTGAAGGTGCTCGCCGCGCGCACCGGCTACACGGGCGAGGACGGCTTCGAGCTCTTCTGCGCGTGGGACGACGCGCCCGCGCTCTGGACTGCGCTCACGAAGGCCGGCGAGAAGCACGGCCTCGCGCCGGCCGGGCTCGGTTGCCGCGACACGCTGCGCCTCGAGGCGCGGCTCTCGCTCTACGGCAACGAGATCGACGAGACGACGAACCCGCTGGAGGCGGGGCTCGGTTGGGTGGTGAAGCTCGACCACGGCGACTTCGTGGGGCGCGACGCCTTGCTCGCGATCCAGGCGAAGGGACTGACGCGCAAGCTCGTCGGTATCGTCACCACCGGCCGCGGCATCGCGCGCCACGGCTACCCGATCGTGGCGGTCGAGGGCACGCCGGGCCGGACGCCGGGCGAGCGCCTCGGCGAGGTGACGAGCGGTTCGCCGTCGCCGACCACCGGCCTGAACGTGGGCCTCGGCTACGTGCCGACCGAGCTCGCGAAGGTGGGCACGCCGATCGGGGTGGAGATTCGCGGAAAGATCATCGCGGCCGAGGTCGCGAAGACGCCGTTCTACAAGCGCCCGAAGGCGTGAACGCGCGAAGGCTCGAGACTACGAGAGGGACGCGTCGGCGCGATCTCTCTCCCGAGAAACGACGACTGTAGCTCCCCCGAGAGTGGGACATTCAGCGAAAGAGCGAGATTCGACATGGCTCAGTACCCGACCGATCTCCGTTACACGAAGGACCACGAGTGGGCGCGCGTCGAGGGTGACCTCGTGCGCATCGGCGTCACCGCGTACGCGGTCGAGCAGCTCGGCGACGTCACGCTGGTGGAGCTGCCGGCGGTGGGCGACACCGTCGAAGCGCACGGCAAGTTCGGCGACATCGAGAGCGTGAAGACGGTCAGCGAGCTCTTCTCGCCGATCAGCGGCGAGGTCGTGGAGGTCAACGGCGCGCTCGAGGACGCCCCCGAGCTCGTCAACGAGTCGCCGTACGACAAGGCCTGGATGATCGTCGTGCGCCTCTCGAACGCGACCGAGCTCCAGGATCTGATGGACGCCGCCGCCTACGAGGCGTTCCTCGGCACGCTCGACTGAGCCGCCGAGCGGTCGGCCGAGCCCTCGTCCGCCGCACGATGGTGTGGCAAGTGTTGGAATCGACTGCGCATTCGGTCCGGTGCGCGGTCGCGTGAGTCGCTCCTGGCAATCGGCGAGAGCCCACTTCTGCCCCGAGAGTCCGCGCACGTCGTCCGCTGTCCCGTCCGCGCCACCGCGCCCAGCCTCCGGGGATTCCCATGCGTTACCTGCCCCACACCGAAGACGAAGTCCGGTCGATGCTCGAGCGCATCGGCGTCTCCAGCGTCGCCGAGCTCTTCGCGCCCATCCCCGAAGCGCTGCGCGCCAAGCCGATGCCGCTCGAGCCCGCGCTCCCGGAGCCGCAGCTCATGGCGCACCTCGAGGCGCTTTCGGCGAAGAACCACGCCGCGAACGCGCTCTCGTTCCTCGGCGGCGGCATGTACGACCACCACGTCCCGCCCGCGATGGATCAATTGCTCCTTCGCAGCGAGTTCTACACCGCGTACACGCCCTATCAGGCGGAGGTCTCGCAGGGAACTCTGCAGGCGATCTTCGAGTTCCAGACGCTGGTCTGTCAGCTCTTCGGCCAAGAGGTCGCGAACGCGTCGATGTATTGCGCGGCGAGCGGCGCGGCCGAAGCCGTGATCATGGCGCGGCGCGTGACGAAGCGGACCAAGGTGCTCGTCAGCCTCGGAAACCACCCGCACCACCTCGAGACGGTGCGCACGTTCCTGAACGGCCAAGACGACGGGAATCCGGATCTGTCGGAGGTCGGTCTCGGCGCGGACGGAACCACGGATCTCGCGGAGCTCGACGCGAAGCTCGAGGGCGCGGCGTGCGTGATCGTCGGCTACCCGAACTTCCTCGGCTGCGTGGAGGACGTCGCGGAGATCGCCAAGCGCGCGCACGCCAAGGGCGCGCTCGTGGTGACGGTCACGACCGAGCCTTACGCGCTCAGTCTGTTGGAAGCGCCCGGCACCCTCGGAGCCGACATCTGCGTCGGCGAGGGCCAAGCGCTCGCGGTGCCGCCGCAGCTCGGTGGTCCGGGCGTGGGGCTCTTCGCGTGCAAGGAAGAGTTCGTGCGCCAGATGCCGGGTCGTTTGGTCGGTCAGACCGTCGACCAGAGCGGGCGTCGCGGCTTCGTGCTCACGCTCTCCACGCGCGAGCAGCACATCCGCCGCGAGAAGGCGACGTCGAACATCTGCACCAACCACGGGCTCATCGCGCTCGCGTTCTCGATCCGCGTGGCGATGCTCGGACGGCGTGGCTTCGTGGAGGCGGGCGAGCACTGCCTCGCGAACGCGGAGTACCTGAAGGCGCGCGTGCGCGAGCTGCCGGGCTTCGAGCTCCCCTACGCGGGCACGACCTTCAACGAGGTCGTCCTCCGCCGCAAGGCCGGCAAGGCCGCGCCGCTGCTCGCGGCGCTCGGCGCGCAGGACATCCTCGGCGGCCTCGACCTCGGCGCGTTCCGCGCGGAGTGGGACCACGACTTCCTCGTCGCGGTGACGGAGAAGCACTCGAAGGCCGACCTCGACCGGCTGGTCGACGCGCTCGCCGCGGCCTGATTCGGAACATCCGATGTCGATCGTGGTGCGCGAAGCCGGGCCCGAAGACGCGGCCACGATCCACCGCTTCATCGTCGAGCTCGCGGTGTACGAGCGCGAGCCAGACGCGGTCGTGACGACGCCGGCGGTGCTGCACGCGCAGCTCGCGTCGGAGCGCCCGCCCTTCGAAGCGCGCATCGTGGAGCTCGACGACCTGCCGGTCGGCTTCGCGCTCTTCTTCCCGACCTACTCGACCTGGCTCGGGCGCCCGGGCCTCTGGCTCGAAGACTTCTACGTGACGCCCGCCGCGCGAGGGAAGGGCGCGGGCGAGGCGCTCTTTTCGGATCTGCTGGCGCTCGCGGAGGCGCGAGGCTACGGCCGCTTCGAGCTGACCGCGCTCGATTGGAACGAGCTCGCGCACCGCTTCTACGAGAAGCGTGGGCTGCGTCGGATGGACGAGTGGACGACGTGGAGGAAGCCGCTGGTGGGCTCGGACTGACGGGGGTCTCACGTCGCCGTCCACGACGGAGGGTCCTGTTCATCAAAGATTCCGGCGCACGGCAAGAATGGTGAAGCGTTCTGCTCCGCTCTGCCGGGGACGAGGTGCGGGCTCACGAAGCGATGTCCTGCGGGCCGGATTCCGGCGCGGGGACGACGCTCCGCTCGCGGGTGGCGCTCGGCGGAGGTGTCGCGCTCGCCTCGCGCGCCCGCTTGATCTCCACGCTCGTCATCGGTCCACGCAGGTAGCTCATCGCCCAGCGCGGGTTCAGCAACGTCGGCGCGTCGCCGCGCGCGTCGCGCACCACGAACCAGCGCGGGCGCAGCTTCTTGAGCACCGCGTCGAGCGGGCTCTTTCGTTTGTCCTCGCCGAGCCCCT
>CALJLK010000293.1 GCA_937982655.1 uncultured Sandaracinus sp.
GAGCCGACGCGCGGCGACGTGCACGCGACGCAGGGCCGAGCGCGCGGGCGCGAGCTCGTCCGCCGCGCCGACGAAGCCGCGGATCGCCTCGAGGACCTCGACCTTTCGGCGGATCGTCTCTTCGCGGAAGTTCGAGGTCTCGTCGAGCAGCGCGCGCAGGCGCTCGAGCGACTCGTAGGCGCGCTCGAGCGCATGGCGCAGCGGCGGCGAGCTCGCGAGCTCTTCTTGGATGGCGACGCGAAGTCGCACGTCCGCGAGCTCCGCCGGGGGCGCGCCGAGCACGCGGAGCACGAAGCTGCGACTCGGGCGGTGTTTTCGGCCCGCGACGTGGATGGTGAAGCACTCGTCGACGAGCTCGCCGAGGAACAAGCCGGGCTCGAAGGTCTCGAGCTCCCAGGTGGACGGTGAGAGCGGCGCGCGCTCGAGCGCGAGGCCGAGCAAGCCACCCGCGTCACCGGACTCGAACGCGAAGCGGAGGGCGCGCCGCAAGAGCTCCGTCTCGATCGGGATCCGCGGGGTCGCGTGCAGCAGGTCGATCCACGAGGCGTCGTCGTCGGTGTCGGCGGCGCGCGAGGCCCACGCGCTCGCGGGGCCCTCGGTGATCGCGGACGGCGCTTCGAGCTCGCGGGGGGCCCGACGTTCGGCGAAGAGTCGGCGCTCACGTCGGGTACGGCGGCTCATGGGGACGTGGCGCTTTACCATCGATCCGACCGGGAGGGACACCTGGCCCGCGCGAAGGTTCGCGAGGCGCGTGGCTTTCGTGGTGCGTGCTCGAGCTCGGCCCGACCGCGGAGACGCCGTGGCTTTCGCGCGTCGCGCGCGGTACCAAACGCACGATGAACGCGCGTCGCTCCGTGCTCCGACTCGTGCCCCGACTCGTGCCCGGACTCCGACCTCTCGTCGAGCCCTTCGGCCCGCGGGTCGTGTCGCGAGGCGTCGCGTGGGCGACGCTCGTGGTGGCGTCGATCTCGCTCTCCCTCCCGGGCGTCGCGCGCGCGGACGAGACGCACGATCAGACCTTCCTCGTCGGCGAGCGCGCGCTCGGCATGGGCGGCGCGTCCACCGGCGTCGCGGACGAACCTTCGGCCGTCTACTACAACCCGGCGGGGCTCGTGCTCGTGCCGGCGGACGCGCTCGCCGCGAACCTCTCGATCAACGCGTTCGATCGGCGCGTGGTGGAGGACGGCTACGGCTCACCGATCGGCACCCGCGATCTGCGCGCGACGAGTCGGCCTGGGATCCCCATCTTCGCGAGCACCGTGAAGCGCTTCGGACGCCGCGACGCGTACGGCCGACGACCCCACGCGTTCGCGTTCAGCACCGTGACGCCGACGCAAGTGCGTCTGCGCTGGGACGTGACGGCGCGCGACGACGCGACGGGCGTGAGCGAGACCTTGTTGGTCGAGCACGAGCGACGCGTGACGTTCTTCGGTCCTTCGATCGGTCTGCGCCTGCGCGACGACCTCGCGATCGGCCTGAGCGCCTTCCTCGTGACCACGCGCCTGCGGCACTCGGAGGACTCCACCATCGTCACGGACCTTCGCTTCGATCCGGAGCTCGGCGTGTTCCGAAACGACACGCTTTCGGTGCGCGACACGCTCGCGAAGCTGACCACGCGGCACGCGCTCGTGCGGATCGGCGCGCTCTGGATGCCGACCGCGGCCTGGCGCGTGGGTTTGATGTTCCAGCCGCCGGGGATCGAGCTCACCGACACCGCGTCGATCCGCGATCGGCGGAGCTTCGCGGACCTGCTCGCGGAGCCGCCGTACGCGACGTACTCGCTGACGGAGGCACGTGGGCTCTCCGCCGCGCAGCCGATCCCGTGGGAGCTGCGCGTGGGCGCGTCGTGGGCGCCGAGCGACGCGATCACGGTCGCGTTCGACGTGTCGGCTTACGGGCGCACGAAGCGCGCGCGCACGTTCGGTTCGCCGGAGCCGGATCCGATCACGGGCGCGGTGCCCCAGCCGGGGGACTACGTGGTGCAGTCGTGGCGACGCCGAGCGAACGTGAACGTGTCGCTCGGCTTCGAGGGCGTGGCGGCGGAGCGCGTGCCGCTGCGCTTCGGCGTGTTCACGGATCGTTCGGCCGCGCCGGACGTTCCGGAGGAGACGAACGTGTTCGCGCACCCGCAGGTGAACCGCTACGGCGCGAGCTTCAGCGTGGGCTACCGCAGCGAGCGCTACGACTTGAGCGTGGGCACCGCGGTGCTCTACGGGCGCGGCGACGCGCTGCGGACCAACCCGTTCGGACCCGACGATCCGTCGAGCACGTACTTGCGCGCGAACGCCACGGAGCGCGCGGTGTACTTCTTCTTGAGCGGCGCGCGGCAAGCGGCGTCACGGTACGCGCGCGAGGTGGTGCGCGAGCGGGTCATGCCGTGGGTGCGTGGGGACGGCGAGCCGGAGACGGCGACGGCGACGGAGTCCGAGTCCGAGACGGAGACCGAGTCGGAGACGGCGACGGAGTCCGAGTCCGAGACGGAGACCGAGTCGGAGACGGAGACCGAGTCGGCGACCGAGACCGAGACCGAGTCGGCGACCGAGACACCGTGACCGAGACGACGGCGGGACCGTGACGGAGCTGGCGCACGGCTCTCGGGTCGACGCGGGCGTCAGGTTCCGGACTTCGGGTCCGGGGGCGGCGGGTCGGGCGGGTTCGTCGGCGGCACCTTGGACGCCTTCGTCGGGCGGTGGCGCACCGGGCGCACGATGAAGGGGCGCTCGGCGCGCGCGCGGGCGTCGGCCTCGGATTGCGCGAGGCTCGCGAGGCGCAGGAAGCGGCTCTGGCTGCGGAGCTGCTCCGCTTCGTCGTCGGGCGTCGGGACGCGCTCCCAGGTGCCGTTCGCGCGGAGCACGCGGGCTTTGACGTTGTCGTCGAGCGCGGTCTGGAGCACCTCGCCGATCACGCGCTTGCGCACCGCCTCGTCTTCGAGCGGGAACATGATCTCGACGCGACGCTGGAAGTTGCGCGGCATCCAGTCGGCGCTGGACGCGAAGACCAAACGACGCCCGCCGGCCTCGAAG
Source organism: uncultured Sandaracinus sp. (assembly GCA_937982655.1). Lineage (GTDB taxonomy): Bacteria > Myxococcota_A > Polyangia > Polyangiales > Houyiibacteriaceae > JACKEH01. The sequence continues at coordinate 3,024 of CALJLK010000293.1, forward strand.
TAGTAGATGCGGTGGTGCTCGAGGAAACGATCCACGATCGAGCGCACGCGGATGTTGTCGCTGATGCCGGGAAGACCCGGCCGCAGACAGCAGATGCCGCGCACGATCAGATCGATTTGAACGCCGGCCTGAGACGCGCGGTAGAGCGCTTGGATCACGTCCGGATCCTGGAGCGAGTTCATCTTCGCGATGATCCGCGCCGGCTTGCCCGCGCGTGCGTAGGCGGCCTCGCGCTCGATCATCCCGAGGGTGGTCTCGTGCAGGCCGAGCGGCGCCGCGACCAGCGAGCGCCACTCCGGCGGCGCGGTGCAGCTCGTGAGCAAGTTGAAGAGCGCGGTCGCGTCGTGCCCGAAGTCCTCGCGGCACGTGAAGAGCGAGAGATCCGTGTAGAGCTTCGCGGTCTTCGGGTTGTAGTTGCCGGTGCCGAGGTGGACGTAACGTCGGAGCTGGCCGCTCTCGCGTCGCACGACGAGACAGACCTTGCAGTGCGTCTTGAGGCCGACGAGGCCGTACACCACGTGGACGCCCGACTCTTCGAGCCTCCGCGCCCAATGGATGTTGTTCTCTTCGTCGAAGCGGGCTTTGATCTCGACGAGCGCCGCGACCTGTTTGCCGTTCTCGGCGGCGCGGATGAGCGCTTTGACGATGGGGCTGTCGCCGCTCGTGCGGTAGAGCGTCTGTTTGATCGCGAGCACGTCCGGATCGGTGGCCGCGGTCTCCAGGAGATCCACGACCGGATCGAACGCTTCGTAGGGGTGGTGCAGCAGCACGTCACCCTCGCGGATCACTTGGAAGAGATCTTCGGCGCCGTGGAAACGCGGCGACTGCGCGGGCACGAAGGGCACGTCTTGCAGGTCCGCGCGGTGCTTGAGCGATTGGCCGACGTTGCCGAGGTCGGGCAGCGCGAGGGGAGCGTCGACCGCGAAGAGGAACTGCGAGTCGACGTGGAGCGCGCCCTGGAGCACCTCGACCGCTTCGGGCGGGCACGAGGCGCTCACTTCGAGCGCGACGGCGTTGCCGCGGTCGCGACGGCGGACCTCCTCGCGGATGACCTCGAGCAGGTCCTCCGCTTCTTCTTCGTCGATCGAGAGGTCGTGGTTCCGGATCACGCGGAACGCCCACGCGCCGCGGCGCGTGAAGCCGCGGAAGAGCTCGCCCGCGTACTCGGCGATGACGTCGTCGAGCAACACGTAGGTTTCCAGCGCGCCGTCGCCCTTCACCGGGAGCAGACGCGGCAAGACCGCGGGGACCTGGACGACCGCGAACGCGGGCTGCCCTTCCTCTTCGCCCGCGAGCATCACGATGAGGTGAAGGCGCTTGTTCGGGACGTGCGGGAAGGGATGGCCGGGATCGAGCGCGAGCGGCGTGAGGATCGGATAGACCTGCTCTTGGAAGTAGATGCGCAGGCGCTCTTGTTCGTCGGCCGAGAGCTGACCGGGCTCGCGCAGGACGACGCCCTCGCGCTCGAGCAGCGGCAGGAGCTGCCCGAGGAAGGTCTCGGACATCTCGTCGATCATGCGCTCGACGCGCTTGGAGATGGCCGCGAGCTGCTCGCGTGGCGTCATCCCGTCCGGCTGAACGTCGGAGATGCCCTCGCGCTTCTGCTCCACGAGGCCCGCCACGCGGACCATGAAGAACTCGTCGAGGTTCGACTGGACGATGGTGAGGAACTTGAGCCGCTCGAGGAGTGGAACGGTCGGGTCGCGCGCTTCGTCGAGCACGCGTTGGTTGAACTCGAGCCAGCTCAGCTCGCGGTTCAGGAAGAGCTCGGGGCTCTCGAGGCCAGTCGAAGAAGCCGGCGTCGGCGCCACGCTCGGGCGGTCTTCGGTCGAGCCATCCATCGCCCTCGGGTTGTGTGACGGTCCCGTGGCTCACGTCAAGGGATGGTCCCGAAATGTCACGGTTTTCGTTCGCTTCGGCCTTCGGCCTTCGCTCACGAGGCAGGGACGTTTCCGCGCACCCCTCTGGCGCGTGAGGCCGCCGCTTCGCTTTGGCCTCTCTGCGCGCTGCTCTTCGGGGCTTCGCCCCTGGCCGCAGGGGGCCAGCCCGCACGTACGAGCTCCTTTGCCGCGTCAGGGCCTTCGTCTGCTTTCCCGTCTCGATTCGTTCCCGGTATCCTCTCGGGGTGTCGCGTTCCGACCCGCCGCGCGCGTTCGACTCGCCGCCGCCTCCTTCGCGGCGCGTGACAGCGCGCATCGCGCCGACGCGGCAGGGGCCCGAGGTGTGGCTGGCGAGCTGGGATCTCGGCGCGCTGCAGAGCCTCGGGCTCCGGCTTCACGGGCGCGCGCGGGTGTTGCCGGCGCGGGATCCGCGGGTGCTCGCGCGGGCGGACGAGCAGGTGCTGGTGGTGCTCGACGCGCAGGCGGCGGGGCTCGACCTCCACGAAGCCGCGGAGGTCCTGCTCGGGACGCAGGCGACGACCGTCGTGTGGGGTGCGACCCCGGGCCAACGCAAGGCGCTCGCGGAGCTCCCGGGCACGCGGCGGTGGGTTCACGTGCCGCTCGAGACGAGCGCGCGCGAGCTGGCCGAGCTGGTGGCGACGTTGATCTGAAGCACGCGCCGCGGCGCGGTCGCGTCGTTCGACGTCGCGCGGGCGCAGCGTCGTTCGGACGTCCAGTGCGCGACGCGAGCACGCGTTCGTCCAGCCGCGGAGCGCTTGCGTTGCGCGCCGGTCGCCCACGTTCAGCCGCGGCCGAGCACGTAGACTTCGTCGCCCGCTTCGAGCACGAAGCCTCGCTCGGGGCCGAGGACGAGCTCCTGACCACGCACGATCGCGAGTCCGGTGAGGCCTCGATCGAGCAGCGCGCGCGCGGCGGCGTCCCACGTCTTGCCCACGAACTCGCCTGCGGGCTCGCGACGCAGACCGTTCTGGTCGTCGTCGTCGCGCACCAGGTGCTCGAGCAGGCGCACCACGGTCGCGTCGCGCACCGCGCGCACCAGGATCTCGGCCGTGAGCATGCCGCCGTCGATGATCGCGTCGCAGTCGGCCGCGTCGAGGTGCTCGCGGTTGTCGTGATCGACCAGCTCGGCCGCGAGGATCGCTTTCGGGTTCGCGCGACGGAACGCGAGCGCGGTCAGCGCCGTCTCGTGATCGGAGCGTGCGTCGCGTGGGTCGCGCGCGAAGACGAGCGCGCTGGCCGCGAGCGATGCGTTGCCGCGTGCCTGATCGTCGGCGCGCGAGGGGATGCCGCGCACGAAGTCGATGCCTTCGAGCGGCGCGCGCTCGAGATCGGCGAGCACGACGATCGCGCGGCCCGCGTGGCGAGGGTCGCGCTTGAGCTCGTCGACCACGAGCGCGCTGCGATCGTTCCAGCCGAGGAGGAGCAAGTGGTTGCGCATGCGGAGTCTCCCGAAACCGAAGAGGCCGCGCTCACGGACCTCGAGGAAGGCGGTCGCGATGGTGGCGGCGAGGGTGCCGAGCACGCCGACCCCGACGACCATCGTGATCACCGCGATGACGCGACCGCCCGGCGTGATGGGGTAGAGGTCGCCGTACCCGACGGTGGAGAGGGTGGTCATGCTCCACCAAAGTGCGTCCGCGAAGTCGCGCACGTTCTCGTTCTTGCCGTGCTCGAGCTCGAAGAAGATCGCGGCCGCACCGAGCCACACGCCGGCGGCGACGAGGAAGGTGTACGCGAAGGTCGCGGTAGGGAGGAGCGGCAGGTCGTAGCGTCGAATCATCCGTCGCACGAGCGCGACCAAACGGATGATGCGTAGGACGCGGATGAAGCGCGCCGCGCGCAGCGGACCGACGAAGGGCACCGCGCCGACGAGGTCGACCCAATGGCGCCGAAAGAAGCGTCCGCGGAAGCCCTTCGCGCGTTGGAAGCGGATCGCGAAGTCGATCACGAAGAGGGTGCAGAGGCCCACGTCGATCGCGGTGAGCGTCGCGTCCATCGCGGGCGTCAGGTCGAAGATCTCCCAGTAGAGGAGGATCAGCACCGAGACGAGCGTCGCGACGACGACGAGGCGCTCCCAAGCGTCGGGCATCTTCGGATCGACGTAGGCCGGCGACAGCTTCCGCACGGGCGACACGTTATCGCGGACGCGCCGTCCGACCGACATTCGTGGATCGCGACGTCGGGTGTCACCCGGTCGCCACGGGACGACCCGTCGGGTGGGTGATACAACGGAGCGTGCGTTTCGCTGCTTGCTTGGTGTGGGTCCTGCTCGCGTCCTCGTCGGGAGCGTGCGGCGACGACGATCGTCCGCCCGCCCGAGACGCGGGCTTCGACGGCTCCCTCGACGCGCCGTCGGACGCGAGCGAGCCGGTCGACGTGGGGCCGCGGGACGCGACGCTCCCGCCGGTCGATGCGCGACTCGATCCGGACGCGGCCTGCGCGGCGGCGTCTGCGACGGCCCGCGTCGAGCGGCTGCCGGTCGACATCGTCTGGATGATCGACAACTCGTCGAGCATGGCGCCCGCGATCGAAGAGGTGCAGGACGGCCTGAACGACTTCGCGACGCTCGTGGCCTCGCGCGACCTCGACTACCGCGTGATCATGCTGAGCCTCCGCGGGGTCGGGGAGACCACGCTCGGAGGCAGCCGTCGCTACCGCGTGTGTATCCCACCTCCGCTCGCCGGCGATGGCTCGTGCGGCGACGGCGAGCGCTTCTTCCACCGCTCCGTCGACGTCCGCAGCACGCAGCCCTTCGAGCAGTTCCTCGGCACCCTCGGCCAGACCCCGGGCTACGCCGAAGGACAAGAGCGCGGCAGCCCGCCGTGGCGCGATCTGCTGCGCGCGGAGGCGAGCAAGACGTTGGTGTTCGTGTCGGACGACGACTCGCGCCTCGCGCCCGACTCGTTCGAGCGTTTCCCGGGCGGACGCAACCCCTTCAACAGCAATGAGCTCCCGCCCGGCATCCTCGACGCGTCGTGGGGCGGGCTCTTCGACGACTATCTGCTCAGCGCGATCTACGGCTGGGGCTCCGAGGTCGATCCGAGCACACGCTGCGAGTTCTCGGACGGCTCGATGCCCGCGTCGGCGGGACCGAACTACACGACGCTCGTGACGCGCACGGGCGGTGTGCGCGCGCAGATCTGCGACGGCTCCGCTGCGTGGGGACCTTTCTTCGACGCGGTCGCGACCGCGGTCGATCGTTCGTCGCGGGTGGACTGCGCGATCGAGATCCCGCCGCCGCCCGAGGGCGTGTTCTTCGACCCGACGCGCATCAACGTGTTCGTGCGCGAGGACGACACGAGCACGGGCGTCGGCCGCGTGGCGGGACCGGACGCGTGCGACGCGACGCGCGGCGGCTGGCACTACGACGACGAAGGCGCGCCGACGCGCGTGGTGCTGTGTCCGGCGTCGTGCGAGCGCGTCCAGCCCGCGGCGGGGGTCGAGCGAAGCGTCGACGTGCAGTTCGGCTGTCAGTCGGTCCCGATCTGATCGCACCGAGCACGGAGGGCCGAGCACGTACGGCCGAGCACGTACGGCCGAGCACGTACGGCCGAGCACGTACGGCCGAGCACGGACGGCCGAGCACGGACGACGGAGCGGATCGCCAGGGGCGCGTCGACCGGGCCCGACCTGATAGTCTCCGCGCCGATGCAGACCGTCCTCGAGCTCCGCGCGCACGCCGATCAGAAGCTCTTCTCCGGAGAGCACCTCCACGCGCTCCACGCGTACGCGCTCCTCGTGCAGCTCCAGCCCAACGACCTCGAAGCGCGGCTGCGCGTCGGCGACACGTTGCTCGCGATGGGCGAGGTCCAAGGCGCGGCGTTCGTCTACACGACGCTCGCGCGCCACGCCGCCAACGCCGGGCACCCGCTCGTCGCGCTGATCGCGCTGAAGATCCTGGAGGCGCTCGAGCCCGAGCTCGGCAAGCTGCTCGCGAGCTTCGCGAAGCTCTACGGCAAAGACAGCGAGAAGCTCGGGCGCGCCGCGCGGCTCTCGCTCGCCGACGCATCGTACTCGCTGCCGCCCGACCTGCGCCTCGACACCCCGCCGCCGCCCGAGCAGCTCCTGCCCGCGGCCGCGAAGATCGCGGTCTCGTTGGAGCGCATCGCCGCGTACCCCGACAAGCTCTCGCCGATTCCGCTCTTCTCCGAGCTGCCGGTGGAGGCGTTCGCGCGGGTGCTCTCGGCGCTCAAGCTCGTGCGCACGCGGCCGGGTGACACGGTGCTCGCGCAGGGCGCGGAGGGAACGAGCTTCTTCGTGCTCGCGCGCGGCACCGTCCGAGTGGTGCGAACCGACGAGAAGGGCACGCCCCACGAGCTCGCGAAGCTGCACGACGGCGCGATCTTCGGCGAGATGGCGCTCGTCAGCGCGCAGCCACGAACCGCGAGCGTGATCGCGCAGAGCGACTGCGATCTCTTCGAGTTCGACCGCGAGGCCCTCGCGGCGGCGTCGAGCGAGGTCGCGACGATCGCGGTCGCGCTCGACAAGTTCACGCGCGAGCGCCTGATCCAAAACGTGCTCGCGACCTCCCCGTTCTTCCGGCCGCTCGAGCGCGCGCAGCGGGTCGATCTCCTGCGTCGCTTCAAGGCGGTCGACGTCGCGCCGGGGACCACGATCATCCGCGAGGGCGAGCCGGGGCGCGGCTTGTACCTGCTGCTCTCGGGCGAGGCCGACGTTTGGAAGAAAGACGGCGACCAGAAGGTGCTGCTCGCGACGCTCAAGCCCGGCGACATCTTCGGCGAGATCAGCCTGCTCAACGACGAGCCCACGACTGCGACGGTGAGCGCGGGCACCGCGTCGACGGTGCTCTTTCTCGAGGGCGAGGTCTTCCGAAAGCTGGTCGGAGCGATCGACGCGATCCGCGAGTACGTGGAGAGTCTCGGCGACGAGCGCCTGCTGGATCAACGTTTGTCGCTCGAGTCGGCTGACGTGGACGAGCTCGACGAGGACGACCTCGTGATGATCTGAGCGACGAGACGTCGACGTCGAAGTCGACGTGGTCGCGGACGTGGACGTGGACGTGGACGTGGACGTGGACGTGGTTGCGGACGTGGTCGGCGACGACCCGCTCCGACCCGCTACACGAAGCGGTGGCTGCCCTTCACCCCGTCGCTCTCCGCATCCGGGGCGAAGCGGTAGGGTTCGTCGACCAAGCCGTCGATGCGGCGCATCACCTCGTCCACGTGGCTCTGGAAGAGCGCGCGGTGCTTCTTCTCGCTCTTCGCGTCGAAGGGCGTGAACGGCTCGGGCACGTGCCAGGCCGCCGCGTCGTCGTGCGTGAGCGGTTCGCCGAAGCGGTAGACGATGCGGCCCGGCTTCGCGAAGGGGCTGCTCGTCGGGTACACGCGGTCGGAGCCGCTGCAGCCGACGGGAACGACGGTCTTCCCGTAGCGCAAAGCGACCTGCGACATGCCGATGTGCCCGCGCGAGAGGCGGATGCTGCGGGTGCCCTGCGGAAAGACCAGCAAGTCGAGCCCGATGTCGAAGGCTTCCTCGTGGAGCTGGAGGAAGCGCTGCATCATGCGCGAGAAGGTCGCGACGATGGCCTCGCCCCAGGTCTCCCGGGTGGGATCGAACACGCGCCCGAGGATGTCGCGCGGGGTGGTGAGGAACGCGCGAGGGACGGGGAGGGCGCTCTCGTCGGCCGGCTCACCGGTCGCGATCGCGTCCACGTGGTGACGGAGCGCTCCGTACTCGTCGTCGGTGGGGCGCCGCCCGAGATTCGCGAGTAGATCCTTGGTGATGATGTATCCCCGCGACACCGTCGGGAGATTGTTCGTCATCTCCATGAACTTACCGACGATCGGGTTCTCGTAGTACTTGCCCTTGACCCACGTCGCGGTGAAACGCGATTCGTGTCGCCACAGGTGGTACTGAAACGGCCAATAGTTGTACCGATCCGTGTGGTTCATCGCGAAGATCACCGGCTCGCGCGGGACCTTCTCGAAGCCTTCGAAGACGATCTCCACCTTCCGGAGGAGCTCGTAGTTCGGGAGGAGCACGCCGCGCGCGACCACGCGCTGCCAACGCGGGCGCGCTTCGAGGCGGATGCGATCGAGGCGAGGGATGTCGAGCACGAGCGAGACGGTCGCCTCTCCCCGCCGTGGCGTCAACGCGGGCGCCCGGTGCTCGGACCGACGGACGATCGTCGGTCGTGCTCGCGTTCACCGTCGGAGCGACGGCCTTCGGCTCACGTCGTGGTGCGCATCCCGGACTTCCGGTTCGCGATGGCGTCGTCGCGCAGCTTGGTGAACGCGCGGCGCGCGCGTTCGATCGGACCCTCCGCGGCGGGCGGCGGCATCACCTCGCCTTCGGCCTTGCGGCGCTCGCGCCACTTCGGCAGCGCGTAGGCGATCGCGCTGGCGGCACCGGCTGCCGCCGCCGCTTGGGCGAGCCCGACCGGCCCCAAGGGGCGACTGCCGAAGAGCACGCTGGTGGTGGGCGTTTGGATCAACGCCACGAGCGCGGCGAGGCTGCCGACGCCGGTCGCGACCACGAGCGGGCTCGGGCCGCCCGACACGAGGGTCTGACCGAGCTGCGCGCCGACGAGCGCGAGCAAGCCCACGGTGTCGGCCCCGCGTCGATCGCCGGTCAGCCGCGCCATCGCCCACGCTGCGGTCGCGCTCGCCGCGGTGATCGTGCCGCGCTCCAGGATCTGCTTCTCCAACGCCTCGCCGAGCGAGGCCTCGGGTCCTTCGCGCAGGAGCTCGTCCGGGGTGACGGAGGTCGGTGGACGCAGCGCGACCGCCATCGCGGGCAGCGCGTCGGTCAACAGGTTCACGAGCAGGAGCTGCCGCGGGTTCAGCGGCGAGCGGTTCCCGATCATGCCGCCCGCGAGCATGAAGCCGATCTCGCCGAGGTTGCCGCCCACGAGCAGCGAGACAGCTTCGCGCACGCTCCGCCAGAGCGCGCGTCCTTCGAGCACCGCGGCCACGATGCTCTCGACCTTGCCGTCGGCCACCACGAGGTCCGAGGCGTGTCGCGCCGCGCCGGTCGCGCCTCGTCCGAGCGCGATGCCCACGTCCGCGAGCCGGATCGCCTGCGCGTCGTTCGCGCCGTCACCCGTCATCGCCACCACGCGCCCGCGCGACTTCAACGCGCGCACGATGCGCACCTTCTGGCTCGGCGTGACGCGCGCGAACACCCGAACGCGATCGAGCACCGCGCCGAGGTCTTCTTCGTAGGTGCGGTCGAGCTCCGCGCCCGTGATCACCTCCGGAGACTCGCCGTCGAGCTGCAGCTCGCGCGCGATGGCGCGTGCGGTCCGCGGGTGGTCGCCCGTGATCATGTAGGCCGTCACGCCCGCGCGCCGCAGATCGTCGAGCGCCTTCTTCGCCGTGGGGCGCACCGGATCGGCGATGCCCACGAAGCCACGAAAACGGCAGCCACGGATCGACGCGTCGTCGAGCTTGCCGCTCGCGAGGTGTCCGTCCGCGATCGCGAGCACACGCAGGCCGCGGTCGGCGATGGAGGTCGCGATCGCGTGCAGCGCCTCGCGCGCGTCGTCGTCGAGCGCGCGGTCGACGCCGCCCTCGATCCAACGATCGCAGCGCGCCACGACGACCTCGGGCGCGCCCTTGACGTGGATGCGCCCCGACTCTTCGCGCAGCGCGTGGAAGCCGCGCGCCGGCTCGAAGTGCAAGACGTCGCGCACCCGCATCGCGGGGTGGACGTCGATGCCCGCGCGCAGGCCCGCCTCGACGAGCGCCTGGTCGGTCGGGTGCGGGAGCGCCGCGTCGGCCGGAGGTGGCGTCGCTCGGAGCGCGACCGCGAGCGCGCTGCGGAGCGACTCGGCGAGCTCGCCCGGTGCGCCCTCCTGGTGCCCGTCGTGCACGAGCTGCACGCGGAGCTTGCCCTCGGTGAGCGTGCCGGTCTTGTCGGCGCACAAGGTGTCCACGCGACCGAGCGCCTCGATCGCCCGTGGGTTGCGGACGATCGCGCCGCGCTTCGACAGGCGCTTGGCGGACGCGAGCTGCGCGCTCGTCGCGAGCAAGGGCAGACCCTCGGGCACCGCAGCGACCGCGAGGCTCACGCCGCCGCGGAGGATCTGCTGCGGCGTTCCGTCCTTGCGCGCGAGTCCCGAGAGGATCACCGCCGCGCCTGCCGCGGCCGCGATCGGCGCGGTGATCGACGTGAGGTCGTGCAGACGCGCCTCGACGCCGCCCGCGGGCGCTTCGTCCGAGTCGAGCAGGCCGCGTTGCGCCTCGGTGTCGTCGCCCGCCGCGGTCACCACGAAGACCGCGGAGCCCGCCGCGATGACGGTCTCGGCGAAGATCATCGAGCGTCGATCGGCGACGTCGGCTTCGGGACCCACGGGCGCGACGTCCTTGCGCACCGGCAGCGATTCACCCGTGAGCGACGCTTCGTCGACCTCGAGCCCGTGCGCTTCCAGCAGGCGACCGTCCGCCGGCGCCACCTCGCCCACGTCGAGCTCGACCACGTCGCCTGGGACGAGGTCGTTCGACGACACGCGGCGCACCGTGCCTCCGCGGCGCACGCGCACGTGACGTTGCTCGTCGTCGAAGAGCGCGCGCAGATCGCGCTCGGTGCGCGTTCGCTGCGCGACCCCGAGCGCGGTGTTCACGCCGAGCACGCTGCCGACCATCAGCGCGTCGGTGACGCCGCCCATGAGCGCGGAGAGGCCGGCGCCGCCGACGAGGATCGGCGTGAGCGGGTTGTCCAGCTCCTGCACCACGAGCTCGACGAGCTGTCGTGCGCGCGAGCGTGCCTGCTTCGTCGGGGGGCGGCGCTGATCGACCTCCTCGTCGGTGAGCCCGAGCGCGCGCGTCTCGAGCGACGCGAGCACCGCCTCTGCGCTCTCCGAGTGGAACCTCACCGCGGGCCGACGCCAGCCGCGCGCGGGTGGGCGCGCCACGAGCTCGGCCACGCGGATGCCGTTGGCCATCGCGATCACCTGCGTGGCGCTCGCGGCGAGCATCACGCGCCGGATCGTGCGGGAGTTCGCGCCGCCGAGCGTGACGAGCACACCGGTCGCGAGCTCGACGCCGGCCATGCGCACGGCCTGCCGCGAGGCGGCGCGGGCGTAGCGCGTGGAGTCGACGATCACGAGCGCGTCGCGGAGGCCGTCCTCGGAGCAGAGCAGATCCGCGCTGAAGGGGACCTGGGTCCCGACGACGAGCCCGACCCCGACGTCTGCTGCGGCGAGGGCCGCGTCGTCCGAGCCGACGTACATCACCGCACGGCCGGTGCCCTGGAGCGTGCGCACGCCCTCGGCGCCGCTCGCGACCTTGCGCCCGCTGCGGTGGATCGCGAGGCCGGCGCGCTTGGCCGCCGTGATCAACGCGTCGACGTCGGGCTCCGGCGGATCGACGAAGAGCTCGCCTTCGACGACGAGGGTGTCGATGCGGTCGAGGCGACGGAGCGCGTCGCGTTGGAGCACGATCACGTCGCGCTTGCCGAGCAGGAGTCCGAGCCACGACGCGAACGCCTCGCGCCCGAGGTACGCCGGTCGCGGGATCCCGGCGATGAGACCGGCGGCGGCGCCTTCGAGGCTCTGGCTCGACGCGAGGCCGAAGCTCGCGCCACCGAGGCTCGCGAAGGTCGCCTTCTCCGCGTACCGCTCGATCGGACCGGGCGGGAGCGGCACCGGGCGCTCGTCGATCTGCGGGCGCGTGGTCGGGTGCCGATCGGGATCGCCGCACAACGCCGCTTCGCGCGAGGCGAAGGCTGCCGCGCGTGCGTCGAGCTCGCGGAGGCGGATCAGGCGTCGCGCCGCGTCGACGCTGGGCGCGAGCGCGCCTTGGACGAGCGCGCCCGAGACCGCTTTTGCGAAGCTGATGCCGAGCTCGGTGGTGCCGCGACCGAGGCGCTCTTCGAGGATCTTGCGCGCCTCCGGGATGCCCTCGACCGCCGCGACGAGGGCCGCGATGTTCAGCTCGATCGGCGCGGTGCGCGCGCCCGCCATGCGCATCGCGAAGCCGGTGCCGAGCGCGATCACGTTCAAGCCGAGCTCGAGCTCGGTGCGTACGCGCGGCTCGTCGTCACCCGGATGCTTCGCGGCTTCGTCGTCCTCGAACGGAAGCTCCGCGATGCCGAAGCGCTCTTCGAGGTGCGCGAGCGCGGCCGCGATGCGTCCTTCCGTGCTCTCGTCGGCGCTCTCGTCGAGCTCGATCACCAGGCACCCGAGCACCGCGTTGTAGCGACCCCAACGCACGTCCGCGATCGTCGCGAGCGCCGCCTCGGAGGCCGCCGCGAAGCTCGTCGTGAGCTCGGCCGGGACGGGACGCGTCTCCACGTGGAGGCGCGGGCCGTTCTTCCAGCGGCGACGGTCGCGGTGACGGATCGTGCGCCAGGCGCGGCGCACGTGATCGAAAGCGTTCATGGGGGGATCGTCGTCGCGCACGGGCCGCGCCGCAAGGGCGACGTGGGATTGGCGTGCTCTTCCACGCGTGTCATGGCGACCGACCCTCGAAGCTTGCTCGGGTGCAAGGCGGCGCGCCGTGGCGTGCTGCCTCGAAGTGGGGCGGAGTGGTGGCCGCCGCGCTCGACGCGACGGCGGAGCGTGCGCGATGCGACCGTGAGGTCCGGCTCAGTGACAGCCGCGGGTCGGCGGCTTTCGGACGAGCCGGCTCACGGGCACGTCCGGGCGCGAGCTCGAGCGCGGCGTCCTTCGCGGCTTCCGACCCTCGAAGCCCAGCTTCCACACCAAGTAGACCACCGCGAGCGCGACCACCACGCCCGCCGCGATCGGCTGCCAGTGCGCGAGCAAGCTCATCCGGTCCCCCAACCGAGCGCGCGGCCGATCTGGAAGACCCCGAGCGTCACCACGTACGCGAGCACGGTCATGTAGACGAACATCAGGATCGGCCACTTCCACGAGCCGCTCTCGCGCTTCACGACCGCGAGCGTGCTCATGCATTGGCAAGCGAGCACGAAGAAGACCATCAGCGCGACGCCGGAGAGCGGCGTCATGAGCTTCGATCCGTCGCGACGGCGCGCGTCGCGGAGCTGCTCGCGCAGCGACGTGCTCTCTTCGTCCGCGTCGTCGCCGATACCGAAGACGATGCCGAGGGTCGACACGAAGACCTCACGCGCCGCGAACGCGCCGATCACGCCGACGCCCATCCGCCAGTCCATGCCGAGCGGCTCGATCGCGGGCTCGATCGCCTTGCCGAGCCGACCCGCGGCGCTGTGCTCGAGCTGCTCGCCCGCTTCGGAGGCGTCGATCGCCGCCAGCCGAGCGTCGAGAGCTTCGCCCGAGAGCTCGGCGCGCGCTTCGATCCGCTGCGCCTCGTGTGCGACCGCGACCTCGTCGCTCTTGGGGAAGGTGAGCAACGCCCACAGCACGATCGTGAGCGCGAGGATGATGGTGCCGGCGTCGACGAGGAACGCGCGCACGCGCTCCCACGTGGTGCCGAGCAAGTTGCGCACGAGCGGCATGCGGTAGGGAGGCAGCTCGAGCACCAGGGTCGGGCGCGGTCCACGCACCGCGGTCCGTCGCAGCACCGCGGCGGCGGCGAGCGTCGCGACCACGCTGAGCGAGTACATCGAGAGCAACACGACCGCGCCTACGCTGAAGATCCCGGCGATGCGCGTCTCGCCCGCGAAGACCGTGCCGGTGACGAGCACGTAGACCGGCAGGCGCGCGCTGCAGCTCATGAGCGGCAGCGCGAGCTTCGTGACGAGCCGATCTTTGTGCGAGGCGATGGTGCGCGTCGCCATCACGGCCGGCACCGCGCACGCGAAGCCCGAGAGCAAAGGCACGAACGCTTTGCCGTGCAGGCCGACGGACTTCATCACGCGGTCGATCACGAAGGCCACGCGCGCGAGGTAGCCGCTGTCTTCGAGGAACGAGATCAGCAGGAAGAGCAGGCCGATCTGCGGCACGAAGACGATCACGTTGCCGACGCCGGCGAGGATTCCGTCCACGAGCAGATCGCGAAACGGACCTTCCGCCATCCCGCTGCGCGCGAGGTCCTGCGCCCAACCGACGCCGTCCTCGATGAGCCCGATCGCCGGATCGCTCCACGAGAAGAGCGTCTCGAAGACCACGTACATCACGAGCGCGAAGGCCACGAAGCCGAGCACCGGGTGCACGAGGATCGCGTCGATGCGATCGGTGAGCGTCCGCGCGGGGCGTGCTTGGCGCACGCTGGTCGACGCGAGCCGATCGAGGAACGCGTAGCGCGCGGAGACGAGCGCGAGATCGAGATCGCGACCCTCCTGCTCGGCCTTCGTCTGTCGCTCCTCGGCGATCGCGCGTAGGGCGGCCGGCACGTCGCGCAGCTCGTCGTCCGCGCCGACGCTCAGCAGCGCCCACGAAGCCCACGCGCGCGCTGCGTCACCCTTCACGTCGAGCGTGCGGATCGCGACCTCTTCGACCGCGCGCAGGTCCGCTTCGGTCGCGGCGTCGTGCGTGATCCTCGGGGCAGGCGCGACCTCGGCGTCGATCGCGTCCGACACCGCGCGTGCGAGCGCGTCGATCCCTTCGCCACGCGAGGCGACGATCGGCACCACCGTCGCGCCGAGCGCGGCGCCGATCGCGGCTTCGTCGATCGCGATCCCGGAGGCGCGCGCCTCGTCCATCATGTTGAGCGCGACGACGGTGGGCAGGCCGGTCTCGCGCACCTGCAGCGCGAGGTAGAGGCTGCGCTGGAGCGAGGTCGCGTCGAGCACCACCACGACGACGGAGGGCCGATCGCGCAGCAACGCGTCGACTGCGATCTGCTCCTCGGGCGAGCGCGCGGAGAGGCTGTAGGTGCCGGGGAGATCGACGAGCTCGATCTCCGCGTGCTGGCTCCGCTCACCGAGCTTCCACGTCGCGGCGCGCCGCTCGACGGTGACGCCAGGGTAGTTGCCGGTGCGCGCGCGGGTGCCGGCGAGCGCGTTGAAGAGCGTCGTCTTGCCGGCGTTCGGGTTCCCGACGAGGTGGACGCGCGGCATGGGCGCGAGGGCGGGGGCAGCGCTCATCGGAGGTGCTTCGTGCGGAGGAAGAGGAGCCGGTCTTCGTGGCTACGAACCGGGCGCGTGAGCGCCATCGGAGACGGCGAAAGGGAGCGATGTTGCGGGCTCATTCGGGGCTCGTCGCGCCCACTGGCGAGGCCACGCGCGTGTCCTCCGCGACCACGTCGCGCACCACGATCCCGTGCGCCTCGTCGCCGCGGATCGAGAGCCGATAGCCGCGCAGCGAGAGCTCGATCGGATCGCCGAGCGGCGCGCGGCGCATCACCTCGACGCTCGTCCCTGGCAGCACGCCGAGCTCGAGCAGGCGCCGACGCACCGCGCGGTCGCACTGCACCTCCGCGACGACGGCGCGGCTGCCGACCGGGAGGTCACCGAGGCGGGTCGAGCCCGTGAGAGACATGGTCTTATTGAGAACCATTTTCAACAAGTGCGCAAGGCTGCGCGTGAGTTTTCGGGAGTCGTTTCGGGGTTCTCCGCGCGGAGCGCAGGGGTCCCGGAACGGGGCCGTCGGCGGGGCTCGACACCTCGACCCGACCGCGTCGATCAGCCCTCGACGATCACGGCGTCGCCGACGCGAAAACGCCCGCTCTCCACGATGCGCGCGACGATGCCGCCCATGCCGCGCATCGCGTGGTAGCCGCCGGGGCCGAGCGCGGCCTCCATCTTCGAGCACGGCTCGCACGACGCGGAGCCTTCGAACACCGCGTCGCCGATGCGAAACCGCAGCGACTGCAGCGCCTTCACGTTCACGCCTTCCACGACGAGGTTGCGACGGAGCACCTCGGGCGTGACCCGCACGCGCTCCGGCACGAGCTCCTTCGGCCGCGAAGCGAGCAGCGCCTCGATCACCGGCAGGTGCTCGGCCTGCACGATCGAGATCTGCCGCTTGCCGTCCTTGGCGTAGCGGTCGCCTTCGAGCCCACGCGCGGCGATCGCGTGCACCTCGTCGAGCACGCGGATCGGCGCCTCGCGGGCGGGGCGGACGCCGATCCACGTCACACGTCCCACGAGCGGCGGGCCAGCGAGCAGCTCACGAATGGTCTCCATGTGGACGAGCGATAGCACTCTGCACGGCGTGGTGCGTGCGAGGCGCGGCACCCCGCGCGACGAGGGGCCGCACGACGAAGCGCAGCACCCGCACGACGTGTTTTGGCGACGTGGTGAGCGACGTGATGTGGTGAGCGCGCGGTGAAACAAACGCGCCTCCCCGTGCGTAGACCTTCCGTCCTGGGTCATGCTGAAGCGGTGAGCTCGCCACACCGCGCTGCGAGCCCACGAAGGAAACCGACGCGATGAAGACGACGCCGACCGCCGAGGAGCGGCAAGGGAAGCAGTGGATCGCCGGGATCGCGCGGACGATCGGCGCGATGCTGCTCGTGCTCTGGGCGATCGAGATCGTGAACGCGCTCGTCGGTCACCGCCTCAACGCGTGGGGCATCCTGCCGCGCCGGGTGGAAGGGTTGCCGGGCGTGGTGCTCGCGCCGCTGCTCCACGCGAGCTTCGCGCACCTCACCGCCAACTCCATCTCGCTCGCGCTCTTCGGCACGATGATCGCGATGCGCTCGCGCGCCGAGCTGGCGTTCGTGACCGTCGGCGGCGCGCTCGTCGCGGGCATCGGCACTTGGATCTTCGGCAGCTTGTTCGGACCGCTCGGCATGCACGTCGGCGCGAGCGGCGTGGTCTTCGCGTACTTCGGCTACTTGCTGTCGATCGGGATCTTCGAGCGGCGGCTCGGCTCCGTGATCGTGAGCGTGGCGATGCTGCTGGTCTTCGGCGGGATGCTCTACGGCGTCCTGCCCGGTCAGCGCGGCATCAGTTGGGAGGGCCACCTCTTCGGCTTCGTCGGCGGCGTGATCCTCGCGCGCACGGTCGGCCGTCGGCGCAGCGCGGTGAGGCCTGCCCCGCGACGTGCGAAGCCGCGCGCACGCTGAGCGCGGTCGCGACGCGTGAGCGCACGTCGCGACCGGCCCGCGATGGCGCCTCAGGTGCTCGGCAGGCCGAAGCGCTCGCGGTGCTCGGCGAGGAACGCGAGGTAGTGCTCGAAGTCCTGCTGGAACTCGACCTCGCCGCCGTACGCGCACTGCTCGAGCTCGGTCATCAGCTCGCCGAGGCGCTTGCTCGGGGGGACCCCGAAGCGCTCGGAGATGGCGAGGCCGAGGCCCTTGGGCAGCGGCTTCACCTGCGCGTCTTCCTTCTGCAGCGCGACGACCCGCTTCTTCAGGTCGGCGATGTTCTGGATGCCGCGCTTCTTCTTCGCGGGGCGCTTGGTCGTGATGTCCGCGCGACCGAGGTCGAGCAGATCCTTCAGACCCTCACCCATCTGCTTGTAGAAGCGGCGCACCGCCGCGTCGGTCCAGGACTCTTCGTACTGGCTCGGGCGCAGGTGGTGGAGGATGAGGAAGTGCACGCGCTCGCCGAGCTCTCCCTCGAAGCCGAGGCGCGTGCCGACCTTGCGCTTGAACATGCGCGCGCCGAGCTCCGCGTGGCCGTGGAAGGTCACGCGACCGCGCTCGTCGATCTTGCGTGTGCGGGGCTTGCCGATGTCGTGCAGCAGCGCGCCCCAGCGCACCGAGAGGCGCGGCACGGACTGCTTCACGACCTGCTTGGTGTGCTTCCAGACGTCCTTGTGCTTCCACTCGCCGTCGGTCATCCCGATCATCGCTTCGATCTCGGGGAGCCACGCGACGAAGAAGCCCGCGCGCTGCAGGGCCTCGAGCGCTTCTTCGACGCCGCGACGGTGGACCATCAGCGCGTCGAGCTCCGCGCGGAGCTGCGCGACCGGAACTGCGAGCCACTCTGCGGTGGAGACCTTGGGAGCCGGATCCTCGAGGCGCGCGGGCTCGTCCGCGCACACGGCCGCCCACCGCAACGCGGCGAGGGCGCGGTCGGGCGAGGCGCTCGTGGGCTCGAGGAGGGTCATCGTCGGATCCTTCGGGTGGAGGCGGGGGCGACGAGGGAGCGAAAAACGTAGCAGGCGAGGCCGCCCGGGCCCAGGTCGAGCGGGCGTAGATGAGGCGCCTTCGTTGGTTTCGCAAGCCAGGAGACACGATTCGCGGGCTCCTCGTCGGACTCCTGCGGGAACGGCACCGACACTGGCACCGACACTGGCACCGACACTGGCACCGACGCCGGCATCGACGCTGGAGTACGCTCGCGCGCGATGGACGCACACCGTCGCTCCGCGTGGCGCATCTGGCTCTACCCGCTCTCGATCCTCGCGAGCGCGGCGCTGGCCGTGTTCGTGATGACGTTCTGGATCGACGCGGGAGGCAACCTCGACGCTGCCTTCGATCGGCTGCTGCATCCGAACCCCGACTCCGCCCGCGAAGCCATCAGCAACACCGCGGAGGTCGTGAGCGCCGTGCTCGGCATCGCGATCACCGTCGTGGCCATCGTCGTGGAGCTCGCGTCGAACCGCTACACCCACCGCGTCACGGAGCTCTTCGTCGGCGAGCCGGTGAACTTCGCGGTGATGGGCTTCTTCGTCGTCACCGCGCTCCAGGCGGTGTTCGTCGTCGTGGTCTTCGATCACCAGGAGCTGCCCGAGGACTCGTTCATCCCCTACCTCGGGATCACCGTCTCGCTCGCGATGCTCGCGATCTGTCTCTTGATCGTGCTGCCGTATTTCGCGTTCGTGATGGAGTTCTTGAACCCGATCTCGATCGTCGATCGCATCCGCGCGCACACCATGAAGGTCGTCGGACGCGGGCGTTCGCTGCCGGCGCGGCAGGCGGAGGCGGTGCGCGGCATCGAGCAGATCGCGGACGTCGGGCTCAACTCGATGGAGCACAAGGACAAGGGCATCTCGATGGCGAGCGTCGACGCGCTCAAGGCCATGGTGCTCGACTACCAGAGCATGCGGCCGACGCTGCCCGCCGACTGGTTCCGCGTCGACGGCGAGCTCGCGCACAACCCGGACTTCGTCTCGATGAGCGACGAGGTGCTCGCGGCGGTGACGCGACGGCGCATCTGGTTCGAGATGAAGATCCTCCGGAAGTACCAGACGCTCTACAACGAAGCGCTCAACCGGATGCGCGACATCAATTACCTGATCGCGATCAACACCCGGCACCTCGCGGAGCACGCGCTCGACACCAAGAACGAAGAGCTCTTCGACCTTCTGGTGAAGTTCTTCAACACGTACCTGCGCGCGACGGTGAACGCGCGCGACGTGCGCACGGCCTACAACGTGCTGCAGCAGTACCGGCTGCTCGCGGAGCGCGCGCTGGTGCACGAGTCGGGTGCGCGCGCGATCGAGATCGCGCGCTACTTCAAGTACTACGGGCTCGTCGGCTTCCACGCGACCTTGCCCTTCGTGCTCGAGACGGTCGCGTACGACCTCTGTCAGCTCAACGAGATGGCCTTCGATCGCCGCTCGCCCGCGCAGCGCGAGCTGCTGCGCATCTTCCTGGAGGTCGACAAGGAGTCCGAGAGCGACATCCAGGAGGTCAGCCTCCGCGGCGTGCGCAAGGCGCAGGTGAAGCTCGCGACCTACTACCTCCTTCACGGCGACGAGAAGCTCGCGCGCGAGATCTTCAAGGACATGGAGCGCGAGCGGCGCGACCGCCTCGCCTCGATCCGCGACGAGCTGCTCGGGGTTCGTTCGAGCGAGTTCTGGGAGATCAGCGACCGCGGCGTGAACTTCGACTACCTCGATCCGGAGCGCAAAGAGAAGCTGCTCGAGTTCTTCTCGTGGTTCCCGGATCTGGCGGCGCTCACGCTCTCGATGCTGCCCGATCGCGTGCCCGACGCGGCGGAGGTCGCGGCCGCGATCTCGAAGCGTAAGAAGGAACGCGCGGACGACACGATGCACCCGGTGCCGGGTGGGGGGACCGATCCGGCGGCGGAGGAGTGACGCGTTCGTCGCTCCGTTCGGTTCGAGCCTCGACGTTGGATCGTTCGTCGACGTAGGTTCATTCGTGGACGTCGCCGTTCACGTCGCCGACCACGACCACGACCACGTCCACGTCCACGTCTACGATCGGTCGATCATGGTCGACTGTCCGTCGACGCTCGCGTCGGGCGACGCGACGACCTCAGAGCCCGGAGGACTTGAAGCTCTGGTTCTGCTCGGGCGAGAGCACGTGGATGCCGCACTCGCGCTTCTTGCCGAGGATGCGTCCGTCGCGCGGATCCATGTCGGGGGTGGTCGGCAAGGTCGAATGAACGTCGCCGATCGAGCGGTACCCTTCGTGATAGAGCGGGTGCAGCGGGAGGTCGTGGCGATCGAGGTAGTCCTCGACGTCCTCGATCGTCCAGTCGAGGATCGGGTGGACCTTGATGCGCGTGCCCTGGCGATCGACGCGACGCAGGCCCGCACGATGTTCGGTTTGATCGGCGCGTAGTCCGGCCAGCCACGAGGTCGCGTGGTGCTCGCGCAGCGCGCGCTGGAGCGGCTCGACCTTGTTGCGGCGCAGGTACTCCTCCACGCCTTCTTCGCCTTGCTCCCAGAGGCGACCGAAGAGCGCCTCTTGGCGCGCGGGCGTCATGTCGGGGCCGTAGACCTTCAGGTTCAGTCGGAAGCGTTCCGTGAGCTCCTGCGCGAAGCGGTAGGTCTCGGGGAAGAGGTAGCCGGTGTCGATGAAGAGGATCGGCAGCTCCGGCACCACGCGGTGCACGAGGTGGAGCATCACCGCGGAGTGCGCGCCGAAGCTGGAGCTCATGACGAGCCCCTTGCCGAAGGTCTCGGCGGCCCACGCGATCACGGTCTCTGCGTCCGCGCCTTCGAGCCGCGCGTTGGCGGCGTCGAGCGCGTCGTCGTCGAGGGTCGGAGCGGCGGGAGCTGCTTCCATGGCGCCTAAGTTGACGTGAGAACGCGGGAATCGCAACGCGAGTTTGTCTGGTTCCTGTAGTGGTCTGAAAATATTGGATAAATCGGTCGTGGTACGACCGATTTAATACGCATGTTTTTGGTAAAGAATGCGTCGCGTCGACTTCTTGGCCGGGTCGGCGGGGTCAGCCGCCGACTTCCGCAGCGGTGCGCGGCCGGAAACCGATAGAGTCGCGTGCATGGGGATGCCGCTGCCGGGGCTCGTGGAGTCGGTCACCGTCTTTCGTCGTGGGGCCGCCGTGCGGCGGGCGTTCGAGCTGCCGAGCGGGGTGTCGCGCGTCGCGCTCGGTCCGCTCCCGCGCGCGCTCGACGACGGCTCGGTGCGCGTGCAGACGAGCGTCGGTGCGTCGGTGCGCGAGCTGCGGGTGGAGCTCGCGGTGTTCGCGCCCGACGCCGCGCTCGCCGCCGCAGACTCGGAGGCGCTCGAGGCGGCGCGGTTGGAGCTCGCACGCGCGGAGGCGAAGGTCGCGACGCTGCAAGGCAGCCTGCAGTCGATCGCGGCGATCACGATGCCCTCGCGATCCCGGGCGGAGCGAGGTGAGCCCGGCGAGATCCCGAGTGACGCGCGGCTGAAGCTCGCCCGCTTTCGGGCGGAGCGTGCGAACGCGACGAGGACGGCGCTGCTCGACGCGGAGGAGGCGCTCGCGCGCGCACGCGATCGGGTGGCGGTCGAAGAGGAGCGTGAGCGGCGCGCGACGAGCGCCCGGCGTACGCGGGTGGACGAGCTGCGCAAGCGGGTGGAGCTCGTGCTCGCCGAGCCGACCGAGGCGGGCGCGCGGCTGGTGCTCGAGTACGCGGTGCCGGGCGCGTGTTGGGCGCCGAGCTACGCGCTGCGCTTCGACGCGACCATGACGAAGGCGCGGCTCGAGCGGAGGGCGTACGTGGCGCAACGGAGCGGAGAAGATTGGAGCGGCGCGCGGCTCGCGCTCTCGACCGCGGAGCCGACGCGTTGGACGGAGCTTCCGGATTTGCCCTCGCTGCGGATCGGTCGGCGGCAGAGCGCGCCGGCACGACGCGGTTGGCGCGCGCCTCCGACGGGAGCCGACGCGCTCTTCGCGGACTACGACGCGGCGTTCGCGGAGCCGACGCGAACGGGCGGGTCGTCGCTCACGCAGGCGGGGAGCGTCACGAAGGAAGCGCTCGACGAGCTGCGTCGCCTCGCGGAGAGCAGCGTGATGGTGGCGGACATGGCGGACATGGACGACGAGGCCATGGCGGCGGGGCCTCCGCCGCCGATGCCACAGTCGATGCCGTTCGGTCCTCCAGGAGCGCCGCCGCCGCCGCGCGGTGCGCCCACGCCGATGGCGCCGATGGCCGCCGCGATGCCGGCCCGCGCGGCGATGGCGCCGATGGCGAAGAAGAGTCGCGGGCTCCTCGGTGGCTTCGGAGGCGGGGGCGGCCCGGAGCTCGAAGAAGGCTTCGCGGATCTCGGGGCCCCGCTCGCGGAGCCGCCCGCACCGAGCGGCGTCGCCATCGACGTCGAGCTGCTCGTGTACGCGCGCTTGCGGCTCGCCGCGATCGATGGACCCTCGCGTGGGAAGCTGATGCCGACGGGTCGCGTGGGCGCGCTCGCGGAGGCGCTCGGCGATCGGGTGGTGGGCGATCTCGGCGCGAGCTTGATCGAGGCGGAGCGCGCGGCGTCGCGGCTCGCGCCGGTGCCGCCGGGGGCGACGCTCGCCAGCGCGGTCGATGGCTTCGATCACGCCTTCGAGGTCGGCTCGCGCGTGGACGTGCCCTCGGACGGCGCGTGGCACGGCGTGCGGATCGGCGACGAGGAGCTGCCCTGCGAAGCGAAGCTCGTGGTGGTGCCGCGCGAGAGCGACGACGTGTTCCGCTTCGTGCAGCTCGCGGTGAAAGGCGCGCCGCTCTTGCGCGGGCCGGTCGACGTGTTCGTCGGGGATCGCTACCTGCTCGCGCGCGAGCTCGGGCCGACCTCGACGGGAGGCTCGCTGCGGCTCGGGCTCGGGGTGGAGCCGGGCGTGCGGGTCGCGCGCAACGTGCGCTTCGAGGAGCGCTCGGCCGGGCTGATGGGGCGCGCGCTCGAGCTCGTGCACGACGTGGAGGTCGAGCTGCGGTCGAGCCTGACGAGCGTCGCGACGATCGAGGTGCGCGAGCGCGTGCCGACGACACGCGAAGGCGACGACGAGATCGAGGTGCGCGAGGACGAAGTGAGCCCGACCTGGGAGCGATGGGAGCCCGATGCGAACGACGCGCCGCAAGGACGCTTCGACGGAGGGCGTCGCTGGCGCGTGAAGCTCGAGCCGGGAGCGACGCGGACGCTCCGCGCGCGCTGGGTGATCCGCATCGCGGCCAAGAACGAGCTCGTGGGCGGAAATCGGAGGGAGTCGTGACGGAACCGCAGAGCGGGCGGCGCGTGATCGAGGTGCCGGTGGTGGCGGTGCGGGTGCTCGAGGACCGCGCGTTCGTGCGGCGCGCGGGGAGGGTGACGCTCGAGGCGGGGCTCGTGCGGCTCACGGTCGAGGGCGTCGCGCCGGTGTTGGTCGACAAGACGCTCGAGGTGCGCGTGCGCGCGCACGGTTCGGCGAACGCGTCGCTCGCGGCGTCGCGGGTGCGGCGCGCGCGGATCGCGAAGAGCGACGCGAAGGGCGAGCACGCGGAGCGGGTGCGGGCGGTCGAGGAGGCGCGACGCGCGCACCAAACGATCGCGATCGAGCACGACGTGAAGCAGACGGAGCTCGCGGACCTGATCGCGGCCAAGACGCACCTCTGCACGGAGCTCGCGCAAGACGTGGGTTGGGGGCGCGACTCGATCGATCGCGCGAGCGCCGCGCTCGATGCGCTGATCGCGGGCGAGGACGCGCTGCGCGCCGAGATCGCGGAGCGCGCGGCGGCACGACGGCGCGCGGAGCGGGATCTGACGGATCGGATCGATCGCGAGGTGGCGGCGCGTCATCCGGCGACCGAGCGGCGTGCGTGGGTCGAGCTCGACGTGGACGTGGCGGTCGCAGGTGAGGTGTCCGTGGAGCTCGCGTACCTCGTGCCGAGCGCGGCGTGGCGACCTCGGCATCGCGCGACGCTGGTCGGCGATCGGATGGTGCTCGAGAGCGAGGCGTTCGTCTGGCAGCGCACGGGCGAGGATTGGGACGACGTCGCGCTGAGCCTCTCCACCGAGCGACCGTCGCTCGGCGTGGATCCTCCGACGCTGGAGGCCGATCGGCTCGCGACGCGGAAGAAGCCCGAGCGCGTGGAGGTGGAGACGCGCGCCCAGGTGGTGGCGACGACGGGGCTCGGGCGCGACGAGGCGGTGGCGCCCGAGGTGCCCGGCGTGGACGATGGCGGCGAGATCCGCGAGCTGTCGGCGGAGGGGCGCGTGCGCGTACCGAGCGACGGTCGGCCGCACCGCACGTCGATCGCGCGCGCGGAGGTGGCGACGACGATCGACCGGGTGCTCGCCGCGCCGTCGCGCTTCGTGATCGTGCGGGCGCGCGCAACGCACGCGGGGCCGGGCCCGCTGCTGGCGGGGCCGGTGGAGCTCGCGGGGACGAGCGGTCCGATCGGCGAGTCGGAGCTGCGCTTCGTCGCGCCAGGGGATCGGTTCGAGCTCGGCTTCGGCCCGGAGCCGGCGGTGCGGGTGGTGCGCGAAGAAGAGCGGCTCGCGGCGGAGACGAAGATGCTCTCGAGCTGGATCCGCAAGACCACGGTGGTGAAGAACAAGCTCAGCCACGTGGGCAACGAGAGCGTGCGCTTCGAGCTCGTGGAGCGGGTGCCGGTCTCGGAGATCGCGGACGTGAAGATCGAGCTCGACGCCGAGGGCACCACGCCGGGCGCGACCCTCGACGACGACGGCTTCGTGCGCTGGGACGTGCTGCTCGCGGCGGGGAGCACGAAGACGATCGAGCTGCGCTGGGTGCTCGCGAAGAAGGAGCACGTGCAGGGCGTGTAGGCCTCGAACGTAGGTCAAAGCGGCGTTGCGGCGACGACGGGCGCGACGTCGCCGATCGAAACGCGACACGCGTCCAGCGCGCGCAGCATCGCGTGTGCTCGTTCGCGATCAGACGTGCATCGACGGCACCGGGGTGCGCATCGTGACGAGCTCTTCGGCCGCGGTCGGGTGGATGCCGATCGTCGCGTCGAGCTGCGCCTTGGTGGCGCCGACCCGCAGCGCGACCGCGAAGCCCTGCACGATCTCGCCGGCGTCGGGGCCGACCACGTGCACGCCGAGCACACGGTCGCTCGTCTCGCAGACCACGAGCTTCATCATCATCCGATACGGCTGCCCGCTCAGCGTGTGCTTCATCGGGCGGAAGGTGCTGCGGAAGACCTTCACGCGTTCGCCGCGCCGCCAGGCCGCTTCTTCGGTGAGGCCCACCGTCGCGACCTCGGGGGTCGCGAAGACGGCCGTCGGCACGAGGTCGTAGTCGACGCTCGCGTCGGGTTGACCGCCGAAGAGACGACGCGCGAGCGTCATGCCTTCCGCGAGCGCCACGGGCGTGAGCTGCACGCGGCCGATGCAGTCGCCGAGCGCGTAGACGTTCGGCTGCGAGGTCTGGAACGTGTCGTCCACCTGCACCGCGCCGTCGGGGCTCGTGTCGATGCCGACCGCGGCGAGCCCGAGCTTCGCGGTGTTGGGCACGCGTCCGACCGCGGCGAGCTGCAGATCCGCCGCGAGCTTCGTTCCGTCGTCGAGCGTCGCGACGACCGAAGTGCCGTCGCGATCGAGGCGCTCGATCGTGCGTCCGAGGTGCAGCGTCACGCCGTGCAGCTCGAGCTGCTCGGCGAAGAAGCGACGTACGTCGTGATCGAAGGCGTTGAGCAGCTCGGGGTTGCGATGCACGACGTGCACCTCCGAGCCGAGCGCGCGGAACACGCTCGCGAGCTCGACGCCGATGTAGCCGCCACCCGCGATCACCACGCGCCTCGGCAGCGTGCGCAATGCGAAGAAGCCGTCGCTGTCGACGCCGAGCTCGGCGCCCGGGATCGGCGGCATGCGCGAGCGGCCGCCCGTCGCGATCAGCACGTGCTCGCCTCGCACGCGCGACGTCGAACCGTCGGCGCGCGTGACCCGGAGCGTGCGGGACTCTTCGAAGGCGCCGAAGCCCTCGATCACCGTGACCCCCGCGTCGACGAGCAGCTTCTCGTAGATGCCGTTGAGGCGGCGGATCTCCTTCTCGCGCGCGTCGACGAGGCTCGCCCAGTCGAAGCGCGGCGTGGTGTCGAAGCTCCACCCGAAGCCGCGCGCCTCGTGGAAACGCTCCGCGAAGGAGGCGCCGTACACCATCAGCTTCTTCGGCACGCAGCCGACGTTGACGCACGTCCCGCCGAGACGGCCGCTCTCGATCAGCGCGACCTTCGCGCCGAAGCTCGCCGCCATGCGCGCGGCACGAACGCCACCGGAGCCACCACCGAGCACTACGAAGTCGAAGTCTTCCATGCGTTCATCCGAGTCGTGCGGAGCGCGAGTCGCCGCCAGGGCCGTCGTGGACCGCGGTCGCGCGGTTGGTACGCGCGTAGGCGCCAAACGTGACGGCGGCCGCTCGTGAGTGCGAGCGGCCGCCTGATCTTCGTCAACTTCCCCGGTCGTCTCGAGCCAGCGGGACGTGTCGAGAACGTCAGACGAAGAAGTCGACCTGCAGCTCCTGCGACGGATCGACCGAGTACTCCGAGAGATCCTTCTTGCCCATCTTGTCGCGGACGATGTCCTCGTCGAGGAAGAAGTTGCCGGTGCACTCGCGGCTCGGCTGCGTGAAGATCCAGTGCGCGGCGTCGCCCATGATCGACGGCCAGCGGCTGCGCTTCATCATCATGTCGCCGCCGAGCAGGTTCTGGATCGCGGCGGTCGCGATCGTGGTGCGTGGCCAGAGCGCGTTCGCCGCGATGCCCGCGCCGCGGAGCTCACCCGCCCAGCCGAGCACACACATGCTCATGCCGAACTTCGCCATCGTGTAGGCGACGTGCGGCGCGAACCAACGCTCCTCCATGTTCAGCGGAGGGCTGAGGTTCAGGATGTGCGCGTTGCTGCTCTTCTTGAGGTAGGGCAGCGCGAGCTTCCCGCAGAGGAAGGTGCCGCGCAGGTTGATCGAGTGCATCAGGTCGAAGCGCTTCATGTCGACCGTCGCGGTGTCCGACAGGTTGATGGCGCTCGCGTTGTTCACGAGGATGTCGATGCCGCCGAAGGTCTCCGCGGCCTTCTGCATCGCGGACGCGATCTGATCCTCGAAGCGGATGTCGACCATCAGCGGCAGCGCCTTGCCGCCCGCCTTCTCGACCTTCTCGGCGGCGGTGTAGATGGTGCCTTCGAGCTTCGCGTGCGGCTCGGCGGTCTTGGCCGCGATGACGACGTTCGCGCCGTCCTGCGCAGCGCGAAGCGCGATGGCCTCGCCGATCCCGCGGCTCGCGCCAGTGATGAAGAGGGTCTTTCCAGCCAACGATCCCATCGCACACGCTCCTTCGGTTCCAGCCCGCACCCGATGCGCCGCCGCCACGGGGCTTCTCGGCACACCCACACCGCGAGGGACGTAGTACGAGCGCGCGGGACGGACAAGGGTCGTCGCCTTCGCGCCGCGAGGTCCTCGCGAGAATCACGCGGCGCGCGGTCGACCTTCGGTCGCCACGAGCGCGAGCGCGACGAGCTCGAGGTGACCGTGGAAGATCGCGGCGCGCAGGTAGCCGGCGCGCGCCTCGCCGAGGTCGACGAGGGCCCACGCGATCACACCGAGCGCGGAGAGCGCGGCGAGCCCGAGCACGATCGGGCCGAGGTCGTCGCGGAGCGCGGCGTAGCTCGCGCGGAAGGTTCGCGGGGTGGAGCGCTCACGATCGTCGTCCGGCACGAGGCGCAGCCAGACCGCGTAGTGAATCGACTGCGCGAACGCGAAGAGCACCACCATGCGCAGCGCGAGGCCCTCGCTCCACCCGGGCGCGAGGCTCGCGCGCGCGTCGTGCAGATCGAAGCCCACGAAGCGCACGTCGTGGCCGAGCCACCACGCGGTCGGCATCACGACGATCGCGAGGCTCGCCGCGACGTAGAGCGCGAGCGCGCCGACGTGCCATCGGGTGACGCGCGGACGCCAGAGCCACCAGAGGATCACTGCGACGAGGTTGTGCAGGTGCGCGAACGCGAGGTCGGCCTCGAAGCGGTGACGCGAGGCCAGCACTGCGAGCACGCCGAAGAGCCCCGCGACCGAGAGGCGTCGAGCGATCGACGCGTGGGAGAAGAGCGCCACCGCGCCGGCGCTCGCGAGGGCCGGCCAGACGTTCCCGAGCAGGGCGGCGGGCGCGAGGCCCGCGAGCGCGAGCAGCCCGAGCGCGCGGCGATGCAGCCCGCGACGCGCGACGAGGTACCGAAGGTCCGCGAGCACGTGCGGGACGCCGAGGAGCACCGGTCCGAGCGCGAGCAGGACGATGGGGAAGGTCGTCGCACCGACGAACGCGAAGCCGATCGCGAGCGCCGCACCGACGCCGACGCGCAGCTCACGATCGCGGATCAGCCGCCGACCGACGCCGCCGAGAGCGCGCAGCCCGTGGCGGCGCAGGGTGTCGAGCGGCGAGAGGGCTCGCTCGATCGTCGGCGGCTGACCTCGCGGACCCCGCGGACCGGTGACACGCGTCCGCGGCTGATCCCGCGGACCGGTGACACGCGTCCGCGGCTGACCCCGCGGACCGATGACACGCGTCCGCGGCTGACCCCGCGGACCGGTGACGCTCGCGTGCATGGCGCCGCCTCACCACGCGGCGAGGTCGAAGAGTCGCTCGGCGTTCGTGACGTCGAGACCGCCGGAACGGCAGAGGTTCATGGCCTCCGCGACCGGCAGCGCCGCGTAGGCTTCGCGACGCCCGTCGCTCGGCAGCGGAACGAGGCGCTCGCGAACCCCGAAACGATCGAGGAGCACGTTGATCGCCCGGACGAGCCCGCGCACGGTGATGCTCGCGTTGTCTTCGAGCTCCGTCAGATCGATCTGACCCGTGTCGAGCTCTTCTTCTTCGGGGTCGGAGACGGCGGCGAGGTGCTCGCCGGCGCGCTGCACCAGCGGTCCGTCCTCGCTGCCGATGCGCTCGAGGGTCACGTTGCCGAGCTCGGGGGTGACCGACGAGAGCCGCACCACGAGGTCGCGCGCGCTCGCCGGCTCGTTCGCGTCGTGGAGGAAGAAGCGGTCCTGGCGGCGTCGACGCGCGGCCGCTTCGGTGTCGGACGCGTGGTAGTAGAGCAGCAGCAGGTCGAGCCGCCGCGCGTCCTCGTCGGGGCTCGTCGGAGCCGTCTCGAGAAA
>CALJLK010000294.1 GCA_937982655.1 uncultured Sandaracinus sp.
GACACGGTCTCCGACACCGACACGGTCTCCGACACCGACACGGTCTCCGACACCGACACGGTCTCCGACACCGTCCCGGATGCGACATCGACCGCGCCACGGCACGAGACGGTCGTTCTCCCCTCCGAGCTCGGCGGTCGCCGCGCCAACGACTCCTTCGGCGGCGAGACCCTCGAGATCGGCAACTTCCTCCTCGCCGTCCTGCGCGCGCTCCACACATACGGCATGCCCGCGCACCGGCTCGAGGACATGGGCGTCGCGCTCAGCCGTCGGCTCGGCGCGGAGGCGCACATCTTCTCCACCCCGACCGCGCTCTTCCTCGCGCTCGGTACGCCGCCGAAGCAGCGCACGTTCCTCCTGCGCGGCAACGCCGGTGAGCTCGACCTCGCGCGGCTCGGCGCGCTGGATCGGGTCGCGAACGAGGTCGCGGCCGGCACCAAGAAGCCCATCGTCGGCGCCGCCGAGGTCGACCAGATCCTCGCCAAGCCCGCGCGCGAGCCGCTTCCGCTGGTGCTCGTGGCGCACGCGGTGGTCGCGGCGGGCGGCGCGATCCTGCTCGGGGGTCGCGCGCGCGAGGCGGCCGTCGCGTGCGTCGCGGGCTTGCTGGTCGGCGTGTTCGAGCGCCTGCAGCGGAAGAGCGAGCCACTCATGCGTCTGCAGCTCCCGCTCGCGGCGGCGCTCTCCGCGCTCCTCGCCGGTCTCGCGACGATGCAGTGGCCGGGCCTCTCGCGAACCGTCGCGACGATCGCGGGCATCCTCGTGCTCTTGCCCGGCCTCACGCTCACCACCGCGATGAACGAGATCGCGACGGGGCACCTCGTCAGCGGCACCGCGCGCTTCTCGAAGGCGCTCATGTCGCTCTTGCTCCTCGGCTTCGGGGCGGCGCTCGGCGCGCAGATCGCGGACTTGATCCCGCACGTGCGTGACGGAGGCGAAGCGATCCGCCTGGGTCCGCTTCAGACCTGGGGCGCGTTCGCGGCGGCCTTGCTCGGTCTGTCGATCTTGCTCAAGGCCCCGCTCCGCGACGCGCCGTACTTCGCCGTCGCCGCGGCGCTCACGTACGCGACGGTGCAGCTCGCGAGCCCCCGCTTCGGCGCGGAGCAGGGCGCGGCGGCGGGCGCGCTCGTGCTCGGTCTCTGCGGCAACGCCTCGGCGCGTTTCCGCAACCGGCCGGCCGCGATCGTGGTGCTGCCGGGACTGCTGCTGCTCGTGCCCGGCAGTCTCGGTTTTCGCAGCGTGACGAGCTTCCTCGCGGAGGACGTGCTCACCGCGGTGGGCACCGCGTTCGACGTCACGGTGGTCGCGGTCGCGCTCGTGGGAGGCCTGCTGGTCGCGGCGTTGGCGCTGCCGCCGCGCAAGGCGTTGTAGCGGCTCGACGCGCGTCGTGTGACTCGCGCGAGCGGCGGGAGGAGAGCGGGCGCCGCGACGACTCTCGTCGAGGCGAGGCGAGGCGAGTGCTCAGGTCGTGGGCTCCGGCGCGCTCGTCGTGTCGTCGCGAACGGTGTCTCCACGCTCGCGCAAGGAACGCAGCGCCTGACCGCGCATCACCTTCGCGTGCACGGCCTTCCAATCGTCGAACTCGGTGCGGAAGAGCGCGTCCATGTACCCCGCGCCGAAGCCGTAGTGACCGTCGAACCGCGCGTGATGGAGGCTGTGGTAGACGACGGGATTCCCTGCGTAGTGCATGCGCGCGAGGAAGGGCGGCATCAGCTCCGCGTTCGCGTGGCCGACGAGGTTTCCGTAGAAGTGAATCGCGAAAAACGTCGCGTAGCCCCACGCGCCGAGCCAACCGAAGTGGTCGAGCACGAGCGCGGGGCCGAGGAAACCTACGATCCATCCGAGCGCCTCGAGCGGGCTCATCGAGAGCCCGGTCCACGGGGTGGTGACGAGCGACTCGTGGTGCCAGCGGTGGATCCAGAAGAGCGGCTGGGTGTGCATCGCGCGATGCAGGAACCAGTAGTAGACGGTGAAGCCGACCCAGCAGACGCCGAAGGTCACGAGCTCGCGCGAGAGGCCGGCGGAGAAGCGGAGGAGCTCGAAGTGCACCGCGAGCGCGGCGATCGGGATCCACATGACGAGGAAGAGCGCGGTGCCGAGGCGCTCTCGTCGTGGCTGTCCGCGCTTGAGCTTCACCGCGAAGATCGTGAGCCCGCGGCGTTGGTAGTGGCGCTCGAGCGTCACGCCGGCGACGAGGCCGAACGCGGTGATTCCCACGAAGAACGCGGCGATCGCGCCGAAGAGCGTCCACCACGACGCCTCGTTCAGAAACGTAGCCATGCGTGCCTCCCCACCGCGCTCGCAGGAGCGCGACCCGACGAACCCAACCGAGCGGCGTCGTAGGGTCGCGTGGCCGCGAAGGCGAGGGAAGTCGGAGGAAGGTCGGAAGGAGAGTGTCGAACCGCCGCGCGCGATCAGCGACAGCGGTAGAGCGCGGGCTCGCCGCCCGGTCCCGCGCAGTCGCCTTCGTAGATCGAGCAGTCGAGCGCCGGATCTTCGAGGATCTCTTCGCCGTCCCCGCAGCGGCAGATGCAGTGGATCCCGCGCGGATGATCGACGCCGATCGGAGCGCCGTACGGATCGAAGGGGCTCGACTCGAAGCTGCGCCCGCAGGGGCACTCGCCGCCCGTGCACGCGGCGACGCCGACGAGGCTCGCGGCGCCGACGAGCAGGCGTACGAAGCTCCCGATCGGTCCGCGCGTCACGGGCGCAGCGTGCCACGAGGATGGCCGATTGTCGCCCGCGGGCCGACGCGGCGTCGCGTGGCTCACACCACGTAGAGCAGCACCGCGAGCACGTGGAGCGTGCTGCCCGCGAGCACGAAGAGGTGCCAGATCACGTGGTGGTAAGGCAGCCGCTCCCACACGAAGAACACGACGCCGAGCGTGTACGAGAGCCCGCCCGCGACGAGGAGCGCGAGCGCGTTCGTGGGCAACGAGGCGACGAGCGGCTCGAACGCGACGACCGCGATCCACCCCATGCCGAGGTAGCTCGCGTTCGAGATCCAGCCGTTGTTGCCGAGCGCCGTGTGCTTGAGCAGCACGCCGAGGAGCGCGAGGCCCCAGACCACGAAGAAGAGCGACCAGCCCCAATCTTCCGGCAAGGTCACGAGCGTGAAGGGCGTGTAGCTGCCCGCGATCAGCAGGTAGATGCAGCAATGATCGAGGCGCTGGAGCGCACGCTTCACGTCCGGGCGATGCGCGGGAACGGAGTGATAGACGGTGGAGACGACGTAGGTCAGCACCAGCGTGGTCCCGAAGACCGCGCCGCTCGTGATCGCGGCCGCGCCCTTCGCGAAGACGACGAGCAGGACGAGCGCACCGAGCGCGAACAACGCCCCGATCCCGTGGGTGAAGGCGTGCGCCCACTCTTCGCGGGCGGAGTACGTCGAGCTCGACACGCGCAGAGCGTGCGCCACCGCGTCCGCCGCGACGAGGCCGGTGTCCGAAGTATGACGAACGGCAGCTTCGAGAAGCTCGCGGTAGGCTGGCGGCCATGTTCGACGAAACTCCGCTCGGCGCGCGCACGAATCGACGAGAGACCGGTGACCCGCTGCGTGAAGCCGCGCCCGGGAAACACCGCCACGCCGGTCGACTGGCAAAGCGCGTGCTGGCGGGGATCGTCGTCGTCACGAGCGCGTGCGGTTCGACCGCGGACCCCTGCGCCGAAACCTCCGTCGTATCGTGTGAGGTCGACGGATACGAAGCGAGCTGCGGTGGAACGGGCGAGCCGACGGTCGCATGTTCGAACGATCGGTGCGTGCGTTTCGCGACCGCGTGCGTGCCGGACGGATTCCGCGTGGTGGAGTGTCCGCTGTCCGATCTGTGTTGCGAGGAAGTCGACGGAGCGCCTTGGCCTTGGGACGAGACGTCGACGTCGAGCCCGACCCAGATCGCCCACGATCTGGCGTTGATCGAGTCGGTGCACGCGGCGGATCTCGCGTGGCCGATCGAGGTGCTCGTGGACGCGGGGCTCACGATCGACCGCGAGTCGGTGGCGTGCACGGGCTCG
The DNA here is from genome assembly GCA_937982655.1 of uncultured Sandaracinus sp. GTDB lineage: Bacteria > Myxococcota_A > Polyangia > Polyangiales > Houyiibacteriaceae > JACKEH01. Next base: position 4,009 of record CALJLK010000294.1, read on the forward strand.
ACGGAGGCCTGGTGCACGGGCACCGCGCACGAGTGGCGCGAGTCCGCGAGCCAAGTGACGTATCGCCTCGGGAGAGACCTCGGCGGTGAAGGCCTCGTGATCGAGATCTCCGGGGATCGCGCGCGCGCTCTTTCGGTGTTTCGATTCGACGTCTCGGGCGGCGGGGGACCCGCGAGCTGCGACGTTCCGACCGTAGGGCGGTACCTTCCCGCGACCGGAACGTTCGTCGTGAGCGCCGAGCCGGGCGCGACGCGTCCCGCAGGCCGACTGACGCTGACCTTCGAGGACGGCGCGACCGTGATCTCGGAGTTCCCGAGTCTCTGACGATTCGGTCGAATCAGATCGTCGGGTTCGTGATCACGCCCGAGAGCGCGGCGCCGCGGTAGAAGTCCTGCACGCGGCGGAGGTCGCCCTTGGTGACCGCGTAGAGGACGGCGGCGGCTGCGGCGGCCGACGTGCTGGCGCTGTTGCGGTCGCCGCGGTCCTCGCCGCTCGTCGGATCCCAGCCGCGCACGCTGCCGTCGCGCATGACGCCGCCGAACCAACCGGTCTTGAGCAGGCCTGCGCCGAGCACGTAGATCCAGTTGGAGTTGCCCGGCGTTCCGTCCGGCCAGTTGTCGCGCTGGAGCGGCGTCTTCGGGGTGTCTCCGTGGATGGAGATGACCGTGTTGTCGGCCAGAGAGCCGCTGCACGTCGGATCCTGCGCGGCCGCGAGATCTTCGTAGAAGGCCTGCAGGCTCTGGCCGAGCTCCATCGTGGTGCGGCGGAGGCTCGCCATGTTGTTGAACGCGCCGTGCGGGTCGTCGTTGAAGGCGGGCAGGATCACGCTGTTGGTGAGGCCGAGCTTGAACGCCTTCGCGGTGACGATGAGCGTGCGCGCGATGGCGACGTTCTGATTTCGCGAGGTGCCGTTGACGCCGTAGTGCGCGAGGTCGGCGTCCGTCACGCGCAGCGCATCCGCGAGGTTCGTGCCGAGCAGGCGCGAGGAGGTGGTGCCGGCCGCCATGCCGCTGCGGTACGCGGGCGAGCGCGACGCGCGACGCAGGGAGAGCCACGCGCTGTACTGCGCCTGGAAGAGCTCCGGGTTCCCGGAGCGCGAGAGCAGGCCGCCCGCGCGCGAGGCCGCGCTGTTGAAGAGCGCGACGATGTCGTCCGCGCCGCCGACGCGCGCGATGCGGGGGGCGCCCGGCGCGTTGCGGTAGGGGATGTCGCCCACCCCGATCACGGGCGTCAGGGTCGGGCTCGCGGTCTGGACCGCCGCGCACGCCGCGAAGAGATCCGTGTTCATCGCGACGCTGACGGTGGAGTCCGGCGTGCGCGTGTGGGTCTCGTTGGTGCCACCGAGGAGCGCGGTCACCTGACGCGCGCCCGGCAGGTCCTGCCACGGCGTCTCGGGGCCCATCGTGAGCGGCTTGTGGGTGCCGGTCGCGAGGCGCTCTTCGCCGATCGCGTGCCACGAGAAGTTGTCGTTGCGCGCCGCCGCGACGTCGTTGTGCGGCCAGAGCAAGTTGAACCACGCGAGGCCTCCGGTGCCGGCGACGATGTGCACGCTGCGGTTGCAGGGCGCGCACGAGGCGTCGTCCGCGTAGGCCTTGCCGGCGCTGCCTTCGAGCACCTCGAAGATCTTCCAGCGCGGGAGCCCGAGGGCGGCGCCGGTCGCGAGGGTCCACTGCACGAGGGCGCGGCGGCCGAGGAGATGCGCATCCTTCTTGTTGTCGGTCATGGCGTACTCCTTCACTCGCAGGTGAGCTCGGCGGCGAGCAGGGTGGCGACGGCGAGGCGCTGGCCCTCTTCGGGGCTCGCGGCGCGGGCGACGGTGTCGTCGCAGAGGCCGACGTGGGCGGGCGTCGCGGGGACACCGAGTAGACAGGTGAGGCCGTCGGCGTTGCAGCCGCCGTCCTCGTCGAAGAGGCGCGCGCCGTTCTCGCCGATGCGGCACTCCTCGCGCGACGGCAGGTTCGCGATGATCTCGGGCGAGGCCTGCACGAGGATGTCGAAGAGACGCGACGCGCTCGCGACGGTGAGCGAGGTGGTCTCGGGGATGCGGCCGGCGTAGTTCGGCGCGCCGAGCGATTGATCGCTGGTGCGATACATCTGGCCCGCGGTGACGTCGCCTTCGGCGTCGAGGTTCACGCCGCGCGACGCGAGCACGCGGCCGATGGTGCGGTAGCGGACCTTGCGGCACGAGTGCACCCGCGAAGCGTACGCCGGAGGCCCCTGCTCCTGCATGCGCTCGAGCGCTTCGCGGGGCGAGGTGACGACGGGGCCGAGACCTGCGGGGTGCGAGAAGGTCGAGTCTTCGTCGCCCGCGGTGGTCGGGGTCGGCACGTACTCGTCGTCGGTCGGCGGCGTGTACGGGGGCGGCGTCGTCGGATCCGTCGGATCGGTCGGATCCATCGGATCGTAGGCGCCCGGTCCGGTGCAGCCGGCGGCGGCGAGCAAGCCGAGGGCGACGAGGGTGAAGGTGTGGTGGCGCATGACGTTCCCGTTCGCGGCGTGGTCGTGGAACCGAGGTTGGTTTCGTCGCATGGCTCAGAACCTCACGAAGTCGTCGCCGGTGAAAGCGTCGTAGATGACGTCGCGCAGCTCGTAGCCGCTCGCGCGCAGGGTGGCGGTGAGGCGCTCGGTGGTGGCGCGCGGCACGATCGCGAGCTGGTCGACCACGTCGCCGTGGCCCATCGCCCAGTTGTGGACGCGCGCGGCGAGGCAGGCGTGCACGCTCGGGTCGGCGGCCATCGCGGCGCCGAGCGCGGGAAGGTCCGCGGCGGGCACCTCGAAGCGCCACGCGGTGCCTTCACCATCGGGCAGCCAGTCGGTGCGCTCCGCCATCGGCGCGCCTTCGAGCGGGGTGGGCACCGCGATCGCGTCGTCCCACATGCCCTCTTCGTCGAAGTTCGCGACCAAGGGCGCGAGGTGGTTCATGGTCGCGTGGCAGTTCGCGCAGATGACCGAGGAGACGTCGTGGAAGTCGACGCGACCGACGGTGCGGGAGCCGCTGATGCTCTCGAAGTCCCAGGGCGCGGTGTAGGGCACGACGCCGCCGACATCCGTCGAGGCGCCGACCTCGGCCGGGAACGCGTTGCAGGCGAAGGTCTCTTGGATCCAGCGCACGCGGCGGAACGCGAGGTTCGAGAAGAAGTGCCGCTGCACCGCGGGGTCGGTGAGGATGCCCGCCTGCGAGGGCGCGCCGCTGTTGCAGTCCGCGCTCGAGAACGCGCCGTCCGCGAAGGTCGGGCAGTTGCCGCTGGTGGCGGTGAAGAGCTCGGTGATCGGACGGCCCTCGACGACGAGCTGGGTCGCGAAGTTCGGCGCGGTGTCGAGGTTGCCGCCGCCCATCTTCATGGTGTCGCGCCAGAAGAGGCGGAGCTGCTGCACGAAGCGCGGGTCCTCGAGGAAGTCGTCGATCATCGACTCGTACACCGCGCGCTGGTCGGGGGCCGCCTCGAGGAAACGTATCTCGAGCAGGGTCGGCAGATCGCCGCGCAGTCGAAGCGACGCCGTGCGCAGGGCGGTCTGGTAGTCGACCTCGCGCGCCTCGAGCTCGTCCCGCCAACGATCCGAGAGCTCGCCCTCGTCCGGCGTCGGCACGTAGTCCGGATCGGTCGGCGTGCTCGGCGCGCCGTCGAGCGTGGTGCTCGGCGCGGGCAGGTCGAGCACGGCCTCGACGGTCGGGCGATCGTCACGCGCACCCGGGGTCGAGGTGGCGCTCCCTTCGCAGGCCGCGAGCGCCATCGACACGAACGCCGTCGACACGAGGGATCGGGTCTTCATCACTCACTCCTCCATCGCGAGCCAGCGGCCGAGCGCAGCGCGGAAGTCCGCGAGCTGGGCGTCGGTCGGGAACTTGAAGTCGTGCCCCGTGAGATCGGAGCCACGGTCGGGGGCGCGCCACACCGAGCTCGCGCTCGGATCCGCGGGGTCGACGGCGCCGAGCACCTGGCCACACACCGAGGCCTGCGCGGTGGCGTTGCCGGAGTCGCGCACGCCCGTCATGTCGAGCGCGGAGGTCGCCGTCGCGTTGCCACCCGCGTGGCAGCTCGCGCAGAAGGCGCTGAGCTGCGGCTGCGCTTCCGACGTGAAGCTCGCGACCGAGCGGCAGCCGTCGGGCGAGGGATCGGTCGGGTCGGTGGGATCCGTGGGGTCGGTGGGATCCGTCGGGTCGGCGTTCGGGCCGATGACGTCGAACACGAAGGAGAGCTGCGCGCCTTCGGGGAACGCGACGAGCGAGACGCTGCCGGTGCCGAGCAGGCCGCTCTCGTACGCGTCGAGCTGCAGCTCGATGCCCGCGAAACGATCGACGGGGTCGGGCTCGGAGACGCCCTCGTCGACCGTGACGAGGACCGGGCGACGGAGGCGCACGCCCGCTTCGCCGGCGTAGACGCGGAGCTCGGCGAGGAAGAGGCCCGCCGCGGTGCGGGTGGCGACGAAGGTCATGCGCGCGCCGACGAGCGCGGCGGCTGCCTCTTCGAGCTCAATGACGTTGAGGCCCTCGACGATCATGATGGGATCGGTCGCGCCGTCCTCGACCGGCATCGTCGGGTCGGTGGGCTCGTCTTCGCGCCAGGTGCGCTCCATCTCGATCCACCCGCGCACCTGGTTGGCTTCGGTCACGGGCCACGCGGGACCGGCGTGCGGACCCTTGGTGAGCAGGCGGCTCGACGCGGGATCGGTCAGGTCGATGAGCGCCGGATAATCGAGGAGCGTGTCGTAAACGGGATCCGCGAGGAACGCAGGACCGGTACGATCCGCGTCGTGGCAGGCGGCGCAGCGGTTCTCGAGCAGCGGGGCGACGGTCGACTCGAAGAGCGTTTCCGGATCGATCGCGGCGGCGTCTTCCGTGGCTCCGTCGCTCGTCGGCACGCCCGCGTCCGCGAACGGGTCGACGCGCGTCTGCACGGTCGCGGCGTCGCAGGCGGCGAGGGTCAGGAGGAGGGTGGGGGTCAGAGCACGCATCGTCTGGTGCGTTTGCTGCTGTGCAAAGGTCGAACCATGCTCGCGAACGACGTAAACACGCGAAAATACTGGATCTGGCGCTGGGGACAGCAGACCCTCGGGGTCGTGGAATGGGGAATCGAAACCCTCGGGATCGTGGGGTCCACGGTCGCCAGGGCGGGGCGGATGGGGCTCTTGGCCGCAGGCTTCGGGGTGTTGGCGTCCGGGTGCGCGACGGTGGCGCCGTACGAGCGCGAGACGCTCTCGCGGGCGGACATGGAGCTCGATCGCGACGAGGCGCTCGGGCGCGCGGAGGGGCACGCGACCGAGGTGCGCGAGGGGGCGAGCGGCGGGCTCGGCGCGGGAGGCGGCGGGTGCGGATGCAACTGAAGCGTTCCTCTTCGACGCCTCGAGCTCACGCGCTGATCGCGGCGCTCGTGCTCGCGAGCGCGTGCGCGTCGGAGGTGGGCAGCGCGATCCCGATGGAGCTCGACGCGTGCGGCTTCGAGACGGAGATCTATCCGCAGCTCGCGCGCGACTGCGGCTTCCCGACCTGTCACGGCAACGAAGGCCGCTTCTTCCAGGTGTGGGCGCCGGGACGCGCGCGGCTCGACGAGTCGACGGGCATCCTCGCCGCGCCGACTCGGGCGGAGCTGGAGCGCAGCTACGAGCGCGCGCTCTCGATGCTCGGCAGCTACGGTGGCGCGGCGACACCGGAGGACTCGTTGCTCTTGCGTAAGCCGCTCGAGGCTTCCGAAGGCGGCGCCGCGCATCAGGGCCTCGACGCCTTCGGGCGCAACGTCTACGCGTCCAAGGAAGACGCCGGTTGGCAGCGCATCGCGCAGTGGGCGCGAGGGGAGGTCGCGTGCCCGTGACCGCGCGCTTCGACACCGCGTGTCTCGACAGCGCGCGTTTCGACACCGCGCGCTGCCTCGTGCTGGTCGCGCTCGCGCTCGTGTGCTTCTCCTCGCGTGCGCACGCGTTCAGCAGCTCGTCACGCTTCGCCGCGCCGGTGAGCGGCCTCGAGACCGGCGCGTGGGGCGGGGGAGGCGGGCGTTGGTTCACCGGCAGCCCCGGCGACGGCTACCCGTGCGCGGTGTGTCACGGCGATCGCGAGGGACCCTTCACGGTCGAAGGCATCCCCGAGGTCTTCGAGCCCGGCATGGAGTACGTCTTCGAGATCGCATGGCCGGCGGACGAGAACGGCGCGGTCGCGCTGGAGGTCGTCGACGCGAGCGGGCGTCCTGCGGGACGTCTGACCATCGAGGACGACGAGCCGGCGGCGCGCTGCCCCGCGGACTCGCCCGCGACCCAAGCGTGGCCCGTCGGTGAGCGGGAGGTGGTGCTCACGGAGGCCTGTGGCGCGCGTTATCAGCGGGTCCGTTGGACCGCACCGACCGAAGGGCTCGAAGCGTTCGTCTACGCGGCGGGTGTGATCGGAAACCGCAGCGGCGATCCGACGGGCGACGCCACGCTCACCGCGCGCTTCGCGATGTCGCGTGTAGGCGCGCCCGCCCCGGAAGCGGGGAGCGTGAGCTGCGCGACGAGCAGCGCGAGCGGCGGCGTGTGGTGTGCGCTCGGCGCGCTGCTGCTGATGCGGCCGCGTCGGTCAGGTTCTCCGTCGCGGTCTCCGTCGCGGTCTCCGTCACGGATCGCCGCCGTCCTCGCGCTCGCGCTCGTCTTCCCGACGCTCGCCCACGCCGAGGACACCGTCAGCGCCTCGCTCTACGTCCGCAACGACTCCGATCGCACGACCGTGATCACGCCCGATCTCTCCGCGAGCGTGCGCCTCGGCGACCGCACGACCGTCCGCGCCGGCTACACGGTCGACATCTGGACGAGCGCGTCGATCGACGTGCGCACGGCGGCCACGCGCGCGATCCGCGAGCAGCGCGACGAGCTGAACGCCGGGCTCGCGCACGAGCTCGACGACATCACCATCGGCGCCGACTACCGCTTCAGCCACGAGGGCGACTACGTCGCGCACGGCGGAGGCCTCGTGCTCCGCTACCGCTTTGCCGACGGCAACGCGACGCTCGGCGCGCGCCTCTCCGCCGCCCAGGACACCGTGAGCCGCTCGGGCGACGACGACTTCGAGCGCCGCCTCGGCACGCTGGGCGCGCTGCTCACCTTCACGCAGAACCTCGACCCGAAGACGTTGATCCAGCTCGCCTACGAGCTCACGCGGCGCGACGGATTCCAGGCGAGCCCCTACCGCTTCGTCGGGGTCGGCGGCGACGGTCGCTGCGCGGACTCGCCGCTCTGCGTGCCCGAGACGCATCCGACGTTGCGGATTCGCAACGCCCTCGCGATGCGCGCACGGCGGGCCTTCGGCGAGCGGTGGAGCTTCGGGCTCGACTACCGCTTCTACTTCGACGACTGGGGGCTGCGCGGCAACACCGTGCTGGGCACCCTCGGCATCGTGCCCACCGAGCGCTCGCTGGTGTCGCTGCGTTATCGCTTCCATCACCAGAACGCGGCGACCTTCTATTCGCCTTTCTACGTGATCGACGACGAGGTCGTACCTCGTTTCGTGACGCGCGATCGTGAGCTCTCTCCGCTCTTCACGCATCGGCTTCAAGTCGGTTACGAGCGTGGCTTCGATCTCACGGACGCCGGACCCGAGCTGCGCATGACCTTCGCGGTGGGCGGCTCGACCTTCAAATACCTCGACTTCGTCGGGCTCGATCGTGTGTGGGCCCTCGACTTCACCCTGGCCGCGGTGGTGGTGCTGTGATGGCGACCTCGCATCTTCGAACGGTCCTCCTCGCGTGGCTCGGTCTCGCGTCGCTCCTGCTTCCTTCGCTCGTTTCGTTGATCTTTCCGTCGCGCGTGTCGGCGCAGGAGGAAGACGAGGTCGCGGACGAGTCGAGCGACTCCGGTGACTCCGGTGACTCCGGTGACTCCGGCGAGGAGATCGACACCAGCGATTGGGAGCTCCCGCGCGTGCTCGTGGTGGTGGGACCCCGCGTGCACGACGCGGTCGCGAGCCAAGTCAACGACGTGCTGCGGGGGGTCGCGGAGGTGATCGACGGACGCGGCTACGTGCGGCGGGCGCAGCGTGAAGGCCTGCGTCCGACCAGCGACACCGCGTACGAGCGCCTGCTCGCGGAGGAGAACGCCGCGCTCGTGGTCGAGCTGCAGGTCGGGCGCATCCGCTTCATTCAGACGGTGCGCATCGTCTACCGCGAAGGGCGCGGCGGCTTCGTGCTCCTCGAGACGCAGCACCCGCTCTCGGGGCTTCGCTTGCTCGGCGCGGAGCGTCGTCGTCTCGCGGACGAGGTGCGTCTCGCGCCGCCCACGACGCCCTCCGGGCAGCGCGCCCTCGTCGACGATCGCGGACGAGATGCGCGAGCAGAGCGACGATCGGCCGCGTGACGAGGACACGCCGGGCAGCGTCGTCGAGGTGGAGATCGCGGCCGGCGCGGGCATGGGCACGCGCAGCTTCGGGCTGCCGACACAATCGGGCGAGGTGCGGCTCGACACCACACCGTTCCCGGCCGCGCGCCTCGATCTCGGGCTGCACGTGCGGCCGAACGTCGACAGTCGATTGCGCGCGGGCTTTGCGCTCAGCTACGCGACGAGCATCGGTCTGCGCACGACGGATCGACGCATCGACGGCTCCACGCGCGAGACGGGATCGCGCTCGCAGCGTCTCGACGCGCAGGTGGATCTCGACTTCCGCCTGCAGGACGCGCGTGACGCGGTGGAGCTCACGGTGGGGCTCGGTTGGACGCTGCGTCGCTTCTCCAGCGAGGCGCCGGTCACGCTGCCCGACTTCGGTCTCGGAGGGCCGCGGCTCGAGCTCGGGGTGCGCATCCCGTTGCTGGACGGACGGCTGGTGCTCCACGCCGCGCCCGATCTGCAGTTGTTGGTGCGGGCAAGCGACGCGCTCCGCGACGCGGGGCTCGACGGAGCGAGCGTCGCGATCGGCGGCGGCGCGAGCATCTCGTACCGCCTCGCGGACGCGCTCCGTGCCCGGCTCACGTACCGCGAGTCACACGCGCTCCTGGGCAGCGAGCGGGGGGACGGGCGCGACGTGGATCGGTACCTCGCGCTGCAGTTGGTCTACGCGCCGTAGTGGCGAGCTCGTGCTCCGTGGTGTCCGCTTTACGTTGTTTTACAAGTGTCCGAAAGAACTGAGCAATCCGTAGAGCGTCGTTCGCGCGCCACTTCGTCACGTGCCGCGCATCGAGCCAGGTGATCGCGCGGATCTCCGAGGAATCGTGTGTGGCACGAAGCTTCCAAAGGGCCGCGCGCATGCGCTCCCTTTCGCTTCTCTCGCTCCTCGTCACGCTCTCGGGCTGCGGCGTTCTGTTCCAGGTCCACGCGCCCACACGGGTGCCCGCCAACGTGCAGGTCGCGACCGACAAGCCGGACGAACCGAGCGAGGTGGCGGTCGCATCGCTCGACGTGGAGGGTGGGGTCGACGTGGAGGCGAGCGCGGAGCTCGAGGCGAGCGCGCGGGTGTCGATCGAGGGGTCGGGCACGCACGCCGACGCGGACGCGATCTTCGGCGACGTGACGGTCGGCGTCGAAGGCGTCGCGGTCGCGGTGGTCGGGGTGCGCGGAGAGGTCGGGCTCGGTGTCGAGGGCACGGCGGGAGCGAGCCGAGAGGGTGTCGATGCGTACGGCTCGGAGACGTACGTCGATGGCGCGAGCACCAGCGCCGGAGTGGACGCGCGCGGCGCGAGCGTAGGCGTCGGAGTGGACGCGCGCGGCGCGAGCGCGGGCGTCGGAGTGGACGCGCGCGGCGCGAGCGCGGGCGTCGGAGTGGACGCGCGGGGCGCGAGCGGCGACGTGGTGATCGTCGACGAAGGCGCGGTGTCGGGCGAGGTCGACGGCCGTGCCGTCCTCGATCCTGGCGTGCGCGCGGCGGGCGGGCTCGACGTCGAGGTGGACGTCGCGTTGAGTGGAGACCCGGGTTCGGCGCCCGAAGCGCTCGGTGGCGGCGCAGGTGTGCGAGCGGCGCCTCCGATCGGTGGTGGACGCGCCGCGGTGCGCACGAGCCTCGGCGCGCTCGCGACCGAAGCGGGCGTGAACGTCGACGGATACCGCACGCGCCTCGGGGACCTCGGTCCGCTCGCGCCGCTCGCGCTCGAAGCGGAGGCCCGTGCGGGCGTGTCGCTCGAGACGGACGGGCGCGTGGACGTGCGGGCCGAGCTCGCGCACGCGCAGCTCCCGCGCGCGGGTGGCGAGACGGATCTCGTGGTGCGGGTGCGTGGCGGCGATGTTCCCACGACCGCGCGGGGTCGCGTGCGTGTGCACCTCGTGATCGATCGCAGCTCCTCCATGCGCGCGAGCTGGGGCGACGTGCTCGCGTCGGCGAGCGCGGTGGTCGATCAGCTCGGCGCGGACGACGAGCTCCACGTGGTCGCGTACGACGCGAACGCGACCGTGGTGGTCCCGCTCGGGCGCGTGGGCGACGGCTCCTCGGCGAAGCGCGCGATCCGCCAGCTCTCGGTGGGCGGCGGCACCAACATCGAGGTCGGCCTGCGCGCCGCGTACGACGCGGTGCTGCGCGCGCCCGGCGACGTCGCGCCGCTCGTGGTGCTCTTGAGCGACGGCGTTCCGAACGGCGGCGCCTTCACGGCGGACGAGCTCGCGCCGATGGCCGCGAACGCGAGCGCGCGTGTCGGCTGCACCACGACGGTGGTGGGTCTCGGCAACGAGTTCGACGCGGATGTGCTGCAGGCGATCGCGACGGCGGGCGGTGGTGGCTACCACGTGGCGGCGAACGTCGGCGATCTCTCGGAGGTGCTCCGCGCGGAGGTGCGCGCGCAGCTCCGTGTGGCCGCGCGTGCGGTCGAGGTCGGCGTGGATCTGCCGGAGGGCGTGGAGCTTCTCGACGCGCCGGAGGCGGTGGTGCGCGTGCGTGCCGGGGTGCGCCTCCGGATGCCGCAGCTCCGCGAAGGCGAAGAGCGTCGCGTGGTGCTCCGCGTGCGCGTGCGTGGCGGCGCGAGCTCGGTCGCGAACGTGCTCGTGCGCTACCGATCGAGCGCGGGCTCGGAGGTCGTCGCGAGCAAGGACGTGGGCGTGACGTTCGGCGCGCGTGCGGTCGTGAGCGGCGGAGCGGCGGTGCTCGCGGTGGCGGACGCGCAGCTCGGCGAGGCGCTCGAGCTCTCCGCGCGGCACTTGCGCGATGGTCGCGTCGACGACGCGAAGCGCGCGCTCGAAGCGCACACGCAGGTCTACGCGCGGACCCCGCACGTGGAGCTCCGGCACCGCACGGAGGCGGTCGGTCGCTTCGCGGTCGCGCTCGGCGCGCTCGCGCCCGACGCGAGCTGGAGCGCGCGGCGCGAGGTCTCGCTGATGATGGGCGGGATGGCGATCCGGCTGCGGCGCTGAGCCCTCGTCGGACGGAGGACCCGAGCGGGCGTCGCTTCGAGCAGGCGTCGGTCCGAGGTCCGTCGCCGAAAACTCGCCGACGGCCGGCGACTCCCCGAAGCTCGACGGATGCGGTCGATCGCGTTCTTCCTCGCTCTCCTGTGCGTGCCCGCGTCCGCGCTCGCGTGCGTCGACGACGACGCGCTCGCGGAAGCGGCTGGTGTGCTCGCGCTCGAAGGGCGTGTGGACGACGACGCGCTGCGTGACGCGTTGCGCGAGGTGGGCACGGATCTGCCGTCGGTGCGTGCGCTCGAAGGAGACGAGACGAGCCTCACGCAGACGCTTCGACGCCTCGCCCGCGAGGGCGACGCGCCGCTCGTGTGTGGGCGTGCGAGCGGGGCACACGGAACGGTCGCGCTCGTCGCGTGGCGCGGCGGTGCGCTCGAGCTCGCGAACGACGCGTTGCGCGTGCGGCTGGCGACGGGCTTCTCCGAGGCGCGCGTGCTGATGCAGGACGCGGATGGGCAGACGAACGACGAGCCCGTGCGCGACGGTCAGCGACTCGTGATCCCGGACGACCTCGCGCGGCCGGTGCGCGTTCAGCTCCTCGCGACGGGGCCGGCGGGGCCGCGGCCGGTGGCGGAGCGAACGATCGTCGACGGCGCTGGAGCGAGCGGTGTCGAGGGGGCCATGTCCGACGAGGCGCGCTCGGCGACGAACGTCGCGTCCGACGAAGACCTCGCCACGCGCATCGCCGCGCTCCGAGCGCTCGCGGGCGTGGGGGAGCTCCGGGACAACCGCGTGCTGCGTGAGGCGGCGGCCGAGCATGCCGCGCGCATCTGTCGCGAGGGCGCGGTGCGCCACGAGGTCGATGGCGCCAACCCCGAGGTGCGGCTGCGTCGGCGCGGGATCGTCGCGCGGGTGGTCGGCGAAGTGGTTGCCCGAGCGCGCGACGAGGACGCCGCGTTCGACGCGCTCCTCTCGAGCCCCTCGCACCGCGCGGCGATCGTGGATCGTCGCTTCACCGACGTCGGCGTCGGTGTCGCGCGTGTGGGGCGGAACCTGTGTGTGGTGGCGGACTTCGCGGCGTGGCCCCGCTACGCGGGGCGT
>CALJLK010000295.1 GCA_937982655.1 uncultured Sandaracinus sp.
TTTTGAAAGACCCCAGAAAGAAGAGGCAGCCCGTCTCGTCGCGGCGGTTCGACGACCGCGCGACCACGATCGGCATCCGCCGTCGTGAGGGAGGGCGTCCGCGATCCACGCGAGCACGGCGACCACCTCGCCTCCGCCCGCGCGTCAAACCGCGTCGACCGCATCGACCGAAACCACGCAGACCTCGACGCCGACGCGCGGGAGCCGCGCACCACCTTCGAAGCCTCGCTGGCGCCCCATGCGAGCACCGACGACGCACGGGGCACAGCACTCGCCGTGCCACGCGAGTTTTCCCGCGAGAACGCAATCGCGGAGGTCTCGTGTCCCCATCGGGCTGGGGTCGAAACAGACCCACAACGCACCAACGGAGTCCGCGTTCCGAGGTCGAGCATCCCCAGCGTTCTAGCCGGCTCGCCTCGACCTCATCCGATCATCGTCTTCGCGATCTACTCGAACTCGTTCGGGATTCTGTCACGCGACGACCGACGTCTGTCGCCACGAGCCGTCGCTCGATGCGGATCTGTCGCGGATCTGTCGCGACTCTTTCGCGTCGAGCTCGAGGGAGAAAATCGGATTGAAGGCGTCTCTCGCGAGACGAGAGTGCGCGCGACGGCGAGGCCGTCAGCGCACGTAGAAGGCCCGCTGCGTGCCCGCCGGGGCGTCGCCGAACGGGAGCCCGAGCGCCTCGAAGATCGGACCGCAGTCGGTGTCGTCCGCCCCGCTCATGCAGCCGGGCGCGCCTCCGGTGTCGCCGAGGGTCGAGGTCGAGAGCAGCGCGTCGAGGTCGAGCACCACGGTGTCGGTCTTCGCGTCGAAGCCGTCGAGCGCGACGTCGACCACGTTGGCGGTGGTGCAGCTCGCAGTGCCCATCATGTCGCCCGTGCATCCGGTGCTGCCGAGGTGCAGTCGCCAGCCCTCGAACGCGCTGCTGCGTCCTTCGAGGCGCACGAACTTGTAGCCTGCGTTCCACGACCACCACATCGCGGTGAGGTTCATCGGGGTCGGCGCGGTGGCGGTGTTCGCGTGGTTGAGCTCCGACGGTACGCCGACGCGGAAGCGCACGCCCACGTACTCGCCTTCGGGCGCACGACCTTCGATCACGTCGTGCAGGTCGGGGTTGCCCTGATCGCCGCAGCCGTCCTCGAAGTCGAGGAGCGCGACGCCGTCTCGCTGGAAGCGGCCGTCGTCCTCGATCGCCAAGGGCACCTCGGTGCCGTCGGCCGCGACGAGCCGAACGTCGTGCACGTAGAAGCGCAGGTCCGTGGGCGTGAAGCTCGCGCCTTCGGTGCCGAGCCCTTCGTACGTCGTACCGCACGCGAAGGGCGCGTCTGCCACCCGCGCGTCGAAGCGGAGCGACATGGCGACGCCGGACGACGGATCGTCGGAGGTGCACGCGAGACCAGCGACGAGGAGAAGGATCGAGAACGAGCGCATCGAGCCCCAGCGTAGCCGACGTCGGCAAGCGAGCCGTGCGGCAAGACGTCGCAGACCCCGATCGTCACGCGGCTTCCATCGCGCGAGGGGAGGCGAACGCGCTGCTCCGCTCGCCCCGGTCATGCTCGCGCCGCTTCCATCGCGCGAGGGGAGGCGACCGACCGCGAGCACGTGGAGAAGTCGGCGGCTGACCCCGCCGACCGGTCGAGAGACCCGGACGCCTGCGCCACACCGACACGATCTCGGCTCGAACCGGTGTAGAGAACGCCTCGTGCGGTTTCACGCTCCGATCCACGCCGCGCTCGCCGTCCCACTCGCCGAGCTCGACGCGAAGCGCCACCACGACACGTGGCGCTTCGAACATCCGCTCGGGCCTGCGTTCGTCACGGTCACCTCGCGCCGACCGACCGGCGCGCGAGGCGCGAGCCTGCCCACCCGCGAGGTGCAGCTCGTCGTCGAGCTTCGGGTGCGCGAGGTCGAGGAGGTCCTCGACCTCGTCTTCGCGGACGAAGCGCGCCGCTACCCCGACCGACGTACGTGCAGCTTCACGGTGTCCGAGCGCCCGTGGCGCGTCGCGAACGTGGAGGACGCCCAGCAGCTCGCCCCGAAGGCCGCGCGCGCGTGGTCGGAGCGCGGACGTGCGTGGATCGACGCGATCGTGAGCCTCGACGACGTCGAGCGACTCGTGCGCGCGTCGGGCTCGTCGACCAGCCGCTGGCACCGCCTCTACGTGCTCGCCGCGAGACGCGGTGCGCTCGACGAGCTGCGCGAAGAGCATCGCGCCGAGCTGCGTCGGCTCCCGAAGTTCAGTCGCGACGACTTCGAGCGATTGGTGGCCGCGCTCGTCGCTCGAGGCGCGGACGCGGGCTGTTGATGCGGGTGTCTCGCGCCCGCCGGTTACGCAAACGCACCTCTCGCCGTGCGAGACTGAGCACGATGTCCGACCGAGGCCTACGCCCCCCGCAGGTCGTTCGAGAGCTCGACCCGACGCCCGAGCTCGGCCCGCTCGCCAGCGCGTGGCTCGCCGAGCGTCGTTTCGTTCGAGATCCGCGTTCGACCACCGACCGCGCGACCTTGGCGGCTCTGCTCGCCGAGCGAGGCCTCCCGGCCCCCGAGGCCGTCTTCGACTTCGAGACCCGCTTCGGCGGCACGCGCTTCACGCAACCCGGGCGACTTCCGGGCGTGGACTTCGTGCTCGGCGCCTACGCGTTGTTGAAGGACGACACCTCGACTCCGAACCGCGAACGCGGCTTCGTGCCGATCGTGCTCTCCGACAACGACGTCTGGTACTTCGTGGATGCCGAAGGAACCGTGTGGGCACAGGACACGATCGAAGATCCTGAGCCCATTCCCTTCGCGACCACCCCTTCGATCGCGCTCGCGCGCCTCGTGTCGTACTTGCACGTCTTCGACGTTCGGCACGCGCATGGCTGCGTCGAGCGCGACGGATACTGCGGAGCCTCGCTCGCACGTGAGCTCGGCCTGCCCGCCATCGAGCACGCGAGCGATCGCTACGGGCGCTTCTGGGGCGACTCGTCGGTTCCTTCGCCGGACGACTCGTTCGTGATCGAGCACGAGATCGAGGGCGAGCCCGTCACGACGGTGGTGGGCCCGGCGGTGAAGAAGCTCGGGCCGTGATTGGGGTCGGCGCGTAGTAGCAGAGCTGAGGAGCGTGCACGAAGACCGGCGCGCTCGATCGTTGGACACCCCTGCGGCCCTGCGGCCCTCGGACGCAGTCCGTTCGTCCTCGGCGGTCAATCCGAGTAGGTCGCGGCTCGGTCGATCGACCGAGCACGTGTCATTCGGTCGATCCATACCCGGCAGGTGGCGCCGCGAGAGAGGGTTCTTCCTCCCCCACGTACACCCACAGCTCGGAATCCGCCGCGTGCCATCGCGCCCGCAGCGCGGGCACCGGCGCAGGCTGCCGAGCATGCTCGAACCACCGGCTGTCCCCAATCACACGCTCGACCAGGCCGCGCTCGCGCACCCAACGCATCGCGGTAGCTTCGTCGAGCCGAAGTGACGTGCTCGACGACGACGGGAGGTCGTCGACGCGAGTGACCGAGCAACTTCGAACCCGCGACGGCCAACCCTCCAGCGTCGCGAGCTCTTCCGGTAGAAGCACGAGCTGGCGGCATCGAGCGGCGACCTCCTCGGATGTCGTCTCGACCGAGACGTCGACGTGAATCTCTCCCGGAAAGAATCCCGGGATCATCACTTTGACGTCCGCGCCCTGCACCCGCGCGCTCACCGCGGTGCCACCCGTGCTGGAGCGCTCGTCGTGTCCTCGGAGTCGCTCACACGACGCGTCGAACGCCGCCTCGCGATCAGAGGACCGCATTCGGATCCTGAGGTCCGCGGACGCATCTCCGAACGTGTCGATCGACCAACGCTCTTGGCTTTCGTAGACCTGGCCGACGACGAGCTCCTTCACGATCGGCGCTTTCGCCTCCCAGAGGGTGGTCCACGCGGCGTTTTCGCCACGCGCGGCGAGGCGCGACCAGGGAGTTGCTTCTGCCGTGGGCTCGATCGGTTGCGGCATCTGCGGCGATACTTCGACCGTCGCGTCGGGTCCACACGCGAGCACCCACAGACCTGACCCCGCGACGAGAAGACGAGCGAGCATTCGCAGTTCGTACACCGACCCACTCGAAGCCGCGAGCAGCGGTCGGCTTACCGACGTTGACCTTCTCTCACTCGAACGCGCTGAAGCGATCCCCACGCGTCGGCGTCTCCGCGGACCATGACGCTTCGATGGCTGCTGTGCCTGATCTCCGCGCTCGTCTTCTCCTCGAGCGCGCTTGCTCAAACCGGGGACGCCAGCGTACGCGCGCTCGGGGCCTCGCCCGTCCATCGCTCGAGCCAAGCCGGGTCGAGCCCGCTCGTGTTGCACGCGAGCGGCGACCTCGTGGTGGCCGCCGAAGGGGTGCTGCGCGCGAGCTCGGAAGGCGAGACGCGGTGGCATCACCGAGACCCGACCGTGGTCGACGTGGGCACCACGCCCGACGGCGCGATCTACGGCCTCGCGCTCGCGCAGCCCGACCTACGCCCGGGACGCGTGACGCTGACCCGCCACCGCCCCGACGGCTCGGTCGCGTGGCGCCACGCGTTCCGCGAGCGAAACGACCCGTACAGCATCCCGCAGGTCGAGGGCGCCCACGACGGCGGCGTGCTCGTGTGTCGCGCGAAGGTGAGCGGCTCCCGTGTGGTGCCCGTGCTCGACAAGCTCGACGCGCGCGGCCGCGTCGTGTGGAGTCGAACGCTCGCGAGCGCAGGTCAGTGCCACGCGCTCGACGCCGAGGGCGAGTGGATCGCGTGGGCCGGCGCACGCGCCACCGGCGGCACGTGGTCGGCCCAGGTCGAGCGCCTCGAGGCGGCGAGCGGGCGCGTGTCGTGGGCGTCGACCTTCGAGAGCTACCCGCTCGTGGCCGAGATCGCGCTCGATTCCGAAGGCGCGGTGACGGTGCTGGGAGAGTTTCCGAATCGCGTCGATCTCCTCCCCGGTCCCCGCACGCAGCTCGCGGAGGGCCACGGGTACACCACGTTCGTGACCCGCTTCGACGCCAAAGGCGACGCCGACTGGGCCTGGGCCAGCGACCGCTCCGAGCAAGGCGCGGCGATCCTCCGACGAGGCACGGAGACGATCCTGATCGGCAACGGCTACGCGACCCACTTCGACGCCGAAGGCAACGTCGTGCAGCGAGAGACCTTCGGTTACCCGGTGCGCGATGGTCTCCGATCCATCCCGTTCCTCAGCGTCTCCGCCGCGACGTTGGACGCACGCGGCGCCGTCGTGATCGTCGGCGGACTCCCCGAGCCGGAAGCGATCGGCTTCGCGTCCTACTACCTCTGGAGCTCGGAGCCCTACGACGGTCCGCGCGGCGCCGTACTGATGCGCCCGGGCTGGTGAGACTCGCGGCCGCGGCCTCGACGTCCGTCATGCTCGAGGCGAGCACGCGCGTCGTCGAGGCCTCGTGTGCCGACGTCAGCGCCCCGCGAGCACCTCCCGCAACGCCGCGTACCAGATCTCCGCCATGCGGTCGTAGCCCTCGACGGTCGGGTGGATGCCGTCGCTCGAGAGGCTCTCTTCGCCAATGGCGTAGAGGTCGACGAGGCGCACGTTCATGCCTTCGCTCCGCGCGCCCTCGATCACGCCGGGCAGCAGCGCGTTGTACGCGCGCACGCCTTCGGCGTTGTGCGTGAGCGGGATGACCTGCCCGACGATCACCTGCACGTCGGGGCGTCGCGCTTCGATCTGCGCGAGCAGTGCCCGCAGGTCCGCAGCCGCGCCCTCGGGCGGTTGGCTCGGCGGCACGAAGGTGATCTGATCGTTCGTTCCCGCGAGCAGGAGGATCACGTCGGGCGCGTATGCATCGATCGCGACGTTCGTGATCTCGGCGATCTGCGCGACCGCGTAGCCGTTGTAGCCCTCGTGGTCGCGATCGATCAGCCGCGCCGGTCCGTTCTGTCGCGAGCCCACGAAGTCGAACGCGATGCCGTCCGCCGAGAGCCGCTCCGCGAGCCCGAGCCGATAGCCACCCTCGGAACCCTCGCCTTCTTCGCCGCTGCCGAAGCCGAGCGTGAGCGAGTCCCCGAGCGCGAGGATGCGCACCGGGCCGGGCGGACCCGCGTCGTCGGTAGAGCCGCCAGAGTCGGAGCCGCAGCCGAGCATCGAAAAAAGGGCGAGCGAAAACACATGCCGTCGTCGCATGAAGCCAAGTCTCCAAGGTAAGAAAGTCGAAGAAGAGCCGCCCCTCGCGGGACCGCGTCGGCGCCGTGTCGTGTGCGGCGAAACGATGCCGATGCGCTCGTCGTAGCAGCGAGGCGGCGCACGACGATCGACGGCGTGCGTTTGCCATCACTCGTACCGGTTCGCGTGCGCGCCGCTCGTTGCCAACGCGAAACCCTTCATGCGCTCGAGCATGCCCGACGGAGACGACGACGCGGACGGGAAGGCTCCATCACGCCGCCCACCGGCTCGCGAGACCGCAATCCACGCCGATCGGGCCGCAGGTGACGCCCTGCGATTCCCCGTCGTGTCTCGCTACGAACACGCATGGCCAGGGCCGGAGCTGAACGCGACGCGTTGGGTCCGCGCGCCTCGTCGGCGCGTCGGCCGTCGCGCCCTTCGCACACATCACCCGGAGACCGAACATGTCCTACGACGTCGTCATCCTCGGAGGAGGCCCCGCGGGGCTGTCCGCAGCCTTGGCGCTCGGGCGCGCGCGCAAGCGGGTGTTGCTCTGCGACGCGGGCCCACGACGCAACGCGCGCGCCGTGCACGTGCACAACTTCGTGACGCGTGACGGTGTGACTCCAGACGAGTTTCGCGGCGCCGCGCGTGAACAGCTCGCGCAATACCCGAACGTCGTCGTGCGGGACGTCCGGGTCGCGAACGTGACGGGCGCGAAGGATCGGTTCGTCGTGACGCTCGAAGGCGACAAGTCGGCGGCTGACCCCGCCGACTCGGGTAACAAGTCGGCGGCTGACCCCACCGACTCGGGTAACACGTCGGCGGCTGACCCCGCCGACTCGGGCAACACGTCGGCGGCTGACCCCACCGACTCGGGTAACAAGTCGGCGGCTGACCCCACCGACTCGGGTAACAAGTCGGCGGCTGACCCCGCCGACTCGGGTAACAAGTCGGCGGCTGACCCCACCGACTCGGGTAACACGTCGGCGGCTGACCCCGCCGACTCGGGCAACACGTCGGCGGCTGACCCCACCGACTCGGGTAACAAGTCGGCGGCTGACCCCACCGACTCGGGTAACAAGTCGGCGGCTGACCCCGCCGACTCGGGTAGCACCGCCGAGGTTAAGGCGCGACGGATCCTCGTCTGTACCGGAATGATCGACGAGATGTTGCCGCTCGACGGCTTCGCCGAGCTCTGGGGGCATTCGATCGTTCAATGCCCCTACTGCCACGGGTGGGAGTCGCGCGACCGGCCTTGGGGCTTCCTCGCGCGCGGCGAGCACGTCGCGCATCTGACCACGTTCGCGCTGCAGCTTCGTGGCTGGACGCGCGACGTCTGCGTGCTGACGAACGCCGCGTTCGAGCTCGCCACCGAAACCCACGACGCACTCGTCGCCGGGGGTCTGCGGGTCGAGACCGCGCCGATCGCTCGACTCGTCGCGCGCGATGCGCAGCTCGAAGCGATCGAGCTCGCGGACGGCACACGCGTGCCGTGCGAGCTGCTCTTCGCGCATCCGCCGCAGTCGCAGGTGCCCTTCGTCCGCGCGCTCGGCCTCGCGCTCGACGACGACGGCTTCGTGCGGGTCGATCCCATGCGACGCGAGACGTCGATCCCCGGCGTGTTCGCGGCGGGAGATTCGACGACGCGCATGCAGGCCGCGATCGCAGCGGCGGCGAGCGGCACGCAAGCGGCCGCGATGATCAACGTCGAGCTCACGCTCGGGTAGATTTCGCTCCGTGCGAGCTCGTAGCGCGCTCACGCTCGGGTCGTGCTCGCTCCGCACGAGCTCGTAGCGCGCGCAAGCTCGGATCGATCTCGCACGAGCTCGTAGCGCGCTCACGCTCGGATCTCGTCACGAGCTCGCTCGGATCGCGCGCTGACGCACGCGCCACGCGGCGGGGGTCATGCCGTGCGCGCGCCGGAAGAGCCGGATGAAGTGCGTCGGATCGGCGTAGCCGACGCGCTCCGCGATCACGTCGACGAGCTCGTCGGTGTACAGCAGCCGATGGCGCGCCTCGGCGAGCCGTCCCGCGATGATCCACTCCACCACCGTCTTGCCGGTCGCGGCCTTCACGGTCGTCGCGACGTGCGAGGGCGATCGACGCACCGCGGCCGCGACGTCCCGCAGCGAGATCGGGCGCAGGCAGTTCCGCTCGACGAAGCGCAGCGCCTCGCCCACGAAGGTCGACTGCGCGCCCACGTCGCGGGTCACGGAGCTCGCGCGCGCGACCTCCGTGAGGATGAGCGTGAGCAAGCTCTTCTGCGCGAGCTCGCCGTGCGCGCTCGGACGCGACGTCTCGCGATGCAGCTCCTCCACGAGCTGCATCAGATGCTGCTGCCGATTCGTCGGGATGCCCACGACCGTCGACCCGCCCGACGCCGCGCGCTCGAAGGGATCGAGCAGTCCACCGAGCTCCGACGCAAAACCGGACCCGCAGAACTGGATGCCCCAAGCCTCGGGAGATCGAGTCGAGACGACGCCATGCGGCGTGCCCGCCGGCACGAGGTACACGTCGCCCGCTCGAAGCTCGTAGCGCTCCTTCTGATGCATCACGGCGCTGCCGCCCGTGACCAACGCGAGCGCCATGTAGTCGTGCACCACCGGCGCGCGCGGCGGCGGCGCGCAGAGCGCGAATCGCTCGGCCCGAATGGGCCGCGAGAGCTCGTCGGCATCGTGGCGCACGAACCGTTCGTAGAGCGAGGAGCACTCCAATGCAATCCGATTGCGTCTACGAAAGGCCGTTCGAAGGGCGCCGACGGAGCGAGCGGACCTGCTCGGCTCGATCGAGTGTGCCGTCACGCGCGCGAGCGCGTGCTCGCTCGTACGTCGTCTCTCCAGCTTCCTTGAGGGTCTGTCGCCAGACCCTCCCCCACGGGGCATGGTTCGAAACGGAATCGTGCACAACGGAGCGGACGCA
>CALJLK010000296.1 GCA_937982655.1 uncultured Sandaracinus sp.
GCGTTCGGGGATCTGACGCGCGCGCGCCTCGGCACCACCGCGGGCTTCACCCTCTTCGTCGCGCTCGGCCTCGCGGTCTCGGTGCTGCGCCCCGAAGCGAGCGCGCTCTTCGTCCGCTACGTCGGTGGCCTCGCGCTCTTGGTCGGCGCGATGTGGCTGCCGAACGTGATCGATCGGCTCACGCCGCACCTCGTGCCGCTGATGCTCGGTGTCTACGTGCTGCACCTCGACGTACACCGCTCGCTGACGAAGCCGGTGATGATCGATCTCGGGATCTACGACGAGCGCTGGCTGCGGGTCGCGATCTCGTTCCCGCTCACGATGGCGATCGTGTTCGCGCTGCGACGGACATGGCTGCGTCGCTTCTTGTGAGCCGGATCGCTCACCCGACCACGTCGAGCAGCTCGCTCGGGCTCGCGACCACACGCTCGGCGCCGGCGTTCCTGAGCGTCTCGGCGCGGAAGCCCCACGCGACGCCGATGGGCTTCATGCGCGCGTTCTTCGCGGTCTGCATGTCGACCTCGGTGTCACCCACGAACGCGCACGCCGACGCGGGCACCCCGAGTGTCTCCGCGATCTCCAGCGCGGTCGTCGGATCGGGCTTGTGCGGGCTCCCCTCGCGCGCGCCCACGACCGCGACGAAGGGGATCTCGGGGAAGAAACGCGCCACCACGGCGACGGTCGCGGCGTGCGGCTTGTTGGAGAGCACCGCGATCGGGATCTTCCGCGCGACCAGGGTCCGCAGGAGCTCGGGGATGCCTGCGTAGGGCCGGGACGCGTGGCCGTGTGCTTCCCCGTGGTAGCGGCGACCGAACGACGAGAGCAGCGCCGCGTGGTCGGCGTTCGGTGCGGCGCGGCGCACGAGATCGGCGGCGCCCCAGCCGATGAAGTGTCGGTACGCCTCGATCGGGTGCTCGGGCTGGCCGGCCTCGCGAAGCACGTCGTTCATCGCGACGGCGAGATCCTCGAGCGAGTCGACGAGGGTGCCGTCGAGATCGAAGACGATGGCTCGGACGTTGGCGTTCACGGGCGCGAAGCTGACGTCATTTGAAGCCGGCCGCCAGGCCGAGCGACCCGACGTCGTGCGAGCGTCGTCCGGCGAACCGTCCGAGCCTTCGGGCGTGGGCAAGTCCACGCGCGGGCGAGGCCTTCCCCGCGCCGCCGCGGACGCGGGCGCAGGGGCGGCGTGGATGGACGTACGCGGTCTCGCCCACGATCCCACGAGGGATTCGCTCACTCGGTCGGCAGCTCCGACATCGGCGCGACGATCTCCACCTCCACGCGCCCGATGCGGCGGCCCTTCTTGTCGAGGAAGTCGAAGCGCGCGGTGCCGGGCGCGTTCGCGACCATCATCGCGTCCGCGCAGCGATCGACCTCGGTGCTCAGGCCGTCCTCGGGCTCGTCGTTGGGCGCCCAGAGGACCGTCGCCACGAGCGGATCGAGCGATTGAATCTCGCGGAACGGGAGCGCGCCGCGGTTGCCGAAGCGGACGTCGCGCTCGGCGTCGAAGAACGTGCTCGGGTAGAGCATGTCTGGCTCGAGCACGCAGGGATCGGTCTCGCACGCCAGCACGATGCCGACGGTTCCTTCGTAGGGGTCGACGAACTGGAGGTTCGGCACGGGCTCGCCTGCGAGGCCGCGTGCGACGCCGTCGAAGATGTCTTCGAACACACACTCGAGCCCTTCGAGGGAGCACCCAGTCGAGCCGAGCGTGGTCGAGCCGAGGGCGAGAGCGAGAAGCAAGGGAAGTCGGGTCTTCATGGGGAGGCCTTTCGAGGGGAAGGGCGCACGCGGAGTCCGCGCTCGCGGAGGGAACGCATTGCAGCTCGCGCGCCACGCCGACGCGTGCGGCGAAGTCGCCCGAGCTCGTCCTTCGCTCGAGGAACGCGGGTGGCTCGATCCGACCCGCGATCCCTTCGATTCTCGCCATGCTTCACACGGGTGGCGCCGGCGGCTTCGCGTGGTCGAGGCGCTCCGCCCGACGTCTCGAGCTCGTGGCACAGCGAGGTGCTCTCGCCACACCTCGATGTGCCGCGTGTCGTGGTGCGGCCGGTGGGCGATAGGAGGCAAGGTCCTCAGATCGGCGCGATGAGCACGTCGCGGCGGCCGCCCGCCTTCTTCGTGGCCGGGCCGACCACGCCTTCGGCTTCCATCTGCTCGACGAGCTTGGCGGCCTTGTTGTACCCGACGCCGAGCTGGCGCTGGAGGTGGCTGATCGAGCAGTAGCCGGCCTGCGCCACCACCGAGACCGCCTTGTCGTAGAGCGGGTCGTCGCTGTTGCCGCCCACGCCCGGGACCTCGCCCTCGTCGCGCGGCTGCAGGATCGACTCGTCGTAGACGGGTTTGCCCTGAGCGCGTACGTGATCGCAGATCGCGGCGACCTCTTCTTCGCTGACGTACGCGCAGTGCACGCGTTTGAGATCGCTCGTGCCGGGCGGGAGCAGGAGCATGTCGCCGCGCCCGAGCAGGTTCTGCGCGCCGATGCGCCCGAGGATGGTCTTGCTGTCCTCGCGCTGGCTGACCTTGAAGGCCATGCGCGCGGGGAAATTCGCTTTGATCATGCCGGTGATCACGTCGACCGAGGGACGCTGCGTGGCGAGGATCACGTGGATGCCGGCCGCGCGGGCCTTCTGCGCGAGGCGCGCGATGCAGGCCTCGACGTCCTTCGCGGACACCATCATCAAATCCGCGAACTCGTCGACGACCACCACGATGTAAGGCAGTTTCTTCACCTGCTCCATCAGGGCATCGCGCGACGCGTCGAGGGTCTCGCCTTCGGTCGCTTCGCTCCAGACCTCTTCACCTTCGTGATCGAGGCCGCGGATCTTGTTGGCCTTGCTCGGGAAGAGCTTCTCCGGCGCGAGCTCGCCCGCGAGCACCTTCTCGACGCGGCGGTTGTAGGTCTCGATGTTGCGCGCGCCCGCGTCCGCGAAGCACTGGTAGCGCCGCTCCATCTCGTCGACCGCCCAGCGCAGCGCGAGCGCGGCCTTCTGCATGTCGGTGACGACCGGCAGCAGCATGTGCGGGATGCCGTCGAAGACCGCGAGCTCGACCACCTTCGGGTCGATCATCAGCATCTTCACGTCCTCGGGGCTGCGCTTGTAGAGCAGCGACGCGAGCATGACGTTGATGCCCACCGACTTGCCCGCGCCGGTCGCGCCGGCGACGAGCAAGTGCGGCATCTTCGAGAGATCCGAGTAGACCGGCTGCCCCGCGATGTCCTTGCCGAGCGCCATCGGGAGCGGGCCCTTCTGCTGCTCCCAGCGCGGGTCCTCGAGGATCTCGCGCAGGTACACGGTCTGGCGATCGTCGTTGGGCAGCTCGATGCCGACGCGCGCCTTGCCGGGGATCGGCGCGACGATGCGGACCTTCTGCGCGGCGAGCGCGAGCGCGAGATCGTTCTCGAGCGCGGCGATCTTCGAGATCTTCGTGCCCGCCTTCGGTTCGAGCTCGTACATCGTGACGACGGGGCCCGGGTGGATCTCGTCCACGCGACCCTTCACGCCGTAGCTCTCGAGCTTCTCGACGAGGCGCTTGGCGTTCTCGCGCAGGAGCGCGGGGTCGATCTTGATGCGCTCGCCTTCGTTGCGCTCGAGCAGGTCGATCGAGGGCAGCTCGTAGCCCTTGCGCTTGCTGGGCGGCTCGCTCTTCTTCGGCGCGGGGTTCACCGCCGCGGCCACGGGCGGCTCGACGCGCTCGACCGGCGCGATGATGCGCGGGCCGTCGTCCTTCTTCGCGCGCTTCTTTGCAGGCGCGGCGGTCACGGGCTCGGGCGCACGGTCTTCGTCGTCGCCTTCGTCTTCGTCGGTGACCTCGTCGAGCGAATCCTCCGACGCGTCGAGCACGTCGTCGTCGTCGGCATCGGCGTCGTCTTCGTCGTCGTCGAGCGCGGCATCGTCGTCGTCGAGCGGCTCCTCGTCCGTCGCGTCGTCGTCCTCCGCGAGCGCGTTCGTGCGCTCGTCGTCGAGGTCGTCGTCTTCGTCGTCTTCGTCGTCTCCGGCGTCGTCGAGCCCCTCGTCGAGCGTTCCGTCCACGATGCGCGGCGCCTCGCGCTCTTCGCGCGCTGCCCGCTCCGCGCGCTCGAGCTCGCGCGCTTCGCGCCACGCGCTCGCGAGCGCCGTCGCGCCGTCGCGGGTGCGGGTCGCGCTCTCCTTCGCGGCCGCGCTGGCCGGCGCGATCGCCGCCGCGATCGACAGATGTGTGCGCAACACGAGCATCACGAGGAGCACCGTGATCGTCACGACGTACGCGCCCGCGGTGCCGAGGATCGCGCGGGTGACCTCGCCGAGCACCTCACCGAGCACGCCGCCCGGTAGGTGCGCGCCGAACACGAGGCTGCCCGTGCGCGCTGCCGGATCGAGCGCCTCCGGATCGCCGCCGAGCGCGAGCTGCAAGAGCGCGCAGCCGACCAGCACGATCACGAGCGTCGAGACCGCGGTGGCGGGACCGAGGATCGCGGGGCGTCCGCGGAAGAGGCGCGCGGTGGCGAGGCCGAGCTCGACGGGCACCGCCCACGCGAGCAGACCGAGCGCGGTCGCGAGCACGCTCGCGAGACCGACGCCGAAAGGACCGACGAGGTTCTCGCTCGCGCGTGCGTCGTACGACCACAGCGAGAGCCCCGCGAGCAGCGTGGCCGCGCCGGTCACGAGGCCGAGGACCTCGCGCCGACGCCCACCCGTCTCGGGTCGATCCGAGACGCGTGAGTCGACGGACGCCTTCGCGCTCCGCGTGCGCGGCGCTGCCAGGTTCCCGTGTGCCGAGGTAGTTCGGGGTGCGCCCAAGTAGGCTTCCTCCGCCTTCGCACGCTACGGATCCGCGCTCGTGGGTCAAAAAATCGGCGCGTTCGTTTCGGGTGGGGCGCTTCCTTCTGGGGACAGCGGGGGAACGGCTCGATGGCGCGGCGGACGGCGATGTCGCACCGGACCGTTCGCACCGGACGGGTCGGTCCCATGGGGTCGTCGGAGCGGGCGGCTTTCATGAAAGGCGGAGGTCAGGCTGGGCGGCGGGCCGCACGGCATCTCGGACTGGACGGCCTCGCGCTGGACAGACCCTCGCGGGAAGCTGGCGTCGCGCCGACGTGCGGAAGCTCGTCCCGACGTCGACCTGCTAGATCGGCCGGATGAACCCTCGTTGGCTCCTCCTGTTCGGCGCGCTCGTTCTCGGCTGCGGTGACGACGACGTCCCGCCGATCGACGGCGGTGCCGGTGACGCCGCGCGTGACGCGAGCGGCAGCTTCCAGGACCTCGCCGACGCGTGGTGTCCGGAGCTCGCGAGCCGCTACTGCGAGGCCGCGCTCGGGACGTGTGGGTGCGCGGCAGTGCCGGAGTTCGGCGACGCGGCGACCTGTCGGGCTCGCGTCGAGCGCGCGTGCCGCGGACAGCTCGACGGCTTCGAAGGCCAGCCGATCGAAGCCGCGTCGTCGGTGCCGGAGAGCTGTGCGCCGGCGTTGGCGGAGGCGCTCGACGACTGCCGCATGCCGGAGCCCGATCTCTTCGCGGTGCGTTGCCCGCTCGTGTGGCCGGCGGGTCTCGATCGTTCGTTGCCTTCGAGCGGGGCGTGCGTGGAGGGGTTGTGCGCGGAGGGCGCGCGGTGCAGCTCCGGCGCGACGTGCGCGATGCCGACGAGCGGCGGCGCGTGCGGAAACGTCGGCGATTGCCCGGATGGCGAGGTGTGCGGCGACGAAGGAACCTGTCGCGCGCTCGCGCTCGACGGTGCGGGCGCGAGCTGTAGCGGACCCGAGGCGTGCACGGGCGACCTGCGTTGTCTGGCCGCGACGCGTCGGGCCTGCGAGCCCCTCGCACCTGGCGCGAGCTGCACCAGCGACGACGGCTGCGTGGCGGGCGAGTATTGCGCGGAGGGCACGTGCGTCGCGGCTCCCGGGGAAGGCGCTCCGTGCGGCAACGGCGTGGCCTGCGCGGAGGGTCTCGCGTGCGCGTTCGCGCCGGGTCCCGACGAGGGCACCTGCCAACCCTTCCCGACGAGCGGCGAGCCGTGTGCGCTCGGGACCTTCGGGCCCTTCGTCTGCGCGGAGGGTCTCGCGTGCCGCGATCGTCTCTGCGGTCCGATCCCGAACGAGGGCGACGACTGCGCGGTGGGCGACGTGCGCTGCGCGGAAGGGCTCGGCTGCGCGGTCGAGGGCGAGCGCAGCGTGTGCCGCGCGCGCGTCGGCGACGGTGAGCCCTGCATGCTCGACGACACCTGCGAGGCCGGCACCTTCTGCGACTTCTCCGAGAACCGCTGCCGCGCGTACTTCGCGACCGGCGACGTCTGCCGCGCGGGCAACGAGTGCGGGCCGAGCGGGGCGTGTGTGCCCGACGAGACCGCCACGACCTTCCGCTGCACCGCGCGCCCCGGCGTCGGCGAAGCGTGTTTCCTCGACGACTCGTGCGAAGCGGGTCTCGTCTGCCGTTCGCCCTTCGACGCCGGCGCGTGTGCGCCTCCGCTCTGCGCGGCCTTCGTGTTTTGACCTAGAAGCTCGGCTGATTTCCGCAAGCCGCCCTACTGGACGGCGCGCAGCGGTTCGAAGTGGAATCGTGCGGAGCGAAGTGGATGAAGTCCACGTAGCCGCACGATTCAACGAGACAATCGGGCCACGCGTGAGCGTGGAGCCGATGAACGAAGTGAGCGAAGGCTCGTGGGAGGGGGCCCCATCGGGGCTTTGTCGCACCGCGCTTGCGCGCGGTCGCGACCGTCTC
>CALJLK010000297.1 GCA_937982655.1 uncultured Sandaracinus sp.
GTCACGGACTCCGTCACGGTCACGGACTCCGTCACGGTCACGGACTGCTCCGAGCCTGCACCCGAGCTCCCGCGCGGTTGCCTCCGCGCCGTCCCCGCTGCTACGTCGCGCCGATGCGTTCACGACTCGCCTCCGCGCTCGCGCTCGCGCTCGTGCTGGTCAGCTCGTCCGCCTCCGCGCAGAGCACACCCCTCGGGGGCCGCATCGCGGATCTCGTCCGCGCCGCCGCGCTCGGCGACGGCGTCGGCCTCGTGCTCGTCGAGGGCGATCGCGAGATCTACGCGCTGGCGGCCGACACCCCGCGCAACCCCGCGTCCAATCAGAAGCTCGTGACGGCCGCGACCGCGTTGATCGAGCTCGGCCCCGACCACCGCCTGCACACACGCCTCTTCGGGCGCATCGAAGACGGCCGCGTCGCCGATCTCGTGCTTCGCGGCGAAGGCGATCCCGCGCTCGAGCACGTGCACCTCTGGGAGCTCGCGGACGCGCTCGCGGATCGTGGCGTTCGCGCAGTGGATCGCATCTGGGTCGACGGCAGCTACTTCGACGATCAGATCCTGCCTCCGGCCTTCGAGCAACAACCGAACGAGACGGCGGCCTTCCGCGCGGCGGTCGGCGCGGTCGCGGTCGATCAATCGTCGTTCGTGCTGCGCGTGATGCCGGGCAACGCGGTCGGCGCCACCACCGCGGTTCGCCTCGCCGGAAGCGGCTACTTCGAGGTCGACAACGGCATGACCACCACCGAGGGCGGCGCGCCGAACGTGATCGCGTCGCAGCGCGCGCTCCCCGACGGTCGCATGCAGCTCGTGCTGCGCGGGACGATGCCGCTCGGGCTGCTCGGCGTGAGCTACCGCCGCCGCATCGAGCACCCGCTGGTCCACGCGGGCCACGCGATGGTCGACGCGCTCGACCGCGCGGGAATCCGCGGCGCACGTCGCGTGGCGCTCGGTCGCGGCCCGGACGGCCTCGCGCTGCTCGCGGATCACGAGTCGCCGTCCCTCGCGCAGCTCCTGCATCCGGTGGGCAAGGACAGCGACAACTTCTACGCGGAGATGATCCTCAAGGCGATCGGCGCGCGGCGCGCGACCCCCGCGACGAGCGCGCGCGGCGCCGAGGTCTGCCAGTCGGTGCTCGAGCGCGCGGGCGTTCCTCGCGGCGCCGCGACGATCGTCAACGGCTCCGGGCTCTTCGAGGGCAATCGCATCGCGCCACGGCACTTGGTGCAGCTCCTCGGCTACGTCTACCAAGACCCACGCGTGCGCGCCGAATACCTGGCGCACCTCGCGATCGGGGGAGTCGACGGAACGCTGCGTCGTCGCTTCGCAGATCTGCCGGGCGGCGTGATCGTGCGCGCGAAGACGGGGACCCTCAACGACGCGATCTCGCTCAGCGGCTACGTGATCGCGGGCGGTGAGCGCGAGCGCGTCGTGCGCTTCAGCTATTTGGCCAACGGCATCCGCGGGAAGCAGGGCGCCGCGCGGCAGTTGATCGACGACGTGGTGCGCGCGGTGGCGGACGAGCTTGCGGCGCGCTGACGTCTCGGTCTCCGACACCGTCTCCGTCTCGCACGCGATCCTCGTTGCTCGCGTCCGCATCGCGAACCAGGCTCGCGCGATGATGAAGTCGCTTCTCGCGTCACTCCTCGCGCTCACCTTCGTCGCGTGCGGCGACGACGACTCGCCGAGCGTCGATGCTGGCTTCGACGCGAGCCCGAGCGACGCCGGTCACGACGCGGCCCTCGGCGAAGACGGCGGCGCCGAGGACGCGAGCGCGGAAGAAGTCGACGCTGCCTCCCCGAGCGACGCCGGCCCGAGCTGCCTCGACGAGTACGACGTGGGCGACGAGATCGTGTCTGCCGACCACTGCAACGTCTGCACGTGCGGCGCGGAGGGTCGCTTCGCCTGCACCGAGCGCGTCTGCCCCGAGACTGCCGATGGATCCTGCGAGTACGCCGGCACGACGCACGCGTACGGCGAGCGCTTCCCGGCCACCGACGACTGCAACGAGTGTGTCTGCGCCGCGAGCGGCCTCGCGTGCACCCGCCGCGCATGCAGCGAGGCGGAGGAGGGCGCGATCCTGCTCGAAGCGCTCGATCAACCTTGCGGCCGCGAGGGCTTCACCGCGCAGTCGGTCCTGCAGGACATCCCGTTCACGGAGCTCGACGCGCCCTTCGTCTACGAGCGCGATCGCGACTTCTATCCGGAGACGCGCGCGGACACGACGCTGCGTCTCTCGCTCCACTACGTCGGCGGCTTCCTCGTCTGCCGCATCCCGAGCGAGACGCAGGTCGCGATGGACATCGAGATCGCCGCGCGCTGGCGCACCGCCGACGGCGCGTTCGACGAGGTGCTCCACGCCTATCTTCGAAAGAACGACTTCGGCTTCGTCGACTCGTGGACGACCGTCGCCTCGCGTCGACCGGGCGACCTCGTCGGCGACTACACCCCCGACTGCCTCGACCCCGGCTCGCTCGCGTTCGCGGCCGAGATCGGGCGCGACGAGAGCGCGAGCGCGACCGTGAGCAAGACGTGCGAGACCGACATCGGCCTCGGCGTGGGGGCGGCGACGATCGCGGCTCCCTGAGCGTCGACGGTGGCGCCGACGTCGCAGGGCGTTCGGACTCGTCGGAGTCGGAGACCTGTCGGAGTCGGAGACGCCCACGAAATTCGACGAATCGACGGAGGGTCTTCCGTTTCGCGCCGGACCGCACTAGAGGGGGAGTCCCGTCCCGCGCCGCTCGG
Source organism: uncultured Sandaracinus sp. (assembly GCA_937982655.1). Taxonomy (GTDB): domain Bacteria; phylum Myxococcota_A; class Polyangia; order Polyangiales; family Houyiibacteriaceae; genus JACKEH01. The sequence goes on from CALJLK010000297.1 coordinate 2,742, forward strand.
GACCGACTCGCTGGTCAGCCCACCGTGGTCCCGACCGGCCCAACCTCCAGGAGTCCCCGATGAACTTCGAAGTCGAAGCGCTGCCCTACGCCAAGGATGCCCTCGCCCCCGCCATGAGCGAGGAGACCCTCAACTTCCACTACGAGAAGCACCACAAGGGCTACATGACGAAGCTCAAGGCGGCCATCGAGGGCACGCCCGACGCCGAGAAGAGCCTCGAGGACTTCGTGAAGAGCTCGAGCGGCGGCAACTTCAACAACGCCGCTCAGGTCTGGAACCACACGTTCTTCTGGAAGGGCATGAAGCCGAACGGCGGCGGCGCCCCGACGGGCAAGGTCGCCGACCTCATCACGAAGAGCTTCGGCTCGTACGACGGCTTCAAGGAGCAGTGGATCGCGAAGGCGAGCGCGCAGTTCGGCTCCGGCTGGGCGTGGCTCGTGCTCGACGGCGGCGAAGGCAAGATCGTCACGACCGGCAACGCCGAGACGCCGCTGACGACGGCCGCCAAGCCGCTGATCACGATCGACGTGTGGGAGCACGCCTACTACATCGATCACCGCAACGACCGCGCGGCGTTCATCAAGGTCTGGCTCGACAAGCTCGTGAGCTGGGACTTCGCGAACGCGAACCTCTGATCGCTCGCTCTTGGTCGCGAGTGGAACGCCCCGGTCCTCACGGAGCCGGGGCGTTCTTGCGTCTTGGGAGTCGTCTTGATGGCCTCTTGGGTGCCTCTTGGGTGCGGTCGGTTCTGTGTGTGGGCTCGTGCCTCGGGCCTTCTTGGACGCGTGTGCGCCGAACGGGACACGGCCCTGCGAAACCCGGTGGAGCGCTCGGAGCCGAACGCGCGAGCGCGTCGTCTCCTCGTCCACAGGGTTTCTCGGGCCGCGTCCCGTTCGGCCTTCCGTCGGTGGCCTTCGATTTCCTCTGGGGTTTCCGCTGCTCGCTCTGGATACGTGGCGGCTCGCGTCACGAGCTCCCGCGCGTGACACGAGGCCGCGCGCGTTCGCGCCCGGGGAGCTTCGTGCATGCGTACGTCTGCCTCGCGTCGTGAGCGAAGCGCACGACTCGAGGCGCTTCACGAGGGCCCTCGGTGCTTCGGCGGGATCGAGGTGTTGCGGTCCGGGCGAGCTTCGCTTGGACGGTGCGCGCGGTGGTCGCCGAGCCGGACGTGCGGCGCGCGTGCGTTCGTCGCTGTGCGAGATCGCGTCGTCCGCTGCGCGCACGACACGACTCGCTCTCGGAAGGCGAGATCGCGTCGTGAGCTGCGCGCACGACACGACTCGCAGATGGGACACCGTCTCCGTCACGGACACCGTCTCCGTCACGGACACCGTCTCCGTCTCGGACACCGTCTCCGTCTCGGACACCGTCTCCGTCTC
>CALJLK010000298.1 GCA_937982655.1 uncultured Sandaracinus sp.
TCGACTGGGTCGGCGGGGTCAGCCGCCGACTTCTCGACTGGGTCGGCGGGGTCAGCCGCCGACTTCTCGCTCTCGCCGGTGCGCGTGACGGATCCGACGGACGGGCGGCTCGCGCACCTCGACGGCCTGAACCTGAGCCGCGCGTGGATGCTCGAAGGCCTCGCGGCGGGACTTCCGGTCGACGATGCGCGTCGGCCGAGCCTACTCGCGAGCGCGCGAGCTCACGGCGAGTTCGCGCTCGCCGCGATCGACGGCTCGCACTACGCGGGCAGCCACTGGCTCGGGACCTTCGCGTGCTACTGGCTCACGCGACGCGGACTGTCGTGAGCACGAACGATCCGCGAGTCGGCCTCTGCACGGCCTGCGTCCACGCGCGCACGATCGTCTCCGCGAAGGGATCCACCTTCTGGATGTGCCGCGAGCCGAGCTTGCCGAAGTACCCGCCGCTCCCCGTGCTCCGCTGCCGCGGCTTCACGAAGCGCGCAGACTGAGCGCGTCTCTGCCTCGGACTCCGTCTCCGTCTCGGACTCCGTCTCCGTCTCGGACTCCGACTCCGTCTCCGTCTCGGACTCAGTCTCCGTCTCGAACGTCTCCGTCTCGAACGTCTCCGCCTCGGACGTCTCCGTCGCGCTTCACGCTCGTGGCGCGCTCACCGAAGCCGCGTCGCGAGCGCGCTCTGTCGCTCCACCCGACGCCGCACGCCTTCGATCAATCGCGCTTCTTCTCCGAAGATCAGCACGTGCCGCCGCGCGCGCGTGACCGCGGTGTAGAGCAGCTCGCGCGTGAGCAGCGGCGCGGGCTCCTCCGGTAGAACGATCGCGACGCGCTCGTGCTCGGAGCCCTGCGCCTTGTGGACCGTCACCGCGTAGGCGAGCTCGAGGCGACTCTCCACGACCTCGATCGGGAAGCTTACGAAGTCTTCGTCGCCGCGTCGAAACACCGCGAGACGCCGCACCGGCCCGCGCCCTTCGCGCGCGAGGATCACGAGGCCTTGATCGCCGTTGTAGAGGCCACGCTCGTAGTCGTTACGCGTCACGAGCACCGGCTCGCCTGCCGCGAAGCGTGGGCCCCGATCGCGCCCGGAGCGCGCGAGGTGGCGTGCGTGCGCGAGCTCGTTCAACGCGACCACTCCCGTCCGACGACCGCGCGTGACGCAGAGCAGACGCCCGTGGTCGAGCCCGTCGAAGAGCGTGCGCAGGCGACGGAGCTCCCGTGGGCGCGGGCGACCGTCGATCACGTCGAACGCACGTGTCGCGTCGGGTGAGGGAGGCGCGAGGCGTTCCCACGCCGCGAGCAGGCTCGGCAGATCCGAGCCGCTCACGAGCTCCACGCCGTGCCCGCCGAGCCGATCGAGCGTGCCCGGCCGCCGAACCTCCGCGAGCACCCGAGCCTCGTCACCCACGTTCATCGCGCGCGCGACGCCGAGCACGTGACGACCGTCAGGATCGTCCTCGCGCATCCGGAAGCTCTCGGTGAGGCGCGCGACCGGGCGCGCCCGCGAGGCGTCGTGCGTTCCGGCCGGATCGTCGGCCTCCGCGAGCGCGGCGCAGAGGTCGCGAAAGACCGCACCGGCCTCCACGGAGGGAAGCTGCTGCGCGTCGCCGAGCAACACCACGCGCGCGTCCGGCGACGCCGCGCGCAGGAGACGATCGATCAACGCGACCCCGATCATCGAGCTCTCGTCCACGAGGATCACCCGCTCGCCGAGCGGGTTGCGCTCGTGCTGCCGAAAGCGCCCCGTCGTGGGCGAATAGCCGAGCAGGCGATGAAGCGTCTGGCTCTCCGGCACGTGCATCCGGAGCGCTCGATCTTCGGGGCTCGGATCGGCAATGGCGTCCAGCGCGCGAAGGATCGAGCTGCGCATCCGATCGGCGGCCTTGCCGGTGGGTGCCGCGAGCGCGATCCGATCGGGGGCGACGCCGAGCCGCACCAACACGCGGAGCATCGACACCACGATGCTGGTCTTTCCGGTACCCGGCTCGCCGCTCACGAGCGCGAGCCGACCGCGCGCCGACGAACGCACCGCCGCGCGTTGAGCCTCGCTGAGGGTGACCGTGCCCGAGGGGCGCGCGAGCACGTCCGCGAGCGCGGCGTCGAGCGCGTGGTCACCGACGTCACCCTCGCCGATCGCCGCGTCGATCGCTCCGACGCGCGGCAGCGGGCTCGTCGCGGTGTCGCTCGTGCGGATCCGGGCGAGGACCGTCGAAGCCACACGCGCTTCGAGCACGTGAAGCCGATGCGAGCCGAGCGCGTCGGCGTCGACGATCAACGGCGCACGGTCACCCGGCACGCCGACCACCGGCGCGAACGCCTCAGGTCGCGTCCGCAGCTCGCGCGCGAGCTCCCGCTCCGCCGCGCCGAGCCCGAGCGCTTCGAGGTGCTCGTCGAGCACCGCTCCGTCGAGCGGCAACCGCGTGGAGCCGCGGCTCTCCGCGAGCCGTAGCGCGGCGACCAACCCGACGAACGCGTCGTGACGTGCGATCCGCACGACCTCCGGCGACAGCCGCGCGAGCTCGATCCCGAGGGCGAGCTGCCCTTCGTCGAGCTCCAGCTCGGAGGCGCGCGCGATCAAGTCCGAGGGGAGCGCACCCGCGTCCTGGGCGAGCTCGGGAGCGACGGCGCCCTCGTGGCCGAGCTTCGAACCCTTCTGGGAAGGCTCCTCCCCGACGGAGCCACCCGAGACGTCTTCGACGCGCCCCCGTTCGACGAGCCCGAGCGCCACCAGCGCAGCCCGCGCAGTGCCGTGTGGATGCATCGTCACGACCCCTCCCGCAGCGGCGCGAGCGCGTACCCGAAGGGCGTGTCGGACTCGCGCAGCTCGCGCTCCCAGCTCACGACCTCGTCCCAACGCGGGCGCGCGAACACGACGCCCGCGCCCACCCCACGTGAAGGATCCATGCCACGCAGGAACGCGTAGAGGAGCCCGCCGAACGTCGCTTCGTACTGGGCTTCGTCGCGAACGCCGAGCAGGCGGAGCACGCCGAGGGTGTAGATGCGCGCCTGGAGCGCGTAGTGCTGATCGACGTGCGCGCGCAGCATCGGCGCCGCGAACGAGGGAAGACGATCGCTCTTCCAATCGAGAAAGAACGTGCGCGCGACTCCGTCGGGTGCGGGCGGCGCGAGCACGAGATCGATCACCCCGCGCAACACGCCGCGCTCGATTCGGAACGGCCGCGTCGCACCGTGCACGTCGACCGCACCGTGCACGTCGACCGCACCGTGCGCGTCGACCGCACCGTGCTCGTCGATGCCGTTCGCCGACGAAGCGTGGCTCGTGGACACCAACTCCGGATGCGCGCGCTCCGGGATCGGATATGCGAACCCCATCTCGGGCACCCGCGCACCGCGGAGCCCCGCGAGCCCCTCCGGAAGCTCGAGCCCGGGCAACGCGAGCGGCACCCGCAACGCGCGCGCGAGCAGGGCGCACGAAGGGTCGACGAGCTCCGCGTCCACGACGCTGCGGCGGGCCGCCATCTGCACGATCGCGCGCCAACGCGACGCGTCGTCGAGCGTCGCGGCGACATCGACCCCCGGCGCGAACACCGTCTCGAGCGCGGCGTGCAAGAACACACCGATCGTGGCGCCGCCGGGCAGCGCGGACGCGAGCGGATCCTCGGTGTCGGTGTCCGGGACCGTGTCCGAGACCGCGTCCGAGACCGCGGCTTCGCCGCCTCCGCCTTCGGCGAAACTCGTCGTGCGTCGCGCAGCAGTCCCCGCAACCGCCGTCGCCGTCGCCGTCGCCGTCGCCGTCTCCGACTCCGACTCCGACTCCGACTCCGACTCCGACTCCGACTCCGACTCCGTCTCCGTCTCCGACTCCGTCTCCGTCTGCGCCGCTCGAAGCGCCGGCGTCCACGCCGCCTCCGCCGCCACGTCCTCGTTCCACTCCTCTTCGTCGTCCATCACCACGACGGGCGCGCTCGCGCCCTGCTTCGCCATGCGCGTGTAGCTCGTCACCACGAAGCCCGCGTGCTCCCGGCGCAGGCGCTCGAAGTCGTCCTCGTCCCGCGCGCGCGTCAGCAGCGGCTCCACCACGTCCCACGGCACCTCGCGCGTCGGCTTCGCCTCGCGAGTCAGCTCCCGCACCGGGAGCGCCTCGAAGGTCACCGCGTCTCCGTCGACGAAGCCGCGCGCCACCAGCGTCTGCAGACGCTCGTCGAGCCAACGCTGCGCACCCTGAACCGGACCGAAACGTTCGTGCGCACCGACCACCCCACGTGCCCCCTCCGGTGGCGGACCGAAGTAGGGCACGAAGAGCCGCGCCTTCGCGCGCGTGAGCGCCACGTAGAGCAGCCGCTCGTCCTCCGCGCGCGCCTCTTCGTCGACCCGCTCCTCCACCTCGCGCGGGACCGGGCGTACCCACGCTTCGCGTTTCCCCTCTCGGTGCGCGACCAGCGGCTCCGTCTCACCGCCGCCGCCGCCGCGCGTGAAGCCGCCCACGAGGAAGACCACCGCCGCCTCGAGGCCCTTCGACTTGTGCATCGTCAGGAGCTGCACCGCCGGCCGATCGCTCGCGAGGCGCTGCACGCTGCCTTCGCCCGAGAGCGGCTCCGCGCGCCCCTCCACGAACGCCTCGAGTCGCGCCGCCAGATCCTCCGCGTCGCGTCGACCGCCGCTCTCTTCGAGCAACACCTCGAGCACGTGCTGATGCGTCGTGAGCGCGACCTCGCCGCCCGGTCGGAACAAGAGCCGCCGCGCGAGCCCGCTCTCCTCCAACATCGCCCGCAGCAGCCCAGCGCCGTCGTGCCGCGTCGCCAGCTCGCGCCAGCGATACAAGCTCGCGACGAGCGGATGCTGCGCGTCGAGGTCGCGACAGCGCGGGAGCGCCGCGAGCGGCACGTCGAAGTAGCTCGTGAGCCACGCGCGAAGACGCAACGAGCCATCCGTCGGATCCGCCACCGCGCGCAGCACGTCGAGCACCTCTCGCGCCTCACGCGTCCGGAAGAGCCCCTCGCGCTTGTAGAACGCGTGCGGAACCCCCTGCGCTTCGAGCGCCGCCGCGATCGGCTCCGCCTCGCGCGCCGTCCGCGTGAGCACGAAGACGTCCGAGTAGCCGATCGGACGCGCGACCCCGCCCTCGACGAGCACGAGCCGCTCCTCCTCCACGAGCTTCCGACACTCGCGCGCGATCGCCTCTCCCAGCGTCGCGCGCACCGCGTCGGCGTTCGGCTTCTCCTCGCCCACCACCGTCCAGAGCGTCATCGCGGGCGCGACGCTCCCGTCTCCGCGTCGCGCCTCGCGCGTCGGATCGCCCGCCCGCACTGGCTCGTCGTAACGGATCGGCCCGCGGAAGAAGTCCTCCGCGAAGACCTCGTTGTAGGCCGCGATCACCCGCGGGGTGCTGCGGAAGTTCTCCACCAGCCGCAGCGCCCGTCCGCCCGCGAGCCGCTCGCACGCCGCGCGATAGGTGTGTACGTCCGCGTTTCGGAATCCGTAGATCGCCTGCTTCGGATCCCCGATCACGTAGAGCGAATGTTCACTCGCGCCGTCGACGAACAACCGTCGAAAGATCGACCATTGAAGCTCGTCGGTATCCTGAAACTCGTCCACCAAGGCGTGCGAGTACTGCGCGCGGAGCGAGCGCACGAGCGACCCGCCGACCTCCCCCTCCAGAGCCTGCGCGACGAGCCCGAGCATGTCGTCGAAGTCCATCGCACCTTCACGCGCCTTCGTGGTCGAGAGGCGCTCCCGCACCCGCGGCAGGAGCTCCTGCACGAGCACGCCGAAGGGCGAGGTGGCCACTTCGAGCAGCGCGTCGATCCGACCGAGCAACGCGCCGAGCGCCGGTTCGAGGCCTGCGACCCCTTCGAGCCGCGCCGGCAACCACGCGCGCCTCGCCTCGCCACGCACCACCTCCACCCGCGCCCACGCGTCGAGCGCCGCCAGCGCGTCGAGCAGCGCGCCGCCTTCGTCGGAGCTCCGCCGCGCGTGGGCTTCGTCCACCAACGCGGCGAGCGCCGCGATCGACTCGCCGACCTTCGCGGCCACGTCGACGCGCGGGAACGCTGCGCGGATCGTGGGCTCCAGCGCCGCTACCTCCGCCCGCCGCGGGAGCTGCGCGAGCGCGTCCGCGAAGCCCGCCCGATCCCACGCCGGTCGGATCGCGCCGCGCTCCACGTGCCACGGGAAGAGCGCCGCCTCGAGCGCGTCCGCGTCCATCGCGCCGAGCACGCGCAACACCACCGCGCGCAGCGGCGACGCGTCCGCCAGCACCACCCGCAGCTCCTCGCGGAACGCGCGCCCGAACGCGCGGCGTGGCTCGACGAGCGTCTGTCGGAAGGGCCGCCGGCTCAGGAACGCCTGCTCCGCGAGCACGCGCTGACAGAAGCCGTGAATCGTGGAAATCGGCGCGCGCTCGAAGCCCGCGAAGGCCTCCTTCAAACGTCGCATCATGGGCCCGTCGATCGACCACGCGGGCCCAGTCGACGGATTCACTCGCGAATCTCCGTCGCGCGGCGCCACGATCGCGCCGAGCGTCGCGCGCACGCGAGCCCGCATCTCACGCGTCGCCTTCTCGGTGAAGGTCACCACGAGGATCCGATCGAGCGACGCCCCCCGCACCAGCAGCTCCACCACGAGGTGCTCGAGCGTGTAGGTCTTGCCCGTCCCCGCCGAGGCCTCGATCACCGCGTGGCCGCGCATCGGGATCGCGTCGAGCAGCGCCGGGCGCGCGAAACGCAACACCTCGCGCTCGTCCGCGGCTGACCCTGCGGACCCACGACGATCGTCGTCGAGGTCGCGCGTCACGCCCCGCCTCCCACGAGACCACCCAGGACGTCGAGCCCCGCCAGGCGCACGAAGAGCCCGAAGCGACGCCGCACCACCACGTCCACCTCGTCGGGCACGCGCAACGCGTGCTCGTCCCGCACGAGCCCCGCGCGCCACGACTCCGGCGCGTTTCGTCGCCGCCGACGCTCGGCCTCGATCTCCCGCGTCAGCGCGCCGCGCGTCAGCCCTCGCCACCCCTCGGCCGACGTGAGCACACGCGCGATCGCCTCGAACGGCAGGAACACGTCGTGGGGCTCCCCACGCAGCTCGCGCGCGCGCTCGACGAGCCAGCGACGCGCCTCGTCCGGTTCGAGCGGCCCGAAGCGCGTGGAGGCGTCCACCGCCGCGTCGCCACCGTAGAGCACGAGCGCGACGTAGTCCACGAAACCGTCGAGCGCGTGTCGCAGCCGCTCACGTCGCAGCTCCGCGCCCTGCGGGGGCTCCTTCGCCAGCAACACCAGCGACGCGCGCTCGTCCTCGAAGAGCAGCGAGGTGCGCCCGACCACACGCGCGTTCGGCAGCACGATCGGCTCCCGCACCACGTCGCTCTCGCCGATCTCCACGCTCGCGCCGAAGCGCACACGCCGCGGCGTCATCCCCGCGCGCGCCACCGTCTGCGCGAACAGCCGCCGCCAGCCGCCGAGCATCCGCCGGTCGGCATCCGCGCCGCGCTCCGCCACCGTGCCGAGCGGCCAACGTCCGTGCGCTTGCCGCAGCGGCACCCCCTCGCGCTCGTGCCACTCCTCGGGCTTCACGCGACGTCGCAGGCCCTCCTCGAACGCCTCGCGCAACGCGTCCGAACGCTCGAGCGCCGACGGTCGAAACGGCTCGTCCTCCAGCGCTGCGCGCGCCTCGTCGTCGTCCTCGCGCTCCAGCCGCAGCACCGCGCTCGCCCACCCGCGCAGCGGCGACGTCAGGAAACGACGCAGCGCGGACAACGACACCACGAGCTCCTCGTCCGCGCGCCGTGCGTTCGCAGAGACAGCACGTTCGCCCGCACTGCCCGAGCCACCTGCGCGCACGCTCTGCTCCTCGCTCGTGGGCACGTCGGCACGCGGAGCGTCGAGGCGCTCGTGCACCACCAAGAGCTCCGCGAGCGGCCCGCCGTGCGCGCGGACCTCGTCGAGCTTCACCTCCCGACCGGCCGCGCGATGCAGCGCCTCGCCTGCTCGACACGCGAGCGACTCCAGCGTCGCCTCGCGCAGCGCACGCCCCGCGTGGTGCTCGTCGTGTCGCCGCAGCGGGAACGTCCGAACGAGCTCGCCTTCGGTGACGTAGCGGCGCTGCAAGAGCTCGAGGAGCTGCACCACCACCGGCGAAGGCGCGATGCCCTCGCCGGTGAGCTCGTCGCGCGCGACCCACGACACCACGAATCGCTCGCGCGCGCAGAGCAGCGTCTCGAGGAACACGTATTTGTCGCGCTCCGCCGGCGTCACGTCGCCGATGCGTCGCCGCTGCGCGCGCAGATCGAGGGGATCGCGGCGCTCGCTCGTCGGAAAGCGTCCTTCGCCCATGCCGAGCACGAACACGACGCGGAAGGGGATCGCACGCATCGGCGCGAGCGCCGACACCACCACGCCGTCCGCGAGGTACTCCCCGCGTGCACCCCCGAGCGACGCGAGCCCTTCGCGGAGCAGCTCCGCGGCCACGTGCACCCGCACCCGCGCGACGCGATCCGACGACGAACGCGACGTCGCATCGGCCGACGCGCGCGCCGCGCCATCCGCCGATGCGCTCGCCGCGCCATCGTCCCCCACGGTGTCGACGCCCACCTCGCGCTCCGCCACCGCGCGACACGCCGCGAGGCACCGCCGCAGCTCGCTCTCTTCGCGATCGCCGCGCGCCTCCAGGTAGCCCGTGAAGAGCGCCTCGAAGAACACCGCCCACGCCGAGAGCGGCAGCTCAACCGTCTCGGCGAAGCGCGCGTCCGCGATGAAGCTCCGCACGATCAACGCGAGCGAGGGCGTCGCTTCGTCCGTCTCGCCCGGCTCGGGATGGATCGGTCCCGTCGCGCTCTCGAAGGGTCGCGCATCGGTCTCGCACTCCAGGAACGCACCGAGCGCGAGGCGCGACGCGGCCTGTGCCCAGCTCACGGCGTCGATCCCGAGCGTCTCGGGCGCGAGGTAGGTCCCCGCGAGATCGTCGCCGTCGCGCCCGTGGAATACTCCGAGCCGATCGACGATCCGCGCCCACGCCGAGCGATCGAGCTCCGCCGACGCGCCCGGCACGCGCAACGCCGGATGCCGCAGCAGCGCCAGCACCTCCGGACGCGAGAAGCGCGAGAGCAACACGTCGACGAGCAGGCCCGCCGCCTCCACCACCCGGCTCTCGCTCTGCAGCGAGAGATCGACGACGTGGTGCGGGATGCGCCGCGCCTGCCCGAAGACCGCCGCCACGTGCGGCAAGTAGGTGTCGCGATCGTCGGCGTGCACCAGCACCGCGATCTCGTGAAAGCGCAGCGGCGCATCGGCTCGGCTCGCGCGCACGAGGCGCCAGATCTCTTCCGCGACCGCCTCCACCTCGCGCCGCACTCCCGGGCACGCGAACGCCTCGATCGTTCCGTCCGCGGAGAGGCGCTCGTCCGGAAACGCGCGCCGCTCGAGCACGTCGTCCTGCACGCGCGCGAGCAGGCTCCCACGCGTCTCGTGCGCCTCGGGCGGCACGTCGAAGCGCTCCTCGCGGTCCCCTCCCGTGAGCTCCCCGAGCAAGTGCACGTGCTCGCGTCCCGGTCGTCCCCACCACGTGAGCAGCGGTGGATCGTCCTCCCGATCGAGCACCTCGGTCGGCTCCTCCAGCCGCGCACGCAGCTCGCTCTCCGCCGCGACGTCCTCCCAGAACTCGCGACACGGATTGAGCACGTAGAGCGAGAGATCCGTGCGCTCGCCCATCGCGCCGAACACCCACTGGAAGATGCGCGCGACGTACGAGAGCCCCACCACGTGCAGCGTCGCGGGCAGCGCTCCCTGCGTCGGAGGTCGTCCTTCCAGCCGCGCCAGCGCTTCGTGCAGCGACACCACGCCCCGGCTCCCCGCGCGCCCGCGCACCTCGCACCAGAGCGCGCGCTGCCAGCGTTCCATCGCGTCGCTCGCGGCGATCACCTCGCGCGCATCGTCCGCGCGATCGAGCTCCGCGTCTCGGCGCCCGCGGTCACTTCGCGCTCGGTTGCCGTCGCTTCGTTCCCATGCACGCAACATCTCGGGCCGCGAGTACGCGTAGCCCTCGAGCAACCGCGCGAGCCGCAACGCGAGCTGCACGCGACGCCGATCGCGCGCGACGGAGTCCTCGTCGCCGTCGCCGACGTAGCGCGCGAGCGGGCCCGCCGCGTCGCTCGCGAGGAATCGATCGTCGAGCAGCGCCGCGAGCACGAACGCCTCGAGCGCGCGCCGATCGATCACGCGCGCGACGTCGATCCGCTCGCGCGCGATCCAGCGCCCGACGAAGCGCTCGAGGCGATGAAAACGTAGGTTCGCCGCGATGCCCCGTCGCTCCGCGAGCGCGAGCGTCAGGTGCCGCTCGAGGTTCGCGCTCGGCACGATCACGTGCGTCGGCTCCAGCGGACCCACGAGCGCTCGCCGCGCGTCGATCGCCTCCGCGAGCGCGTCCACGAGCGCCTCCGTGCGCTGGCTGGTCACGAGCCGCACCGACATGGGAGCGACACCATGCCACAAGGCCGTCACGTGCTGACGCGTTCACCCACGCATCGCGAGCATGCGCCACACCAAGGCACCCACCGCGACCACGAGCAGGTAGAGCCCCACGCGTTGCGCGCGCCGCGTCGCGGTCGGGACGCGCCGACGTCGCGTCGCAGGCCCGACGAAGCCCGCCACCACGATCGCCCCGAGCGCGGCTGCGACCACCGCGACCAGCACGTCCGCTGCCGCGCCCGCCTCCGCGCCGAAGGTGACCGTCGGATCGGCGCCGAGCGCGGGAGCCACCACCGCGATCGCGAGCCCACCCACCATCGCGAGCCCGAGCAACCCCGCGCGCGCACGTGCCCGCCGCACGAGGCTCGGATCGCCGCCCACTGCGGGCAGCGGCTTGATGACGAGCCCAGGAGGAGCGGGCCGCGGATCGGCGACCGCCGCCGCGGCGCCATACGCGAGGAACGCGAGCGCACCGAGCAGCCGCATGGTCGGCGGGTGCGCGTCGAGCTCCACCAACCGCGGCGAGAGCGCGACCCCGAGCGCGAGCCCCGCAGGATGAACGACCAAGGTGAGCACGCGGCGAACGAGCTCGCGTCGCCACACGATCGCCGCGACGAAGAGCGGGACGAGAGTGCCGACCAGCACGCCCCACGCGAGCGGGCTCGGGCGCGACACCACAAAGGGCACCGCGAGCACCACCGCCCACGCGATCGCGCCGAGCGCGAGCACCACGCTCGGCCCCGAGACGCGCGCCGCCGCCCCGGCCGCGTCAGCGGGCTCGGCGACCGCCTCGTTGGCGATCGACTTCGAACGATCCACGCGTGATCCGACCGACGAGGCAGCCGTCGTGAGCGCCGAGAGCGAATCTTTTCGTTCGGGGTTCAACGCAAAAGCCTCGAAAACAATGTTCTCCGGGCGCCCCCGCTCACGGTAAGCTCCGCGCGTGCGAGTCTGCCACCAGTGCGGCGCGCCCTCCAACGCCGAGGATCGCTTCTGCCGTTCGTGCGGTGCCGCGCTCTTCCACGAGGGCTCCTCCGGCAACAGCGATCCCCTCGTCGGCCGCACCATCGGCGGCACCTACGTGCTGCAAGAGATCATCGGCGTGGGCGGCATGGGCCGCGTCTACCGCGCCGAGCAGACGACCCTCGGCCGCACCGTCGCCATCAAGGTCATCCACCCGCACCTGCTCGGCGACGAACAGACCGTCGCGCGCTTCTACACCGAGGCCCGCGCGGCCAGCCGCCTCAACCATCCGCACAGCGTGAGCGTGATCGACTTCGGTCGAACCGAAGACGGGATCCTCTACCTCGCGATGGAGTTCCTGAAGGGCAAGGACCTCGCGCTCGTGATGCACGAGGAAGGTCCGCTCCCTTTCAAGCGCATCTGCGACATCCTCACCTCGGTGCTCGACGCGCTCGGCGAAGCGCACGCGCTCGACATCGTGCACCGCGACCTCAAGCCCGAGAACATCATCCTGCGCAAGATGCGCAGCGGCGAAGACCTCGTGAAGGTCGTGGACTTCGGCCTCGCGACCATCGTCGGCGGCGGCTCCACCTCGATCACGCGGCCCGGCCTGGTCTGCGGTACCCCCGATTACATGGCGCCCGAGCAAGGGCGCGGTGAGCACGTCGACGGCCGAGGCGATCTCTACGCGGTCGGCGTGGTGCTCTTCGAGCTGCTCACCGATCAGCTCCCCTTCGAGGCCGACACTCCGACCAAGGTGGTGCTGCGCCACATCAACGATCCAATCCCGGATCCCCGCGACGTCGCGCCGCACCGCCAGATCCCCGAGAGCCTCGCGACGATCTGCCTGAAGGCGCTCGCGAAGAAGCGCGACGAGCGCTTCCAGAACGCGGCCGAGATGTCCGCCGAGCTGAGGCGCGCCCGCGCGGCCCTCGACGCGAACCGCGCCGCGACGATCGAGTGCCCGGTCTGCGGCACCAAGAACCCCTCCACGATGCGCTTCTGCGGCGCGTGTGGCGTGCGCCTCACGGGCGAGATGCCGGTGCCGGTCTCCTCGCTGCCCCCCACGCCGCTCACGCCCAAACCGTCGTTCTATCCGCCGCTCGCGAGCGCGCGGCCCTTCGTGGGACGCGACCCGGAGCTCGAGCGCATCGACGCGCTCGCGACGGAGGCCACGAGCCGCCTCGTGATCGTCTCGGTCGAAGGTGAGATCGGCGTGGGCAAGACGCGCCTCCTGCGCGAGGTCGCCGAACGCCTGGCGGGACAGAGTCGCCTCGTCGCGGGCGCCTCGCCGCATCCGAGCGGCGCGCTCCTTCCTTACGGTCCGCTGCGACAGCTCGCGGCGAACCTCGTCGAGCTGCAGCCCGCGGATCTCGAGACGCTCGCGGAGGACGAGAGCCTCTTCCCCGACGCGCTCGTGCGCGCGGGCCTGCGCGAGCTGTCGAGCCCCGCCGGGCTGCGCGGCATCGAGGACGAGAGCCGCGCCGGCGCGGTCGCGGCCGCGCTCGCGATGCTCGTGCGCCTCACGCTCGCGCGTCGATCGCTGCGCGGCGCGGTGCTCGTGGTCGACGACGTGCACCGCTGCGACGGCCTCACGCACGCGGTGCTGCGTCAGCTGCGGCAAGTGCTCGCCGAAGATCCGGTGCTCGTGCTCTTCGGCGATGCGCGCGGGACGATCGCGACCGACGCCACGCTCGAGCTCGGCGGCCTCACGCTCGAAGACGCCGGCCTCTTCCTCACGGGGCGCGCGAGCTCGCAAGAGCGACGGCTCGTCGACGTCGATCGCCCGACGCCCGCCAACGGCATCCTGATGCGGCGGCTCCTGCCCTTCTACCTCGAGCAGATCAGCGCGCTCGGCGGCGACGTTGGCGACGACACCCTCCCGCCTCGCCTCGCGGACGCGGTCGCGCAGCGCGTCGAGCGACTGCCCGTGCGTGCCCAGCGTGCGCTCCAATGCCTCTCCGCGTTCGGCGGTCGCGCCACGCGCGCGGAGCTCGCGGCGGTCGCCGATCCGCGCGACCTCGAGGCGATCGACGAGCTGGTGAACAAGGGCCTCGTCGCCGCGGAGGACGACCGCCTCGACGTGACGCACACCTTCCTCGCGGAGCTCGTCGAGGCGTTCATCCCCGCGTCCGCGCGTCGCGAGCTGCACCAGAAGATCCTCGACGTGATCGCACGCGCGGGCGCGCCGCTCGAGCTCCAAGCCGAGCACGCGTACCGCGCGAACGTGCCGATGCGCACCTTCATGATCCTCGAGCGATGCGGCGACGTCGCGCTCGCGCGGGGTGACGGTCGCGCGGCGGTGGTCATGTACCGACGCGCGCTCGAGCTGAGCCGACGCGAGATGCTCGAGAACGGCGACACCGTGATGGACACCGCGCTCGTGACCTTCAGCCGCAAGCTCGGCTGGGCGCTCGCGAAGGCCGGCGACCTCGCGGGCGCGGACGGAGTCGTGCGCGAGGTGCTCGATCTGACCGGCCCCTACGAGCCCAACCGCGCGCGCATGCACCTCGTGCTCGGTCGCATCGCCGCGCTTCGCGAGCGCCCGCGCGACGCGATGCGGCACTTCGGGCAAGCGCTCGAGATCGTCGGCGGCGTGGAGCCGGAGGTCGAGCAGGCCGTGCAGACCGCGCTCGGACGACTGCGCCGCCACGCGGGGGATCCGGCGCTCGCCGGCAACGCCTTCCGCCGCGCGCTCGAGCTCCTCGAAGCCAAGCCCGCGCCCCCCGAGGATCGCGCGACCGTGCTGCTCGAGCTCGCCGAGGTCTCCTTGCTCGCCGACGACGCAGAAGAAGCCGAGCAGCACGCGGGCCGCGCGCGCGAGCTCGCGACCTCGGCGGAGTCACCTGCGCTCGAAGCGCGCGCCGTCGGGCTCCTCGCCCGCGTCGCACGCCACGAAGGTCGCCTCGCCGACGCGCGCGCGCTCTACGAGACCGCTCGTTTGCTCGCCGCGACCGCCGGCGACGCCCCGACGGAGCAACGCTTCGCAAACGCGCTCGACGCGCTCTGAACGAGCCCGTTCGGACCGAGTGGTCCGCCTACCTCGCCTCCGCGCAGCTCGCTCTCGAGAGATCACCGCCGCGGACGCGCCGTGAACAAACGCGTATACTCTGCGATCGCCGCGACGCATGATGCGGTATCCTCCGGGAGCCGATCGACTCCGGTCGAGCGCGTCTGTCGACCCCATGCGTGAAGCAGGAGCGTGGTGCCGACTCTCGCGGCACGTCCAGGCTCGAGATTCTCGGAGGAGATCCGACACGGAGCGTTCGTTCATGACGACGGAGACCGACTCGAAGCTGCGCGTTCTCGTGGTCGACGACGACCCCCTGGTACGTACCGCGTTGACGCGAACGCTTCGGCACCGTGGCCTCGACACGATCGAGGTGAGCGACGGTGCCTCCGCGCTGGAAGCGCTCGGTCGCGAGCGCATCGCCGTCGTGCTCTCCGACATCAACATGGCGGGGATGAACGGCATCGAGCTCCTGCGCGCCATTCGTGTGGTCGATCTCGACGTGCCGGTGATCTTGCTGACTGGCGCGCCGTCGATCGAGACGGCCTCCCAAGCGGTTCGCCTCGGAGCCCTCGAGTACCTCACGAAGCCGACCGAGCCCGACCAGCTCGTGGCGAGCATCCGACGGGCCTACACGCTCGGCGCGCTCGCGCGCGCGAAACGCGACGCACTCGAACAAGACATCGACCCACGTTTCCGCACCGGAGATCGCGCGAGCCTCGAAGCCGCGTTCGCTCGTTTCCTCGAGTCGGCGTGGGTTGCGTTCCAACCGATCGTGCGCGCGAACGGGACGCTGCTCGGATACGAGGCGCTGCTACGTAGCCGCGAGCCGGCGCTCCCCCACCCTGGCGCGGTGCTGGGCGCGGCGGAGCGACTCGGGCAGCTCCGCACGTTGGGCCGGCACATTCGGTGGTTGGTCGCCGAGGCGATGCTCCCGAAGGCCGAGGACGTCTTCGTGAACCTGCACCCTACGGACGTCTTCGACGACGAGCTCCTCGATCCGAAGTCACCGTTGAGCTCCATGGCGTCGCGCGTGGTCCTGGAGATCACCGAACGCGCGGCCCTCGAGGACGTCGACGAGACGCGGCGACGAATCGAGGTGCTCCGCGGTCGTGGCTATCGCATCGCCATCGACGATCTCGGCGCCGGTTACGCGGGACTCTCCGCGTTCGCGGCGTTGGATCCCGACGTCTGCAAGCTCGACATGTCGCTCGTCCGCGACGTCGACCATCACCCGAAGAAGCGTCGTCTCGTCGAGACGATGGCTCGTTTGTGCGGAGAGCTCGGGATCCTCGTCGTCGCCGAAGGCGTCGAGACGCGCGCGGAGCTCGATTGTCTGCGCGAGTGCCGCTGCGACCTCTACCAGGGCTACCTGCTCGGCAAGCCCGCGCCGCCGTTTCCGGGGTTCGCCTGGCCCGTCGACTGACGGACCTGCGTCGAGCCTACGTCAGCCGGAGTCGCCCGCGTCACCCGCGTCCGGCACGTCTGCGTCACGTCCGTCCGAGCACACTCCGCGCACGCACTGCAGCCCGACCAGACACTCACCGTCGCGCGTGCAGGGCGCGCCCACGTCCTTGGTGCCCGACTCGAGACCACACTCCGCGGGCGCGAGGCAGAGAGCGGCGAGCGACGCGATCACCAGACGCCACGCCCGCCGCGTCGGGCGATCCGTGCACGAACGGAACCCCGCGACGTTCGTTCGTCGCGGGGCTCGTTCGGATCGTCCGCGGCTGACCCCGCGGACCCGAACGGATCGTCCGCAGCTGACCCCGCGGACCCGAACGGATCGTCCGCGGCTGACCCCGCGGACCCGAACGGACCGTCGCGCGTCTCGCGCCCAGCTCACCGCGCGCTCACTCCGCCATCCCGGTGCCGCAGTTCGAGCAGAAGCGCGAGCCCACGCCGTTCTGGAAACCGCAGTTCGGACAGAACTTCGGCTTCGGCGCGAGCCCACCGCCACACTCCGCGCAGAACTTCCCGTTCGGAACCGTGGCGCTGCAGGACGGGCACTTCACCATGCCCGCCGCTCCACCTGGTGCGGCCTGCGGCTGTGCCGGCGCTTGCTGTTGCGGCGGCTGCTGAAACGCGCCCGCCATCGCCGACGCCATGCCGAAGCCGACGCCCATGCCGGCGCCCGCCATCATGCCGCCGCCGTCGCCGCCACCGCCCTTCGCCATGCCCTCGCCGGCGCCCATCATCGCCTTGCCGGCCGCCATCTTCCCGAAGTCGCCGCCCGCCATGCCGGTGTAGCGCGAGTCCTGCGCGTACTGCTGGTCGAGCTCGAACTGCTTCTGCTGCGCCTCGGCCTGCGCCTTCGAGATCCCGATCGCCGCGATGCGCGCCTCGCGCTTCGCCTTGCCGATCTCGGCCTGCGCGGTCTTCAGCGTCTGCTCGTCGTCGTCGCTGAGGTTGATGTTGAAGTCGGCGACCTGGAGGATCTTGACGCCGATCGCCTCGAGCTCGGGCGCGTGCTGCTCGAACATGCGCGCGAGCTGGCTCTGCAGCGGCATGAGCTGGAGCAACGACTTCTGCTCGTTGACGCAGACCTGACCGATGACGGTCTTGACCGCGTTCTTGAAGGTGTCGCCGATCCAGCGCAGCACCTGCTCGTTGCCCTCCGGCGTGCGGAGGCCGACGTAGTTCACGATGAAGCGCTGCGGATCCAGGATCTGGATCGCGAACTTGCCGTAGATGCGCGGCGTCACCATCTCGCCGAGCAACGGATCTTCCATGTATCCGAGCTCGCCGCCGAAGGGCAGGTCGTAGATCGGCTTCATCGTCACGAAGAAGAGATCCGTGAGGAAGATGTTGCCGCCCGTGACGCGGTCGATGAGCTGACCGAGGAACGGGATGTTCTGCGAGCTGAGCGTGTGGCGCTGTCCGGCGCCTGCGGTGCGGAGCTGCCCGATGATCGCGCCGTCGCGGAAGAACACTGCGGCTTCGTCGGCGTCGACGGTGAGCTGCGCGTAGTTCGGGATGGTGTTCTCGGGATGCTTGTAGACGATGAGGTGCTTCTTGTCGTCGGGACGGTGGATCAGCATCTCTTGGACGCCGTCCTTCACGAAGCCGAAGACTCTGCCGAGAACCATCGCTGCCGCTCCATGCGCGGGACGGTCGCTCGGCACCCTCCGAGCGCAGCCTCCCGCGACGAGCGGCCATGATAGGCACCCCCCGCGGCGATGACCAGAGCGCGCGTCGTGCGGCGGGAGATCCCCCACGACGGCACCCACGAAGGCACCACGAAGACCGAGGAGGCCGAGGTCGGCGCGCACGTCCTGCCCCTTCGTCTCGTCTCGACGCGTCGGCGACCGCGACCTCCCACGCCTCCGACGGCAGCAACGTCACGCGCAACGTGACGCGTAACACTCGGCCCCCCGCCCGCCCCACCGAACGTGACGGTGCGCGAATACCCCACGTTTACCGAGAAGAACGACGTGGCACGACGGTCGCAAAGAGCTCCTCCAACGCCAACGGAGGACGCCATGACGAACACCACGAAGACCACCGACCGCCTCGCCCCCGAAGCCCTCGAGGTCGTGCTGACCTGGGGCCAGAGCCCGCTCGCCCAGCAGCTCGTGACCGACGGCGCCATCACCCTCGGACCCGAGGGCTGCACCTTCCTGATGCCGGAAGAGATCGTGAAGCAGTCGTTCGAGCTCGCGCGGCGCGACGAGCGCGGCTGGACGATGCACGACGGCAGCCCGCTCGCGAAGGGCGAGCCCACCACACGCTCCTTCGGCGACTTCACCTTCCACCTCCGCGTGATCGACGCCCCCGAGACGACGCCGCGCGCCGGGGTGCAAGTCGATCGCCAGACCGCCGGCTTCGTCGGCGCGGTCTTCGGGCTCGCGTCGATCCTCGTCGCGCTCTCGATGCTGCTCCCGCCGAACGCCGCCGCCCTCACCGCGCGGCTCGACGGCACGCAGGCGCACCGGCTCCGCGTCCAGCTCGAAGCGCTCGCGACTCCGCCGGTCACCGAGACGTTCTCGAACGATGGCGGGGAGAACGGCGCGCACGGTGGCGACGCGGTGGCTTCTCCGAGCGGCGGCGACGGCGAGCCCGGGGCGCAGCAGAACACCGGTCGCAGCGTGATGCGTCGCGGCACCCGCGCGACCGCCCCCGTCACGGCAGAGAGCGTTCGCGAGCTCGGCACCTTCGCAGCCGTGCGCGCCTTCGCGGAAGGCGTGGGCGACGCGGGCTCGCCCTTCGGCGACGTCGACTCCACCGGCCGGAGCTGGCTCGCGGCGCAGGGCCCGCTCGGCGGCGACGGCTTCCACGGCGGTCTGCGCATGGACTCCACCGGCGTCGGCACCTGCGAGGGCGAGCGCTGTGGCGACGGCGCGGTGCAGAGCGGTGACCTGATCGGGCGTCCCGGCGACGACGTGCGCGGTCACCGCCCCGGTCCGCTCGGCCCGCGCGCTCGCGAAGGGCGTGGCGTGCCCGAGATGCGCCCCGGTCGCCCCGAGGTCACCGGCGGTCTCTCGCGCACCGACATCCAGCGCGTCGTGCGTCGCCACAAGCCCGAGGTCGCGTTCTGCTACGAACAGGCCCTGCCGTCGCGCCCCGACCTCGAAGGCCGCGTGGTCGTCCGCTTCGTCGTCACCCCGACCGGCACCGTGCAGAGCGCGATGGCCTCCGCCGCCGACGGCATGAGCGACCGCGTCGCGAGCTGCGTCTCCGACTCGGTCGAGCGCTGGACCTTCCCTGCGAGCGCCGGCGTCACCGCGGTGACCTACCCCTTCGTGCTCGCGACGCACTGAGGATCGGCCCTCTCGAACGCGAAGAGACGCGGCTCCTTCGGGACCGCGTCTCTTCGCGTTCCGTCGATCGCCGTGTTGGGAGCCGGGCGGCGAGCGTCCTGCGTGAGCGTTCGCGACCAACCACGTCGTGCGACACGACGGCGAAGGTCGAACACGACGTCCCCGGGCGAACTTGGAAGGCCGCCGCGACGCAGACGGCGCTCAACGTCCGACGACGTCGGGCGACCAACAGAGCGCGCCACGCGCGGGCGTCAGTCGGCTCACGCCACACACGGTGCCGGTCGGGCACTCGCGGTCGTCACGACACGGCGGCGCTTCGCCCATCGTTCCGGGTAACAAACGACATTGATTGCTCGACGCATCGCAGATCAATCCCTCGCCGCAGCCGCTTCCCGCGCCGCAACGATCGTGGAGGCGCCCACTCCGCGGCGTTTCGCGGACCACGGTGGTCGTCGGTGTGGTCGACGTCGACGCCGGCGCCGCAACGCTCGGCGCGCTCGACGGAGCGCTCACACCGTCGGAACGATCGGCCCGGTTCGCGCGATGCGCCGCCACCGCGACGCCCGTGGTGACGGCCGCCGCGCCGACGATGATCCCCGCGGTGCGCAGCCGTCGACGGCGACGACGGCGACCGTCTCGCGTGGGCTCCGGTGCCACCTCGACGCTCGCTTCGGTCGACGTCTGCACCTCGACCGTGACCGTTCCTGCTGGCGCAGGGGTGGTCCCGCTCGGCACGATCACGGTTCCATCCGCGTCGACCGCGAGCGACGCGCCGTCCACGACCTGAAGCTCGCCGCTGGAGCTCGTCGGTGCCTCGGCCGTCGCGACGTAGGTCTCACCGATCGCCCCACCACCGATCGCGCCGCCGATCGGTTGGCCGCGCTCGTCGGTGATCGCCACCACACGGTCGCCTCCGAACGACACCAACACGCGCCCCGGATCACCCCAGTAGGTCCACGTCGCGTCCGTGAGGCTCGGCGTGCGGTGCTCGGGCGGATAGCCGAGCGCCACGAGCACGCCCGCGCGCGTCATGCCCACTTCGACGAGCCCTTCTTCGATGCCGCGCAGATCGGCCGCGTCGACCTCGGGCGCACACGACGTCCCGAAGTAGCGCGCGAAGTGCTCCTCGACGCCGAGCCGCGTCGAACGATGCAGCACGTACTGGAAGCGTTCGCCGGTCTCGGCGTCCTCGAAGAGGATTCGTCGACTGTCGATCTCCGTCACCCGCACCGGCGTGCACACCGGCACCACGTCCGTCCCGCGCCAAGCGAGCACGCTCGACACCACACCGCGCGACGTCGCGCGCAGGTTGGTCTGCAGGTACAGCGTCTGACCGGGCTGGGTCAGCGCGTAGCCGCCTCCACACGCCGTCGCGAAAGGTGCGAGCAGCGCGAGCAGCACGAAGGGCACACGAAGCGTGGTTCGAGTCATGAGGCTCCCCAGTTGGGCCAACCCATAAACGAGATCGAGGAACGAGCGTGCGCGAACGTCGGCGCACACGACAACGGCAAAGACACGATCGCGTGCCGCCCCGCACGCGCGCGTGCGTCACCGCTCGACGAGTCATCTTCGTTCGAGGCGTCGATGACCCTCGCTTCTTGCTCGGCGCCCGCGCTCGGGTCGAGGGCGGCTCACCCTTCTTCACGACGCCTCACGCAAACCCGACGCGAGCCCGCGCTCACGTCGTGGTCAGCTTCAATCCCACGATCGACACGATCAATCCGATCGAGAACACCACGCGGAGCGGCGGCATCGCCTCGTCGAAGAGCACGACCCCGCCGATCACCGTGCCGATCACGCCGATCCCGACCCAGACCGCGTAGGCGGTCCCGATGGGCAGCGTCTTCGCGGCGTGCGCGAGCAAGACCATGCTCGCGACGATCGCGCTCCCGACGACCAGGCTCGGCCCGAGCCGCGTGAACCCTTCGGTCGACTTCAGGCCGAGGCTCCACACCACCTCGAGCAACCCCGCGATCACCAGAATGAACCACGCCATGGATCACCTCCACGGCCCGTCGTTCCTGCCTGGTACGGGTCGTCCTCGTCAGGGCTCGCGATTCGAGCGTGTCGATCGTGGTGCGCGCGACTCGGTGCGGCAAGCGCCAGGACACGCCGTTCCTTCGTGGGCGTCGTCGCCACGACTCGCGGCGTCGAGCTCGGGCCTCGACCGGCTCACTCCGCTTCGTGCGCGCGCACACGAGCCTCGAGGGCCGTCACTTCCATGCAGTCGGGCTCCGGTTCGGTCCCTGGCCACGGCGCGAAGCCGTACATCACGACCCGACCGGCCCCGAGGCCCGGCGCGTTGCATGCCCCGAAGCTCACGCTCGGCCGACCGTTCAGCGTCACTTCGACGAGATCTCCGTCGAGCCGACCGAGCTCACGCACCCGCACGACACCGCCACGCGAGACGGACAGACGCGCCTCGGGCGTCCACGAGCCGGTCCACACCACCTCGCGGCTCACCGAAGGATCACCCACGAGGAACACCCACTCGTGCGAGAAGCCGGCTGGCGCCTCGATCGTCAGCCTCGGCGGCGGGCGCATCACCTCCTCGAAGAACGTGAAGCCCATCACGACGGAGCCGAGCAACACACCGAACGCGCCGCCGATCACCGCGCCGGCCAAACGACTCTCCTTCGAGAGGGCTCGCCCGAGGAGCGCGCCGAGCGCTCCGGGGATCACGACGAGCGCGATCATCGCGCAGAGAATCGCCGCAGCGAGTCCTTCGAAGCCGTCCACGTCCAGAGCCTACCTCACGACGCATCGGTCACGCCGGACGAGGTCGGAGCCGAGCTCACGGTACGTAGCGCGCGCGGGGGCGCAGCACCTCGCCGGTGCTCGCTTGCTCGCGCGCGTGGGCGAGCCAGCCCGCCGCGCGACCGGTGGCGAAGAGCCAGCTCGCGGTGCCGCGCGGAGCCTCGAGCGCCGTGGCGAGCATCACGAACGCGAGATCGATGCGCGGGTGCTCGGTGCCCGCGTCGCGCATCGCGTCGCAGAGCGCGAGCAGCGTCGACGCGTCGCGACCGCGGCGACGCCGGAGGATGCGCCGCACGTCGTCGACGAGGGGCGCGGATCGCACGTCGCCTCGCGGGTAGAGCGCGTGTGCGAAGCCAGGCACGGAGTGGCCCTGCGCGAGCGTCGCGCGCACGTAGTCGCGAACCCGACGTGGGCCGCCGATCGTGGCCGCGAGCGCTTCAAGCTCCACGCTCGACGTGCCGTGGCGCGGCCCCGAGAACGCGCAGAGGCCCGCGACGAGCGAGGCGGCGCGGCTGGCTCCGGTCGAGGCCGCGACGCGCACCGCGAAGGTCGACGCGTTGAGCTCGTGGTCCGCGATCACGATCAGCGCGCGCTCGATCGCACGCGTCGCGGCGGTCTCGAGCGCGAGCCGCCGAGTGACCGCCTCCGCGAAGCCGAGCCGACCGCGGGCGCCCCCCAGCACCACCCGCATCCACTCCGGCTCCGGAGCGGTGTCGCGAAAGCGCGCGCGCAAGAGCCGAGCGGCGGTGTCGAGCGGCGCTTCGGGCCCGAGCGCCCGAACGTCGAGGCGCCACGGGCTCGCATCGCGCGCGCCGAACCAGAGCAGCGTCGCGACCTCTTCGAAACGCGCCTCCTCCGCGAGCACGCGCACGTCGACGCCGCGGTAGTAGAGCGCGCCCTCGCGGACCTCGACGATCGCGGTGTCGATCACCGGCTCGCCGAAACGAAGCGCGCCCGCCGCGGTCGCCGCGTGGCCTGCGCGCGCGTCGCGTCGCTTCGCGAGGCGCTCGAGATCCTCGCGCAGGTACAAGCTGCGCGGTCCGTCGTCGACGCGGCGCAGCCAGCCGCGACTGACGTACGTGTAGAGCGTGTCGCGCTTCACGCCGAGCAGCGCCATCGCGGCCGCCGCGTCGAGGAGCGCGCCCTCCCCTGCGCCGCGACGAGACGGCACGTCCCGCGCGGTCGGGCCCGGAGGTCGACTGTCGAATCGAGATGGCGGGCGTCGAGGCACGGTGCCAAACGAGAGGAGTCGAAGAGACGTTCGACCACGACGGTCGAGACCCGAGGCTCGCACCGTCGAGCGCACCACGTCGAGGTGCGCGTTCGAGTACCCACTCGCGGCACCCCGCGCGACACGTGAGCCCCACGCGGCTCCGTACGCTCGTGCGCGTCGAGGTGCGTGCCTCGGCCCCCCACGAACGAGGAGGTCCCCCATGACGATGAGGACGACGTCGACGTCGGCGAACGCGACGAGCGACACGAGCGCGACGAGCACGAGCGCTAGCGACACGAGCGCGACGCGCACGAGCGCGCACGACACGAACGCGAGCCCCACCCCACACGTCGACTTCGGGATTGCGGCGGACGACTACGCGACGCATCGACGCGGGTTCCCGCGGGAGCTCCTGCGTCGACTGCAGGCCCACGGCGTCGGGTTCCCGAAGCAGGACGTCGTCGACCTCGGCACCGGGACCGGCTCCCTCGCACGCCTCTTCGCCGAGGCCGGCGCGCACGCGGTCGGCCTCGACGTCTCTCCCGCGATGATCGCGAGCGCCCGCGCGACGGGTGGCGACGTGCGCTTCGAGGTCGCGCCCGCGGAGGACACCAATCTGCCCGACGCCTGCGCAGACGTCGTGTGCGCGGGGCAGGCGTGGCATTGGTTCGATCGCCCACGCGCGGCCGCCGAAGCACGCCGGCTCTTGCGCACGAACGGCGCGCTCGTAATCGCGCACCTCGACTGGATCCGTCGCCCTGGCAACGTCGTGGATCGTTCGCTCGACACGATCGCCGAGCACGGCGGCGACCTCTCGCTCCTCGATCGCTTCCCGTCGCACGGCACCTACGGGCGTTGGATCCCCGAGCTCGAAGCGGCGGGCTTCGGAGCGTTCGAGACGTTCTCCTTCGACGTCGATCTCCGCTACTCGCTCGCCTCGTGGATCGGACGGATGCGCGCCTCCGCCTACGTGCGTCCGAGCCTCTCGCGCGAAGTCGTCGACGCGCTCGATCGCGCGCTCCACGATCGTCTGTCGAGCTTCGGCGCGGAGCTCGCGGTGCCCCATCGCATCTTCGCGCTCGTCGCGCGTCGCGACGCGGTCGCGCCCACGCTCGACGACGAGCCGCCGCTTCCGCGATGGGCTCCGGTGGGTCGCCCCGGCCGACCGAGCTCGTTCCGCCGAGCGCTCGCGCGCGAAGCCACGATCACGACGCCGCATCCACTCGGCCTCGGGTGCAGCCTCTACGTGCTCGCGCCGGGAGAAGCGCCCTTCGCGCGGCACGCCCACTCGGCCAACGACGAAGCCGTCTACGTCCTCGACGGCGAGGGTGAGCTCGAGCTCGGCGACGTGCGCCGCGCGCTGCGGGCGGGCGACTACGTCCCGCTTCCCGCGGACCCGAGCCTCCCGCATCGCCTGCGCGGTGGTCGCGTACCGCTGCGTTGCCTCGTCCTCTCGACCATGCGCGAGCCCGACGTCGTCTTCTATCCGGACTCCGGCAAGGTCGGCGTGTTCGTGGGCAGCGCTCCCGGTGGCGATGTGAGCGCCCGACGGATCGGGGCATTCTTCGCGGAGCGAGACACGCGCGAATACTGGGACGGCGAGCCGGACGGAGCGTCGTGACGACGCGTTCAGGTCGACGACCCTGAGCGGAGGTCCTTCGGCTCGCGCACCGAGTGACGCGGCGCAGCCAGCGCGCGCACATCACTCGCAGCGCGCATCACTCGCAGCGCGCGAGCCCGCTCACCAGGTTCGCGTCCGCATCGCCTGCACACCGCAGCGCGCAGCTCGCCCCCGGCACACACTCGAGCTCGCACGCGCCCGTGCACGCGATCTCGCACGACGCCTCGATCCCACAGTAGACCGCGGTCCCGACGCCGACGGTCGCGCGGCACTCCGCGCGGAGGCACTCGACGTCGCTGCCCTCCCCAGTCGTGATCTCGCAGACGCTCCCGTCCTCGCAGTCCACGTCCACGCGCGCCCCGCCCGTGAAGCGACAGCTCGACGAGCCCTCGCAGTCGAGCTCCGAGTCGTCGCCCACCGTCGCGTCGCATTCCGCGCTCCGCTCGCAGCCCACCTCGGCGCGCCCGTCGATCGCGAAGGAGCACTCGGCGCCCACGCAGTCCACGCTCCCGGCGTCGCTCGCGTCGACCGAGCACGAGGTGCCGGGTGCGCACTCGACCTCGCACGCCTCCGTGCAGGCGACGTCGCAGGTCGCGTCCCCGCGGCACTCGAAGTCGCACGCCTCGCGCGCGGTCGTGACGGTGTCGCAGTCGAACGCACAAGGCCCATCGAGGCAGACGCACTCGGGGCCCCGACACCGCAGCGCGTCGGGATCGCTCCCCCCCGAGCAGCCGAGGCCGAGAGCGAACGCCCCGAGCGCGAGCGCGAGCAGCCAGGAGGAACGAGAGCGCGGCGTGTGAGCGAGGGGATGCGAGTTCACCCCCCGAGCGTGCCGCCCGTCGTAGCCTGGCGCCAAGCCCAGCGGACACATTGCGTAGCCTTAGGAATACGTTCTCAGGCGATTTACGCAATGATTTCGGCATCCATATACAGGCGCCGCCACGAGATCGTATTCTCTCGGCTACGCTTTCGGCTCATCACCGAGCGACGCGGACCGGTGGCCGTACTAGAACGAGGAGACCGATGGACGCTCCGAAGGAGAGCTCGGCCCCGGCCGAGATCGACGTGTTCGACTACCTCGACTAC
Source organism: uncultured Sandaracinus sp. (assembly GCA_937982655.1). Lineage (GTDB taxonomy): Bacteria > Myxococcota_A > Polyangia > Polyangiales > Houyiibacteriaceae > JACKEH01. Next base: position 25,823 of record CALJLK010000298.1, read on the forward strand.
CGAGCGTTCTTGCGTGATTTCTACGCGCAGGAGAAGGCGAAGAATCGAGGTTTCTCGTTCCGCTCCTTCGCGCGCCGCGCGGGGCTCAGCGCGCCGAATCACCTCAAGCGCGTGATGGAAGGCGACCGCAATCTCTCGCTGAAGACCGCCCCTCGCTTCGCGGCCGCGTGCCGCCTCAAAGGCGACGCCGCGAAGTACTTCGAGGGCCTCGTGCAGCTCGATCTCGCGGAGAACACGGCCGAGCGCTCCGCCGCGCACCAGGCTCTCTCGGGCTTTCGCGGGTACCGCGAGGCGCATCGCTTGGACATGGCGCACGCGGCCTACCACGCGAACTGGTACATCCCCGTCGTCCGGGAGCTCGCGGGACGCCACGACTTCCAAGCCGACCCCGAGTGGATCGCGGCGCGGCTCTGGCCCACGATCTCCGCCGCCGAAGCCCAACGCGCGCTGCACACGCTCTACGAGCTCGGGCTGCTGCTGAAGGACGCCGAAGGACGCACCGTGCAAGCCGACCCACTCGTCACGACGGGCCCCGAGCTGCCCGCGGTCCACATCGCCAACTACCACGTGATGATGTTGCAGCGCGCCGCCGCCAGCATCGATCTCGTGCCCTCCGCGGAGCGCGACATCTCGAGCCTCACGCTCCTCCTCGGCGAAGACGGAGTGCGTCGCATCAAGGCGCGCATCCAGAGCTTCCGACGCGAGCTGATGCAGATGGCGCTCGCCGAAGAGCGCGGCACGCAGGTCGTCCAGATCGGCTTGCAGGTCTTCCCCCTCACCGTCCCTCCGAAGCGTGAACCATGACTCATCGCGTGCTCGCACTCGCGCTCGCCCCCGCCCTGGGGCTCGTCGGATGCACGGGCGGCTCCGAGACCGGAAACCCCGCGATTCCGGCCAGTCTGACCCTGGCGCTGCACAGCTCCGATCCGAGCGTCGCCTCCGTCGGCGGTGAAGAGGGCCTCGTCGTGACCTCCGCCTGGGTCCACATCAGCGAGATCGAGCTCGTGGCGGCCGAGCAGTGCACCGGGGAGGACGACGAGCGGGAGGTGGAGCTCCCGGGTCCCTTCTACGTCGCCATCCGCGACGCCGCGGGCAGCTTGCAGAACCTCTTGGTCCGCGAGCGCGCGTATTGCGGCATCGAGGTGGAGCTCGAGCGTGCGCCGCGAAACGTTCCGGACGACCTCCCCGCCGAGCTCGCGCGCAACACGTTGGTCGTCGCCGGTCGCACCCCCGCCGGTCGCCCGTTCGTCGTGGTCTCGCAGGCCGAGCACGAGCTCGAGATCTTCAGCGCCGGCTCGACCTTCACGGTCGACGAGCTCACCAACCGCCTGCTCCTCAGCTTCGACGTCGCGCGTTGGTTCGAGGGACTGGATCTCGACGCACTGACGGTGAGCCCCGACGGCACCGTGCGCGTGAGCCTCTTCGACAACCCCGACGCGCTCGCCACCTTCGAGGCGCGCGTCCGCGACGCCATGCAGCTCGCGCGCGATCGCAACGAGAACGGCGCGCTCGACGACGACGACGAGCGCTTGCTCGACGACTGATCGCGCGATCGAACGTCTCGCGAAAAGGCCGCATCCGCGGCCTTTTCGCGTTTCGACGTCGCAACGATCGCGTCGCTCCGCGCCCTCAGTCTTCGTTGCACTCGTCGATCGCAGAACCGCACGAACGACGACGTCCGAGCACTGAGCACGATCGCCTGCGCACGTCCGCTCTGGGCCTTCTCTACTGCGTCGACGTGGTCATACTGCCGACTTTTCGATCGGAGATCGCGTCCGAAGCTCGGCGTTCGAGCAGGACGACCGGGCGAGACTCGAGTCTCGCGCCACTCTTCCCGCCCCATCGCGAGTGGTCTCTCGTGTTTGACCCGAGCCGCCATGAACACCCTCGAGGGTTCTCGTGTCCTCCAGGCTACGCGCCCGCGTCCACTCGCCCACCCCGATCCACAAACCACCGAAACGATTGCGCTTTATCCGTATTCCGCGGACCACACTTCGCGAGCCCGCACGCTGGCGATCCTCGGCCGCCACCTCCAGAGTGGATTCGAGCTTCGACACGAGATCCACGCGTCGAACCCAACTCGAACACCGAGGATTTCACCATGCAGCAGGCACGTTCTTTCGCGGTTCTCTTTGCCCTTTCCACCTTCGGGCTGCTCGGCAGCGGATGTGAGTCCAACGCCACGATGGCGGGCGACGCGCTCTGCCCCGGCCCCGGCTGTCCCTGCACCGGCGCGCGCTGCGACTGTCGCTCCGAGAGCTGCAACCTCGACTGCGCCGACGTCGAGACGCCGACCCAGACCTGCGCGCTCGAGTGCGAGGCCGGCTCCGACTGCACCGCGACCTGCGGCACCGAGTGCGACATCGAGTGCGAGGCTGGCACCGTCTGCGACGTCTCCGGCGCATCCGAGTCGGACGTCCGCTGCGTCGGCGCCACCTGCGACCACGTCGCGACCACCTCCGCGGACCTCTCCTGCTCCCGCGACGCGCAGTGCACGCTGACCGCGACGTCGGGAGCCGACGCCGACTGCGAGAGCGGCTCCCTCTGCGAGTTCGTGCTCGGGGACGACGCCGACGTCGACTGCGACAGCCGGAGCCAGTGCACCGTCACCGCCGGGCTCGACGCCGAGGTGGAGTGCAAGCGCGCGAGCTGCGCGCTGACGCTGGGCGAGGGCAGCCGCGTGCTGTGCGGCATCGAGGGCAACTGCGAGGTCGTCTGCGAAGGTGCGTGCAACGTGATCGTCGACCGCACCGCGACCGCGACGCTTCAGTGCGCGGGCGAGGCCGCCGCGCGCTCCATCACCGGCTCCGCCCGCTGCGAGGCCTGAAGCTTCGTCGGCCGCTGACCCGGCCGACCGAGAAACACCGCGCGTCGTGAGGTCGGGTGCGACGCGACCTCCGACGCGTCGGCGGGCTCGCCGTACGGATCCGATGCCTCGCGCGTCGGGTCCAACCGGCTGCCTCGGAGCCCTACGCGCCTCGTCGTCGCGACCCGCGTTACGGAGGGCCCGCCCAGGCGACGAGAGAGCGGACCTACCACAAGCCGACCAGTCACCAAGAGCGACGACACCTGTCTTGCCCGAAGTCGACCTGCTAACTGCGTCCATTCCTCGGGCAAGGAGCTTCCCATGGGCCTCCACATATCTATCCCGGTAGTACAGAACGACACCGGAGCCGACTTCTACTTTCGGGAGCTCGAGCGCGGCCTGATCTCCTCCGGAGCTCGCACCTCGCTTCAGTTCTTCGACCGAAAATACGAGGCATCGTCTCGTTGGCTCGGCTGGGCGTACCGCTGCCCCGACGACGCGGACGTCGTTCACACCAAGGCGGAGCACGGTTTTGCGCTGCGCACGGGAGGGCGGCCGCTGGTGATGACCCTGGCGCACTCCGTGTTCGATCCGCTGATTGCTCGCCACAAGTCGACGAGCGCGTCGCTGTATCACCAGTTGGTGGTACGCGATCGGATCCGCCGTTCGCTGGAGCGTGCGGACGCGGTGGTCACCGTGAGCGAGCACTCCCGCGCACGGATCGCGGAAGACTTCGGCTACGCCTCGGCGATCCGAATCTACAACGGCGTCGACGAACGACGGTTTCGTCCGCTCGAAGAATCCGAACGAACGTTTCGGGATCGTTGGGATCGAAACCGCTTCAAGCTCCTCTACGTGGGGAACGCGATGAAGCGAAAGGGCGCGGATCTCTTGGCGCCGATTCTCCGTGAGCTAGGCTCACAGTTCGTCCTCTACTACACGTCGGGACTCCGTGGCCGCGGACTCCCTTCACCGACGCCGAACATGATCCCACTCGGGCGACTGAGCGACGACGAGCTCGTGGCGGCCTACGCGGAGTGTGACGCGCTGCTCTTCCCTTCGCGGATGGAGGGCTTCGGCTACCCGATCGCCGAGGCGATGGCGTGCGGCAAGCCGGTCGTCACCACGAACGCGTCGTCCATGCCCGAGCTCGTGGAGGACGGCAAAGGCGGGCGGCTCTGCGCCGTCGACGACGTCCAGGCCTTCGCGGCTGCGATCCGCGAGCTCGCGGGCCTCGGCGCGCAAGAGCGCGAAGCGATGGGTGCCCGCAACCGTCGACGCGTGATCGAGCGCTTCACGCACGCGCGTTTCGCGGCGGAGCACGCGGCGTTGTACGAGCGGCTGGCCGCGGCGCGCGTTCGCTCCGACGCTCGGCCCCACGCTCCACGCGCGCTCAACGCTCACGCGTGAAGCGCCACACCAGCACGCACTGAATCGACGCGTTGACGAGCTCCATCGCGAAGGTCGCCATCGCTGCACCTTCGGCTCCGTAGAGGGGTATCCACCACCACGCGAGCGCGGAGAAGAGCAGCAGATCGAACGTGACGAGGAAGCTCATCACGCGCGCGCGCCCGAGCGCGACCAAGAGCGAGGTCGTGGTGCGCGCGACGAACATCCAGATCCCCGCGGTCGACATCCACGCGAACGAGCGCGCCGCGTCGGCGTACTCGGGAGCCCAACGGGCGGCGGTCGGCGACGCGGCGAGGGCGACGAGCAGCGTCAGCGGCACGAGCACGGACAACACCTTGCCGACCGTCTTCACCGCCGCGCTCCGCAGCTCCGCGAAGTCGCGTCGGCTCGCGAGCGAGGCTGCGTAGGCGCCCATCGAGACGGAGAGGGCGCCGCCGAGGCCGACCGCAGGAGCCGAGAGCTGCACCGCGGCGCCGAGCGCGCCCACCGCTTCGACGCCGTGTGTGGCCTCGACGCCGTAGAAGCCGAGGCGCTTGTAGAGCATGACGACGAGGTACGAGTACGCGATCGGGGAGGCCTCGCGGAGCATCGAACGCGCGAGCACGGGATCGAAGCCTCGCCACGCGCGCGCGCCGGTGCGCTTCGCGGCGAGCGCGATGAGCGCGGCGTTCACGAGCTCGGTGGTGGAGACCGCCGCGACGTACCAGAGCACGTGCGCGTCGACCGCGTAGAGGATCCCGAGCACTCCCATCTGCGCGAGCCCCGACGCGAGCGGGACGAGCACGAGCCGACGGTTCTGGTGCCGAGCCTGGAACCCGACCTGCAACGAGGTCGAGACCGCCGTCGGCAAGAGCACGACCGCCGCGGCCACGAGCGCCCAGGGCCCGCCCGCCGTCTCGAAGGGGCTCAGGTGCGCGAAGAGCGCGACGCCCACGAAGCACGCGGCGCCGAAGATCGTGCGCAGCACGAGCAGCGTGCTCACCACCTCGTCTGCTCGCTCGGGCTCGGCCGAGGCGCGTCGCAGCCCGATGACGTCGAGCCCGAAGACCGCGAGCCGCCGAAGCGGGTCGATCCACGCGACCGCGCTGGTGAGGACGCCGTAGTGGTACTTCGAGAGGAACGCGAGCAGCAGGATGCCGGCGAGGGCCTGCGAGATCGCGGTGCCCGCAGAACCGCCGAACACGTAGAGCGTGTTCGAGAGCAGCGTCTTGCGCGAAGGCCTCTCGTCCATGGGTGTGGGCTGCTTCGCGACTCGCGGTGGTTTCGCGACGCGGCGCTCAGCGCAGCATGCCGGCGCGGAGCATCTTCGCGAGGACCGCCGGGCCCGCGAGGAAGGGGTGCTTTCGCTGCCAGGGCGTGGTCTCGATCTTTGTGCCCGAGTGGCGCTCGATCTTCCAGAGCAGGTAGTCGACGCCGCCGTCGAAGGTCATCGTGCCCTTGAGCACGCGCACCACCGAGAGGACCTTGCCGGCCTTCACGCGGCGCGCCCAACGCGCGCGGGCTTCGGCGCGAGCCTCGTCGCTCACCTCGGGGACGAGACGATCGCCCTCGCGCCGGTACGCGATGCCGAGCGCGTCCCACGCCTCGGGGAGCATCGCGTCGTAGCGGTCCGGGTACGTCTCGTAGATCAGGCGCGCACGATCGGCGCGTTCGGGTCGAAGCTCGGAGGCGTAGGTGCCGGTGAAGAGCGCGACCCAGAAGTCCTCCGCGGTGCCCGAGGCCGGCCCGAGGTGCGCGGCCCACCACGCCGCCGTCTTCACCGCGTCGACGAGCATCGCGATCACGCGCTCGCGCGTCGCCTCGTCGGGCGCGCGGAGGAGCACCGCCGGCTGACAGAAGCGCGCCCAGATCGAGGGGCTCGTGGTCTCGTCGCGGCAGCTCGCGGCGAACTGATCTTCGCTGATGACGGCCGACTTCGCGCGCACCACGCGCTCGCTCGGACCCTCCCCTTCGCGGATCTCGTAGTAGTAGATGGTCGGCGGCACGAGCCAGTTCAGGCCGGCCGCGATCGCGGCGTCGTGGAACGCGCGGTTGCTCTTCGAGAGCAGGTACACGTCGAGGATGCCCTCGGCGCTCTCTGCGCGCTGACACGACCCGTAGAAGAGGATCGGGCCGATCGCGTCGGCGCCGTGACGCGCGAGCGCGTGCGCGGCGACCTCGTGCGCTTCCGAGAGCAGATCGCGCGAGAGCTCGGCCGCGATGCGCTGCGCGAGCGCGGTCTTCGAGCGCGCCAACTCGGCTTCACGCCGGGTCGCGTGAGTCTCTTGCGACGGGCTCGCTTGCGACGGGGTCTCGTTCGACTCGCTCACGTCGTCTCTCCTTCGATCTCGCCCGAGCACGACTCGAAGCGCGCACGAAGAGTCGCGCGGCTCCGCGGACGAAGCCCTCGTAGCTGTCGCACGCGCTCATGCGACCGCGCTCACGCGGGCGCGACGAAACGCGTCGGGCCGTCGGACACGAGGCGCACCGGGCGACCCGCCTGCGGCTCGAAGATCTCGCCGTCGACCACGAAGGGACGATCCATCGCGAGCTCGATGGTGCTCGCGGCGCCCGAGCGCCACGCGTCACCGGCGAGCCACGGACGACGCGCCATCAGCGCACCGAACGCGCGCACGATGCCGGACGTCGGCGCCGACACCTCGAGGTAGCGGACCTCGTGCGGAAGCGCGGGGCCCCAGAAGGGCGAACGATCGAGGACGATGTCGCCGCGCAGACCGCTGACCAGGAGGAGCGAGCGCATCGCGTCCGGCCCCTGCGTGTCCGGGCGACCGTCCACGCGCATGCCGACCGGACGACCGCGACGGAGCGCGTCTGGATCGCCGCGGAGGAAGAGGTTCTCGAGGGTCTTGAGGACGGTCATCGTCACGGCCTTGCCGTGGCTCGCGCCCGTCGCGTGGATCTCGCCTTGGCCGATCCGAGTCGCGACCTCGAAGGCGAGCGCGCCGAAGAGCATGCCGCGCACCGTGCGGACCTCGCCGTTCGGAGCGATCACGTCGTCGATGCGAAAGACCGGACGAAGGTGCGTGCGGAGCGCGCGGTCGCGCGTCGCCGCGAGGAGCCGCGCGAGCTCGTCCTCACGAGCCTGCGCGCCGATGTCGCCCGCGATGAGATCCGTGCGGCCCGCGGGGAGCACCGCGATCGCGGGCTCGGGCATGCCGGCGTAGGCGCTCGGGATCGCGCTGAGGACGTCGCGCACGGTGCCGTCGCCACCGCTGACCACCACGGTGTCGACCTCACGCGCCGCGAGCTCGCGGAGCGCGTCGACGAGCTCGTCGTGGGTGGTCGGCGCGACGCAGGGCGTGCCGATCGCGCGGAGCGGGGCGCGGCCGACGTTGGCGGTCGCGCGCGGGTTGTAGACGACGCCGAGCTTGGGGGCCTCGGAGGGACGCCGCTTCGGCCGAACGAAGACGTCGGTGTCGAAGCGGGTGGTCGCGGGAGCGAAGAAGGAGTCGTCGAGGGTGGTGGTCATGTGGACAACCAAAATCCGCTGAGTCGAGGGGCGTGGCGTCGGGTCCGGAGCGGGTGGCGAGAGGGGTTACCGGTTGGCTACTCGGATTGACGCAAGCACTTCACAGGGGTGTTGTTCCGGAGTCACACTGGAACGTGGGTCGACACGATTTGCCCATGAGATCGGCACATTCGAGAGCGCGTGGTGACGCTTTCGAGTCGACGCACCGCGGCATCAGCAGAAAGCGTGCCGCGCGTGGATGGCCTTCGCGCATGTGCTATTCGAGCGCTCGATCATGTCGCAGGGCAAATTCACGGCGCTCGTCATGGCCGGCAGTCGCGGGCCGAGCGATCCAGTTGCGCAATACTGTGGGGTTTCTCACAAGGCCCTCGCGCCCATCGCCGGACGCCCGATGGTCGAGTACGTCGTCGAGGCAGTCGCGGCCGCGCCGTCGGTCGGGAAGATCATCCTCGTGATCGAGAAGCCCGAGCTGCTCGCGGCGTTGCCGAGCGTGAAGGCGCTCGGAGATCGCGTGGAGCTCATGGAGGCCAAGCCCTCCCCGAGCTGGAGCGTCACCGCGACGCTCGATCGCTTCTCGCCCTACCCCGCGCTCGTCACGACCGCCGACCACCCGCTGCTCACGCCGGCGATGATCGAAGAGTTCGTGGCGAAGCTGCCGAAGGACGTCGACGTCGCGGCGCTCGTCGCGCGCGACCGCGTGATCCAAGCGGAGTACCCGGAGACCAAGCGCACGTACCTGCGCTTCTCCGACGCCGCGGTGAGCGGCTGCAACCTCTTCGCGCTCACGAACCCACGCGGGCGCAACGCGGTCGCGTTCTGGCGGCGGCTCGAGCGCGATCGGAAGAAGCCGTGGAAGATGGCGTGGTCGCTCGGTCCGCGCACGATCGTGCGCTTCGCGCTGCGGCGGCTCTCGCTCCGCAACGCGCTCGACGCGGTGGGTCGGCAGTCCGACGTGCGCGCGGCCGTCGTGGAGTCGAGCTTCGGGACGGCCGCGATCGACGTCGACAAGGCCGCCGATCACGTGCTGGTCGAGCGCATCCTGCGCGGGCGCGCGGGAAGCTGAGCGCGGCCGCTACGCGTCGTTCGTCGCCGCGCGCTCGCTCGCCGCGCGCGCGTCGCTCGTCGGCTCGTCCGGCGCGTCGGCGCCCAGCACCGTCATCAGCGCGGGGAGCCACACGAGGTTGATCGTGGTGCCGCACGTCATCGCGAGGATGGCGAGCCAACCGATGCTCTCGAGGCCCGGGTGGTGCGCGACGACGAGCGCGCCGAACGCGGTGAGCGTGGTGAGCGTGCTGAAGAGCACCGCACGGAAGGTGCTCCGCGCGGCGGGCCCGTCGCCGCGCAGATGCCACGCGACGTAGATCGCGCCGTCGATCGCGATGCCGAAACCGACCGGCAGCACGAGCAGGTTGAACATGTTCACGCGCAGATCGAAGAGGACCATCAGGCCCGCGGTGCACGCGAACGCGGCGGCCAGCGCGATCAACACCACGAGCCCACGCCGCAAGGGACGCGCGAGGAGCCCGAGGGTGAGCAACACGCCGAGGATCGCGAGACCCATCATGCGCGGGCTGTCGTGGCGCAGCGTGGGGAGCACCTCGCCGAGCAGCGCGTGCGAAGAGCCGAACGCCACGTCGGGGTGCGCGCGTCGCCACGCGTTCATGGCGTCGGTGAGCTTCGCCATCTCGTCCGAGTCGCTGCCGCGCATGCGGAGGAAGACCACCGCGATGCGACCGAAGCTTCCGTCGCGCTCCACGAGCAGCTCGCGCAGCCATTCCGGCATGTCGTCGAGCACGAGGGGCGTGGTGCCCGCGGCGAGCTCGTGCACGCGGCGAAGACCCGACGAGGGATTCTCGCTGCTGCGGATCATGCGGCCCGTGACGTCGGCGATGCGCTCGATCGCGGCCATGCGCGCGTCGAGACCGGTCGGGAAGAACGTGTCGGGCGTGAGGAAGAGCGCCTCGGAGAGCGGCACGCCGTCGTCGTTGCGGGTGCGCAGATCGGCGAGCGCGGCTTGGAGCGCTTCGGGGCTCTCCGCGAGCAGCACGACGTTGGTCTTCGTGGTGCCCCCGAAGGCCTCGCGCATCGGGATGCCGTGCCGGACGTCGGTCGGCTGAAGACTGTCCGCTCACGCCTTCGCCGAACGCGCCGCCCGCGAGCAGGCCGAGGCCGATCGAGATCACGAGCCCGACCGAGACCACGACCTGCGCGGCGCGACGACCGAGCGAGAGCGGACGAAGCCACGAGAGCGTGCGCAGGATCCCGTCGACCGGTCGGATGCGATTGAAGAGCACGATCAGCGACGGGAAGAGGAGCGCGAACGCGATCAGCGAGAGCGCGATGCCGAGCGCGGCGATCGGTCCGAGCTGCGAGAGGCCGCGAAAGCGCGCCGCGATGAGCGCGAGGAAGCCCGCGATCGTGGTGAGCGCGGCGGCGAGCATGGCGGGCGCGAGCTCGGAGGCCGTGCGGCGGAGCGCGTCGTCGACGGAGACACCTTCGCCGCGAAGTCGACCGTAGAAGGTCAACAGGTGCACGCCGAAGTCGACCCCGAGGCCGGCGAGGATCGCGAGCACGAACGCGCTGATCATGTTCAGCGTGATGCCGAGCGCGCCGAGGATTCCGAGGGTCCAGAGGATGCCCGCCGCGCACGGCAGGAGGAGGAAGGGCAGCGCGCGCAGCGCACGGAACTGCACGAGCAGCACGATCGCGAGCAGCAGCGTGCCGACCCACGTGGTGCGCGCGAGGTCCGCCTCGATGCTGCGCTTGTTCATCGGCGCGTTGCGGTAGTCGCCGTCGACCGCGAGGCGCAGATCGTCGGGAGGGTTCGGCCCGAGCTCTCCGGCGGCGACGCGCTCGCGGATGCGCGCGAAGAGGGCCTCGCTGCGATCGAGGATCGACTGCGCGAAGGTGACGCGGCGCGGATCCCCGTCGAGCACCGCGGTCACGGCACACACGGTGAGGTCGGGTGAGCAGAGCGCCCCGAGCGGCACGTCGGTCCCCGACGCGGTCGAAGCCGCCGCGGTCGCGGTCGCGGTCTCGGTCTCGGTCTCGGTCTCGGTCTCGGTCTCGGTCTCGGTCTCTCGCATCGCCTCGCGCTCACGGCGCCCGGCGCGGTCGAGGAAGCCTTCGCCGAAGAGCTGCTCCATCGCGCGCGCCTCCGGCAGCTCGCGCCACTGCGCGGCGAGCGACTCCGCGTCCGGAAGGTCCGGGCGATCGTCGAAGTTCACGCAACCGGGCATGCGTTCGCAGCGCTCCCACTCGAAACGATCTTCGAGCTGGTTCGCGAGCTCTTCGAGATCGGCCTCCGGCAGCAGGAGCATCCGTCGCTCGAGCAAATAGGTCGGATCGCGTCGGTCGTAGACCGTGCGGGTCTCCGGCCACGTCGCGATCTCCGCCGAGATGGCTTCGGCGACCGCGCGGTTGATCGCACCGTTCGAGCTCCCGATCGCGATGCGCAGCGGGCTCGAGCCCGGGACACGCTCGCGCAGCGCCTCCATGTCGCGGAGCGCGAGCGAGTCGGCCGGCAAGAGCGCTTCGATGCGCGTCTGGACCTTCGTGTGACGCGCGCCGAGAGCGGCGGCCGCGCAGATCAGAGCACCGAAGGCGAGCACGAGCGTCGGACGACGGAGGGCGAGCTCGACGTAGCGCATCCAGAGCTTCATCGACACGCGCCTTACCACGCGCGCCGCGCTTGTCCCGTCCGCTCGCCTTCCTCGGGCGTGCGGACGGGACGAAACCGAGCGAGGCCGCAGGGCGGTCAGCCCACGCGCACCGCGAGATCGCCGAAGGTGATCGCGGCGCCGTGCGCCTCGTCGGTGACGAGAAAGCGCAACGCGAGCTCGGCTGCGACGGTGGCGGTGAAGAGCGCGAAGGTACCCGCGAGGGCGTAGTCGCACACGTCTTCGCCTGCCGCGCTCGGCACGCGGTAACCAGGATCGAAGACGGCCTCGCCGTAGCCGTCGCCGCTGAGGCCGGCGTGCAGACACGGCGTCGCGAGCACGAGCGCGGTGCGCTGGACGCACGCGCGCGACGCCGAGTTGTCGAACGCGTCGATCACGAGGTCGACCCCGCGAAGCAGCTTCTTCGCGTTCGCGTCGCCGAGCTCGACGACGTGCGGCTCCGCGTCGACGCCGACCGCGCGGTAGAGCTGCGCGGCGAGCAGCTTCGCCTTCGGCGCGCCGACGTCCGCGCGCACCCAAGGCTGGGTCGAGAGGTTCCGCTCTTCGACGCGATCGCGATCGACGAGGCGCAAATGACCGACGCCTGCGCGCGCAAGCGACCACGCGAGGTGGCTGCCGAGCGCGCCGGTGCCGCAGACGACGACGCGCGCGTCGCGGAGGCGGGCCATCGCGTCGGGGCCGCGGTGTCGGAGCTCGTGAAGGAAGAGGGTCATGGGGATCCGTTGGGAGGTTCGGAGCACGAAGGTCGGGGAAGGCGGCGGTGGATCGGCCGGCGATCGCAGATGCGCCGAGGTCGCCGGGGACGACGCCGTTGACGTCCCCGTCGCCGCCGTTGACGTCGCCGACGTCGCCGTTCACGACCACGTCCACGTCAACGTCAACGACCGGAGACCCAGACCGAGACCGATTCAATCGAAGCGAACGTAGTCCGGGGCGTCGGTCACCACGCCGACCAGCGAGGTGAGATCGAAGTCGGCGTCGTGGCCCTGAAGACAGACCGCACCCGCACTGCGCACCGAGGTCGCGTCGTCGGCGAGGAACGACGCGTGGCGGTTCCCATCGCGATCGGTCCACTCGACGGTGAGGCCTCCGTCTCGCGCGCGGACCGACTCGAAGCGACCGCCGCCGACGTGGAGCGCGCGACGAAGCCGTGCTTCGAGCGCCGCGGCGTCGTCGTGAGCCGCCCACTCCTTCGCCTGCAAGCGCGCGGAGAGCGCGAGCGCGTACGCGTCGCGATGCTCGGGAGTGAGCCCCGAGAACACGACCGCGTCGGGGAGCTGCCACTCGCCGAGCGCGCGGCGCAGATGATCCGCGAGGCGCGGATCCGCGAAGGTCTCCGTGCCCTCGAGCCAGAAGCTCGCGCCGTCGAAGCGCGCGACGATCGTCTCGAAGGCGACGAGCTCCTTCGCGAGCTGCACGACCACCGGACCGTCGCGACGAAAGCGACGACGGAACGCCTCGCGGCTCACCGGCATCGCCCACCACGCGTGGCGCGGGCCGCCCGGTCGAGCGTCTCGCGGCGCGGAGCGGCCGAGCGCCGCGGATGCCGCCGGACGCACCGCCAGCAGGCGCACGCGCGGGAGCAATGCGAGGTAGCGCGACACCGTGCCCCCGTCGGGGCGCACGCGGAGCTGCGCGCGCTTGCCGTCGATCGGCGCGAAGAGGCCCCAGCCCTCGAAGCCGGGCGGGTTCGGGACGAACGTGTGCACGAGACCGTCGACCCGAACGCGCAAGGTCGTACCCGGCACGCAAGGCGCGACGAAGCGACGCTGCGCGAGCTCGCGCTCGGCGGTGGCGACACGATCGAGGAGGTCGAGGAGACGAGACATGGGGCCCCGGCGGAAGTGGCCGTATGGAGCGCGAGAGCGCGCATCGACGCGGCGGTGACGGGAGTGCGCGCGCGAGAGCCTACGGACGCGGGACTCTCGCGCGGTTGGCCGCGAGCTCGTTCGAGACCACGCGCTCGCGGCCGGTGATGCGTGTGTGACGACGAGCTCCCGCTTCGCGTCGTCGCGCTCAGTCGCCCGCGACGAGGCGGGCGCAGAGCTCCACGCTCGTGGCGGTGCTCTGCATCGTCGCGAAATCGATCGATTCGGGCGCGACGCCATGACGCGCGAAGAGCTCGGCGATCGCGGTGTCGGAGAGCTTCAGACCCTCGCGGAGGAAGGCAGCACCGGGCTCACCGTGCCGCGCCGCGTGGCGACGCGTGCGCTTCACGCGGAAGTGACTGACCACGTGGAACACGTCGCCGTCGCCCCACGGGAAGCTCACCGCGACCGCGGGCTCGCCGTACTTCGTGAGCAGCTCGTGGCTGCGTGCCTCGACGCGCACACGATCGGGATCGAGCACGCGCAGCGGCTCGCTCGCGCCCTCCAGCCACCACTGCGGATCGGTGCCGGGCACGACGACGTCGGCCCAGAGCGAGTCCGCGCTCGGCTCGACCGCCACGACCTCGTCGCCGCTGCGGCCGGAGCCGGCAGCGACGGTGCCGGGGAAGTGCGTCTGAAGAACACGCGAGAGCGCCCAATCGCTCGTGACGAGGCGCGCGCCGGCCTTCACGTGCGCGGCGAGCCGCCCGAGCAGGCGCGCGTCGTACTGCGAGGCGCAGTTCACGAAGACGACCTTCGCGTCGAGCGACTTCGGATCGAGCACGAAGGGCACGCCGAGCGCGGTGAGGAGCTCCTGCACGTGATCGTGGTGGCCAGTGTAGACGGCGACGTCGGAGGCGCGCAGGCGCTCGAGCGCGCGGTGCGTGCTCGGGCGCTGATCGAGGTAACGCGCGCGCACGGCGGCGCCCGCGAAGCGGTAGGCACGATCGAGGGTCATGGGACCTCGGGGAGTCGGAGGGGGAGTGGGCGCGGCGTCCGCGGCGGTCGCGCCGAACCATCGGCGCCAGAACGAAAGGGGCACGGTCGAGCTTTCGGTGCGAGGGGCGATCTCGGGTGAACGAACGAGCGAACCGGACACGTGGCCGCGTCGCTCGACGAGACGAATGGACACGGACCCCGCGCGATGCGTGCGATCGCGCGGGGTCCGTGTCTCGGTGGTGTGTCGGTCTGCCGCTCACGCGGCGAGCAGCGAGCGGTGACCGTCCGTGCGCTTCGGCAGCGGGGTCTCGAGGACCTCGAGCAGCAGATCGAGACGCGACGGGCGCGTCACGAAGGGCACGAGGTTCGGGAGCGCGTAGTAGTCACCCGCGAACGTCAGGACGTCCACGGTGGCCTGCTTCGCCTTCAGCGCCTTCTCGAGGTAGCTCGTGGCCTGACCGAGGCGCACGATCACCACGTCCGGCTTCTGACCGAGCATCGTCGCGTACGACTCGTACTCGGCCGGGAAGAAGGGCGCGGTGTTCTCCTGCTCGTCGGTCACGACGACGATCTGCTCGACGCGCACGTCGCGACGACGCAGCGCCGCCAGCGGCGCGCCGATGCTCGTGGTGCCGCTCGCGTAGAAGGGCGCGAACGCCTTCTCCCACGCGGCGAGCGAAGCACGATCACCCGTGCTCTCCGGACGAACCTCGTACGGCAGCGCGTCGAACGCGTAGACGTACAGCGGCGCCTCCGCGATGCCCGAGAGCAACGCGGCCAGCCGCTTGCCGACCTCGAGCGCCGAGTCCATCGAGCTGCTCTTGTCGACGAGCAGCGCCGTCGGACGACGGATGCGCGCACCGGAGCGCAGCACCTGCGCCTCGGTGACGTCGTCGAGCGCCTCGCGGAGCTCGTCGGACGCGCCGGCGGCGTCGGCCGCGACCTTCGCCTTGTAGGCGGAGACGCGGTCGTCCTTCTTCGCGGCCTCGAGCTTCGCGGTCACGAGCGCCTTCACCTCCGGGTGATCCATCGCGCCACGCTTCTTCAGCGTCGCGAGGTGGTTGATCACCTCCTGCGGCGTCATCGCGTCGATGAGCGCGACGAGCACGACGGGCGTGAGCGCGCGGATCGCGCCGACCGCGACCGGGAAGGGAATGCGGTGGGTCGCGATGGCCTTCGCCTGCTCGACCGCGCTCTTCGCCTTCGCGAGCTGCTTCACCTGGTAGGCGAGGGAGCCGACCGGCGGACGATCCTCGAAGAGCACCGCCTGCGCGCGCGGCCCCGGCTTGATGCGGAGGGTCGCGTAGAGGTGCTTCATCGCCGCGCGACCGCGCAGGGCCGCACGGTCGAAGCGCTCGTCGTTCGCCTCGCGCGCGCGCAGGTACCGAACGACCGCGGTCTTCACCGCGCGCGGCAGCTTCCCGCGGTGCTGCTTGAGGAAGTCGACCACACGCGCGACCTGGTAAGGCGGCAGTTCCTGCAGCATCACGAACCCGGCGTCGCGGTGCGCGCCGACCTGGCTCGACAGAAGCATTGCGACGAACACCTCGCGGTGGTCGCGCACGTGACCGTGCCCGCGGTACCACGCGGCGAGGTGACCGTAGAAGACCGAGTCCTGCTCGAGCATCAGCTCGTGCAGCGCCTTCACGTCCTCCAGCTTGCGGTGGGGCGTGGTGAGGAGGGAGTCCAGGAGCTCCAGGCGGAGATCCATCTCGTTCTTCTGCATGGTTCACCTCGATGAGAGCGCGCTCCTGGAGCGCACGAGTCGGGACTCGGCACGAAACGCCGAGAAAGAAGAAACGCCCGCACGAGTCACACCGGCCGTTGGTTACACGTGGGAGTCGCACCCACGACCTTCGGTTCCCAGACCGACGCTCTGACTGAACTGAGCTAGTGTGTAAGCCGATGCGGTGAGAGTGCGGGCGTAGAGATCGCAGCGATCGATAGAATCGGTCGCGAAATAGGACCTCGTGCGAGTCTCGTCGGCTTTTGAATCACACAGGATTCGAACCTGTAGCGATCGGATGCAAACCGATTGTCCTGCCGTTGGACGAGTGTAGACCGACCAGGTCGGAGCACGAGGAGAAGGGGGAGAAGGTCACGAGTACCACGCGAGTTTGTGGAACGGACGCATTGCTCGTGCGGCAGGCGCCTTTCGGCACCCTTCTGTGTGTAAGTTCCACGGTCGGAGCGCGGCTCGCTCGGCGCGACGAGACGCCGCGCGTAGAAGGTTGCTCGTGCGAGTGCGGGCGGCTCGGATCAGGGGATTCGAACCCCAGGATCAGCTTTTGAGGCTGAGGCCAACCAATGGCGTGTGTAAGCCACCGCGGTCAGAGCACGAGCGAATGCATTGCGAAAGAACACGAAATCATCGGAGGCGTCGCTTGGATTCGAACCAAGAAGATGGCGTTTTCAGGAGCCGACCGCCAGGTCGGCGACCCGACGCCTCGTGAGCGTCGCCGTCAGGCGACCGAACCGACAAACAGCGGGTTAACAGCCCACGTATGTAAGCTCGGGCCGTCGGAGCGCAGAACGTGCCGCGCGAGTCACCAGAGCCTTTGTACTTGCCGCTCTACCATTGAGCTACGACGCCAGATTCACCGCGGTTACCGCGGCTCGAAGAAGCAATGAGAACAAGGAGCCTCACACGCGCGCGCCAGGAGACGAACAGACGCTCGTCCCCTCGCGGACGAGCGCGAGCCGCGCTTCAGCCGTAGAGGGCTTCCGGACGCACGATCAGGTGTCCGGTGGGGGAACGGTCCACCACGTAGGGCGCGAGTCGGTCGATGCCGACGTCGAGCTTCTGCGCGATGCGCTGCTTGATGACGTGATCGGTGAGGCCCGCGTGGAGCGGGAGCTCGGCGAGGTCGAAGTCGTAGGAGCGGCCTTCGAAGCGGACGTGAATCATGGGACCTCCGGCGTGCGAGGCACGCGAGACGAGAGACGTGGAGCTCGATGGACCCGAGGCGACGGAGCGCGCGACGAGCGCGACGTTGGTGCCGGAGCACCACCGCAGCGAACGCGTCGCGCCGGACGACGAGTCGATGCGAGCGGGTCGATGTGAGCTCGATGCGAACGAGGCGACTCGAGCGAGTCGATGCGACGAGTCGAGGGATGAGCCGTCGAGGCCGGTGCGTGCTGCTCTGACGAGAGGGTCGCCGCGTCCCGAAGGCTCGCGGAGGATGCATTCGAGATCGCCGACGTCAACACCTGCGATCGAACTTTTTCGTTCGAGGCGCGACGGCGCACCGCTACGATGGCGCGCGCATGGCGAAGCTCGATTGGTTGGGAGATGACGGTCCGCTCGTGCTGCTCGCGGACGCCGAAGCCGCGGGTTGGCTGGGCATCTGGAGAAACGCTCGCAAGGGGGATCCCGAGAGCGAGATCGAGCTCGTTGACGGCGAGCGCATGATCATGGACGTCGAGCTCGACGACGACGAGCCTGCCACCGACTACGCGCGCGCATGCGCCGCGCTCGACGAGGAGGTCGCCGCGCTGGTGCCGTTTGCGGGTGGCACCGCGCTGGCGCTGGAGACCACGGGTCACCAAGCGGCCTTCACGTGCACGGGCGACTCCATCGTGGTCGCGAAGTGGATCTTCGCGCCGGACGAGAAGCACGCGGCGCGTGTCCTCGCTTCGGTACCGGACGAGCTCGTCTGGCGTGACACCGAGGTGGTCTTCGTACTGCGCACGAAGGGCGTGCGCCTCCATCCTGCCGCGAGCCGCACCGAGACCGACGTGCCCACGCTTCCGCTCGCGCTCGCGCCCGGTCGCTACGCGATCGACACCACGCTCTTCGAGCCCGACGAGGACTCGAGCTTCGAGCTCTTCCGCCTTCGCGCGCTCTGAAGCACGACGTCGTCGTCGGGGCAGACGCCAGCGCTCGCCTCAGCTCCGCCCGTACACCGGCACGATGGCGCCGCGGGTCACCGCGTTCTCGGGCGACGCGAGGAAGACGATCGTGCGCGCGACCTCCTCGACCTTCGGCCACGCGTCGACGTCGGCGTCCGGCATCGCGGCGCGATTCGCGGGCGTGTCGAGGATCGACGGAGCGACCGCGTTCACCCAGATCCCTCGCGGCGCGAGCTCTTCCGCGAGACAGGTCGTCAGCGTCGCGACGGCGCCTTTGCTCGCCGCGTAGGCCGCGACGTTCGCGGAAGGAACGAGCGCGGGCTTCGCGGTGACGTTCACGATGCGTCCACCGTTCGACATGCGACGCGCCGCCTCGCGCGCGCAGAGCCACGCGCTCTCGACGTTCATCGCGAGCATGCGGCGCAGGTCCGCGATCGTCGCGTCGACGATCGGGCCCCACACGAAGCCGCCCGCGAGGTGCACGCTGGCCCAGAGATCGGCGTCGCGATCACCGACGCCTTCATAGAACGCGACGACCGAGGCTTCGTCGGCGAGATCCACGTCCAGCGTGATCGACACCCGCGCGATCCCCGCGAGCGCCTCGGCGTCTCGCTGCGAATGCGCCGGCACGAACACCGAAGCGCCGCGCTCCACCAGCTCGCGCACCACCGCGACGCCGAGCGCGCCGCCACCTCCGGTCACCACCACACGTCGATCTCGAAGCGACATCCGACGTTCGTACGTCGAGCCCGACGTGGGGAGCAAGCGTGTGGCGCGGGCTCCTCACGCAAGCGGGCGCGCGCATGGGGTTCGGAGCGCTCGGGATTGGGAGCGCTCGTGAAGCCGAGCGCTCGAAGCGAGCGGATGTTCGGTGTTCGCGCTCGAGGCGCCTGGATACGCGCGGTGGTGCGGACACGCGACCGACGACGAACCGTGGTATCTCGCGCGCGTGACGACCGTCGCGATCTTCGGCTACGTCGCGCTCCAGCTCGCGATCGGCGTCTGGGTCGGTCGCCGCGTGCGCACCGAGGACGACTACCTCGTCGCGGGTCGAAGCCTCGGCCCCATCATGACGACCTTCACGGTCTTCGCGACGTGGTTCGGCGCCGAGACCTGCGTGGGCGCGGCGGGGATCGCGTACGAGCGCGGGCTCGCCGGCAACGCGGCCGATCCCTTCGGCTACGGCATCGCGGTCGTGCTCGTGGGAGCCTTCCTCGCCGCGCGCCTCTACGGCCTGCGCATCACCACGATCGCGGATCTGCTTCGCACGCGCTACGGCGCGGACGTCGAGAAGCTCGCCGCGCTCTTGATGATCCCGACCTCGTTGCTCTGGGCTGCCGCGCAGATCCGTGCCTTCGGTCAGATCCTCGGCGGCGCGACCGGGCTCGAGGTCCCGCTCGCGATCACGATCGCGGCCGCGGTGGTGCTCACCTACACGAGCTTCGGCGGCATGCTCGCCGACGCCTACACCGACCTCGTGCAAGGCACGGTGCTCTTGATCGGGCTCGGCGTCGTCGGCTTCGTGCTCTTGCCGGGAGCCGACGTCGCGGCGATCGAGCCCGAGCGTCTGCGCCTCGTCGATCCGAACACCTCCGTGCTCGAGACGATGGAGTCGTGGGCGGTGCCGATCCTCGGCTCGCTCGTCGCCCAAGAGCTCGTCGCGCGGGTGCTCTCCGCGCGATCCGCCACGATCGCGCGTCGCGCCACCGTGGGCGCAGGCCTGCTCTACCTCGCGGTGGGCGTGATCCCGGTCGCGGTCGGATTGCTCGGCGCGCACGCGCTGCCCGGCCTCGACGATCCCGAGCAGATCCTCGTGCTCCAAGCCGAACGAGCCCTCCCGACGTGGGCGCACGTGATCTTCGTCGGCGCGCTCGTCTCCGCGATCCTCTCCACCGTCGACAGTGCGCTCCTCGTCGCCGGCTCGTTGCTCGCGCACAACGTCCTGCACGCGCGCCTCGAACGAATGGACGAGCGCGGCCGCGTTCGCGCGAACCGCCTCGCGGTGGGTGGCTTCGGCGTCGTCGCGTACGGCCTCGCGCTGAGCGCCGACCGCGTCTACGCGCTGGTCGAAGAAGCGAGCGCGTTCGGCACCGCGGGCATCCTCGTGGTCGTGGTGCTCGGCCTCCGAAACGGGTTCGGCGGTCGCGTGGCCGCGTGGTCCGCGCTCGTCCTCGCAGTCGTGGTCTACGTCGTCGCCTCCCACGCCACGGCCTTCGAGGCTCCGTACCTGCTCAGCCTCGCGGTCGCGCTGGCGGCGTTCGTGTTCGGCGGGCTCGTCGATCGCTCACTCGCGTCACGCCCCGCGTGATGACGCGCGAAAGGAGCCTTTTCAGCTTCTCCGAGGGTCTGTCGCCAGACCCTCCCCCAGGAAGCCCCGAGGGGCCCCCAACCCACGAGCCTTCGCTCGCTAGCGCTCGC